>RDOE01000038.1 GCA_011364975.1 Promethearchaeota archaeon | reverse complement strand
ATTGTGCTACGTTCATTTATATCTACTCCTTCATCTACTAATCTTTGGAAAAATTCAAGATCATCATTTATTTTTCCACTAATAGTCTCTTCAAATGTTTTGATATCCATTATATTTTTATAATCATCTGCTATTATCAATCCAGAGTCTGTATAAAGAATTGCATAGTTACACTCAAAATCTGTAATTAAACTTGTTAAAAAATCATTTAATTTATCTAGTTTCAATAATCTACTTAAAGAATAGGACATTGCTTTTGAAATAGAGGAAATATCATAATAAGAAATATTAAAAAATCTAAATTTCATATCCTTGTTTTGGGATAGAATTAGATTTTCAAGCATTTTTTTTCTCTCAAGATATTCCTCATTATTGCGGTATTTTGGATCATATTTACTAAAACAAACAATTATCTCATTAGAATATCCTAAATCTCTGTAAATTTCTAATAATTTATGAAGATATTGTACTGATTCCTCAAATTTTAAATCATCTTGAATATCAATAAGATAATAGATAAAATTCGTCTCACTAAAATAAATTGGATTAGTTAAATAGATTTCTCGGAATTTTTTTTGACCTCCCATATCCCAAAGATTAATATGATATGTCTTAAGAAATTTAAACGAATTATAATCAATTTTTATCGTGGGTTTTAAATCTTTAACACGTTCATAAAAGTTGTACTTCATGCGTAATGCGATTAAAGCGCTTGTTTTCCCAGCGTTATCTAACCCGGCAATAACGATTTTATATTCAAAATCATCATGTAATTTAGTAGACATGGCTTATAGAGATCAATTATTTTTAGAATAAACTTTCTTTATAAAAATTAACAATATAATAGTTTTTTTTTATTTATTTTTATGGATTTAGTAAAACTTTACATTTCATAAGGAGAAAGAATTATCACCTAAATAAATTCAATAAGATTTTTTAGGAAACAAATCATTAATTAATTCTGAAAAAAGGTTCTAGTACGTGATAAATGTGGATGCAAAGGATATTGATTATTACTCTTTAGGTTTTGATTTTATTGAAACAAAAGCTATGTTCATTTCCGATTATAAAAATGATAAATGGGATCAAGGAAAACTTGTTCCTTTTGGTAATATTGAAATTTCTCCAGCTGCTTGCGTGTTAAATTATGGGCAGGAAATTTTCGAGGGAATGAAAGCCTTGTCAACTAAAAAAGGAGACATAACTCTATTTAGACCTGAAGAGAATGCAAAAAGGTTTAATAAAAGTGCAGAACGACTTTTAATGCCAACCTATGACACACATCGATTTGTACAGGCAATAAAGCAAGTGGTAATAGCTAATAAAGAATATATTCCACCCTATGATACCGGGGGAGCCCTTTATATTAGACCCTTAATGATTGGAAGTGGACCTATCTTGGGGGTAAAACCTGCTAAAGAATATAAAGTAATAATTTTCACAGTACCTGTAGGACCTTACTTTCCTCAAGGTTTCATGGGTATTGATCTGGAAATAACCAAAGAATATACGCGAGCAGCGCCGGGAGGAACTGGATATGCAAAAACAGGAAGTAATTATGCAGGTTCTATGTTAGCTGCTAAATTGACTAAAGAAAAAGGTTTTTCTCAAGTTATTTTTTTAGATGCTGTGAATAAAGAATACATAGAAGAAGTTGGGACTGCTAATTTTTTTGCGGTGATTGAGGATAAACTTGTGACCCCCCTAACTTCTGGAACTATATTACCAGGAATTACTCGAATGTCAGTAATAGAATTAGCAGCAAAAAAACTTGGGATGGTGATTGAAGAAAGAGATGTATCTTATAAAGAATTATTTGATGATGGTTGCATAGAAGTATTTTGTACAGGAACTGCGGCAGTTATAACGCCTATTAAGTCTGTTTCAATTGAACAACAAAAAAAAGTTTTTAGTGGAGGAGAACCTGGTCAATATACGCGTAAACTTTACGAACTACTTACTGGAATTCAGAGACTAGAAATTGAAGATGAATTTAACTGGGTTGTAGTGGTATAATTTGCCTATAATTTAATGTTTTTTTGCTAATGCTATTTTTTTGTTTTACGGTTCTTCCTTGGATCAATGGGATTTAAGTTTAAAAGTGAACGTATTAAATTTTCACGGGACATATCTCCTCCAGTCATTTTTTTCAAAATACTTTCTTTTCCAAATATTTGTTTCACAATTTCTTTAGTTGAAATTTCATTTCTATAGAGATTTTGGCTTTTAAGTTTGATATAACTCCAATAATGTATAAGTTGATGAACATCATCCATAGTGGCTATAGAACCATCTTCTAAGAAGAGATATTTAAAATTTAATTTTAAGAACATTTTGAGAGTATCTAGCATCCTATTAGCATCTTCCCAATTAAAAATTACACTTTGGCGGTTGTTTATAAAAGCATCTGTAGAAAATAATAATTTTTTCTTTTCATGATATAATGAAATTAGATTCTTGCAATGACCAGGAGAGGGTAATATTTTGAACTTAGCCTTAGTAGTAAGAATTTCGTCTGATTGATCAAGTTGTTTTATACTACAGGGTTTCGGAATGCCCCATACCAGATTCCTTTCAGGTGGTATTTTAATCTGATTTCTTATAAGAAATGCAGTTTCTTTATTAGAAAATGTAGGAACATTATATTCATGAATTAGGTCATAAACCGCTCCGTAGTGATCTTCATGATGATGAGAAACTACACAATATTCAATTTCATCAAAATTTAAACAGTTTAGAAACTCATACTTAGCATGATGATGCCCAGCATCTATCAAAAGCCCGTCTATTAAATAAGCAGAAACCCACATAAATGGGTTTTTTTGTAAGTCTAAAGTAGCCATTCTATAAATCGATACTGATTTCCTCTCCAATTTTTCAACAATTACGGATATCATTATTACTAGCTAAATGTAAAAAAAGTGATTTATTTTAGTAAAATCCTCAAAATTATTAACACCATATAGACAGCTATAATTATTTGCTTAAAGTCTACGTTTAATCGTTTTATAATTAAGAATTAAACTCATACTATTTCGAAATATCTTCAATTAATAAATTAAAAGCATCCTTTACATTTTCTCCATTTTTTGATGATATTTTTAAATAATGGATTATATTAGGATGTTCATTTTTAATGTCATTAATAAAATCATCTATCGGAGATAACATTTCTTTATCTATTAAATCTGATTTAGTTCCAAGTAATAAAATAGGGATTTTACCTAATTCTTTTAGCTTATAAATCCATTCTTGAAGATTTTCAATACTGCTTATACGAGTAAGATCAAATAAGATAATAGCAGCTAATGACCCATCGACAAAACGATCTAAAATATCTTTGAATTGGTCTTGTCCCGCAAAATCCCACAGTATAAAATTGATTTCGGTATTATTGACAAGTATAGTCTTTGAATAAAAATCTACCCCCCGAGTTAATTCATTCTTAGCATTAAAAGTATCAAAAACCAATCGGTTTAAAAAAGAGGTTTTTCCGACCCCACCATCTCCAGAGACAATAATTTTCACAGTTTTTTCCATAGGTACTATAATCAGTCTTATTTAGAATTTAAAAAATTATAAAGTAATTTATCTTGTGTAATAATCGAATGTAATAAAGCTTTACTTTGTTTTAAACACAAGTTCAATTTAGATATATTGACAAGATTCAATATTTTTATAACCCACTAATCTCAAAAAATTACCTTATTTCCAAGATCATAAGTACATAATCTTCTTATAGAGTAATAGAATATGTAAAAGTAAATTAACCTTTATGAGATAAGATTTTGAGTATTAGAATAACTATTGTTGGAGATACACATGCTTTCTCTTTTGAGGATATACCTCACCAAATTATTGAATCTTGTCAAAATTCTGATTGGATTATTCATGTTGGGGATTATATATCTGAGGATATCCTTAATGGATTCTTCAAGTTAAAGAAGGAGTATTTTAAAGGCGTTTATGGCAATGCAGATCCTTTATGTATAAGAAATATGGTTTTAGCAAAGGAGGTTATCGAAATTTCAAACATAAAGATGGGGATCATCCATCCTTATTATGGTGGTCCAGACTCATCTTTATTAAGGAAGATAATTAAAGAATTTAAAGAAGATAAGGTAAGGGTTATCTTTTTTGGTCATACCCATGATCCAAAAATCTTAGTGAGGAAGCAGTTATTATTAATAAATCCAGGTAAGGGGTATATAGAGTCCCATTCAATCAATTCCCAAGCTTCAATAGCTATTCTAGAGATAGGATCTCATCTTAATGCAAGTATTAAAAAAATCAATTTTTAGACTACAATAATATCTTAGTTTTTAAAGGTTTAATCTGTTGGACTTTTTTGGATGCGCCTTAATAATTTTTTATATTCTTTGGGAAAAAGATTCTTGGTTACTTCTTCTGCTTGGTGTTTTATTTCATAAGATTCATCTGAAAGGATACAATTTTCTAAAATATGGTACACTTCTTCATTTTTAATATTAAGTACTTTAAAGGCATTTAATGCTGCAATACGCTCTTCAGGACTTTCACTAACTTCTATTATACCATCTAAAAGTTTAATTGTTTCAAATTTATTTAATTCTTTCTTTGTTAATTGTTCAAAAATAATAGCAACCGTTAATTTTTCATTCATGAAATCTAAAGCATCTTGATAATAAATCTTTTTATGAATATCTTTAAGATCGAAAGGACATTTATGGTTTTCAGGTAATCTATGAACTGAGCAAAAAGTCATCTCACAAAACCTACAACTAAATGATAATCCTTCGATAAATTTTTTGCAATAATAACATTTTGCCAATAATTAATTCACATCATCCTTAAGGGTTTAAGGTAATTATCAAAATAGATAAAGAATATTATTTTTAAGAGTTATATTACAAATTTATATTTAAATAAGTATTTAAATTTACCAATAGTTAATAAAGAGCTAATTTAAAATAATAGAAAACCCTATTAAAAGCACTTTATTTAAATATTTTTTTCAATTATACTAACTCTCGGAGTTTTTGAATTTTCCTTTTAAATTTTTTAGCTCGTGGATCAATAATATTATAGACTAAAAATCCTTCAATAATTTTCAATGCTTTTTGATAATTATTTATGCTATTAATTAAATCTCCCTTTTTTTCTGTATTTTCGGCCATTTCTATTATAAATTCAAGTTCAATTTGTTTTGATCGACGATCGAGATTAAAAAGATACTCGGTAATCTTCCTTGAATCCTCTGTAAAACCGAATTCCTTAGCTATAATTAACGCTTTCCCATATTGACTTTTAGAGATTTGATAGGCTAGATCTTTTTCTGCATTTTTAGCTTTTTTAATGAAAGTCTTCATCACTTTTTTAGCAGCATCTTTACTAAGATTTTCTAATTGAGTTTTAATGTCATCACCATCTTCTTCATTTATAATTATAGAAGACAACGGTTTAATTTTTGTATCTTTTTGATGTGCTGTACTATTTAACACTTCAACATTTGATGCAATAGTTTCTAAAGGTGTAGGAATTATAATTTTTTTTTCCAAGAGTTGAAAAATGTTAAAAAGAACGATTGAATCTTCAATTTGTACAATCTTTTTGAGTCTATGGAGCATATTATTGATAAAGAAAAATGGTTTTGAGTTAAGTAATTCTTTTGCTAAATTAAAAATCGCTTTTTGGATTAAGTTCTGTTTTATATATTCTAATTCATAAGGTGGAATTGAATGTGCGATAGTCATCGGAAAAACTAGATGAATATTAAAAGATTCAACTATATCTTCTATCATTTCCTCAAAATCAATCCGACCAGTTTCACGAAATTGTAGAAGTTCATCATGATAACGAGTTTCAAACATCTCTAAAAATTGAAACATATTTTTTTTCAATTCATCTGAAGCTTTGCTATCAAGAATAAAACATATACGAACAATACTACCATCTTTTAGTAATATATTAAAATTCCTATATTGGAATTCATAGAATTGAAATTCAAAAAATGTATTATTTTTATGATTTACTACATTTTCTGACTCCGAAAAAGAGATATTTGCTTGAATAAATCCACTTAGCAAATTCGCATCTATATCAACCCCAGAAACCGCATAATTAAGTAATGTTAATCCCGATTCTTTATCTATTATCAGTATATGTTTAATATTCAACACATTTAAGAATTTCTGCCAGATTTGTTCTTGTTCCACTTTTAAATCTCTTTCTTGTGATTCAATCTGAAAAATCTCAAAATTAGGGGCTAGTTCAAATCCCATCTCTTTTAATCGGCTTCTAACACAATCTTCACAAGATTTAGAATTAGAAGAACAATTATTCTGTATATAACCGCAGTTATATCCTAAACTCTTAATTAGAAAATAAACCATAAGCCTCAGTTTCCAGGTTAGTTTAAAATACTATAAAATCTACTCCCTGATTTTAAAAGTTAATTACTCGATTCCTTCTATAAAAATAAATTAGGATTTTTTAAATTTTTAGATATGAATAATTAGAAATTGTACTATCACGACGATTAGAAATTTTTAGTATACAAGGCTGATTCAGACAAAATAATTACATTTTAGAAATTAATTATTGTTTCTTGTAATTCTTTCTTAATCTCTGCTTGTAAATTTCTTTCTTGTTCTAAAATTTCGCTAAATCTCTTTTTAAAAGGAGCTTTTTGAAATTCCTTTAATAATTCCCACTCATTGCGATTCAATTTTATAGGATCATTTTTCATTTGCAACACTTTTTAAATTTATTGATTGCTTTATATTATAAGAAAATTATAATATGCTTATTAATGATTTAGAGACCAGTTTGTGGAATTATTATTATTTTTTAGTCTCATAAACCTTTACGATTATTCAAGCTTTCTAGATATTAAGAGTGAAGATTAAAAACCTATGAAATTTAAAGATTTAATAGAAAAGAAAAGAAAAATTGAAAAATTATAATCTCTATTTTTTTGCGAATGAAGGTTTAACAAGAAAGCCAAGAAAAATTACGATATTTGATATCATATCGAATACTTGAGACCAGAAAAGCCATATTGCATTATAATCTTGATAGGCGCGAGCGGTAAGAATAGATCTTATAAGGTTTGTAGCAACAAATATGAGAAAGCCTATTCCCACAATAAATCCATGCACTTTACTTAATCTCTTGTTGCGATACATGAAGAAAAACATAATCGCACATATTAAGTAAATAAAAATCATAAGATACGGTAGAACTGCAGAAAGCATTTCTGAGGAGGGAGAAAGAGCTATAAATAATCCGGATGTTGTTATATAGATACCAATAATCCACTTTTTGGCCTTACTTCGTCCCTCTTTTGTAAGTTCCTTATCACGTCTTAGTTCATATAAAATTATGGACGCATCTGTTCCAATAAATAGAATTGTAAGTGCCATTAAGACAACTAAAACATATCTCATCTTCACTAAAAACAGAGTAAACTCAAGTGAGAAAGTCCCTGTTCCATAGAAGATGGCATAGATAAAGTCATATATTTTACCATGCCCCAGAATAAGAAAAAAGCTAGCAAAAAGAAAAAATGCATCAAAAAGGTAAATCTCTTCTTGCTTGAACCACCGATGATATAAGAAGGAACTCATTGCAACAATAAGAATTACTCTTGCTATGCTAATTACTGCAAACCAGTCTGCAAATGGAAAAGTAGTGACCGTAATTATTACCACGTCCCAAGTGAAATAATATAATAAGGTCCATAAAAGTATGGCTATCAAATTAACCACTATGAGAGCTAATTTCCATGTTTTTTTATTTTGCTTTTTCATAATAATCAACTAGAGATGTTCCCTAATTCATTTTAAAATAATAATTAAAACCTATCTTTTTTTTGTTTTTATTTAACTTTTATTCGAGCTTTTTAAACCTTAATTAGTAAAAAGTAATAATATTATAATTTTGGTGAAAAATATAATGAATATGATGAAGTTAAAGAATTGGAGGAAAAATGCATTTATACTAATGATTATCGGTCCTACCCAGTATATTATTCTTACAATAATCGCAATGTTATTTTACGCTGGAGGTACGCTTACTGATCCTTCAAGTCCTGGTTATGTTTTCTGGGGAAATTTTTTCAGTGATTTAGGACGAGTTATTGCTCTTTCTGGAGATTCTAATATCATATCTTTTTCAATATTCACAATTACTGCATTGATTTTGAGTTTTTCCTTTTTCCCATTTAGTTTTGCAATACCAGGTTTCTTTAGACTAGACAAAAAACAATTTCTGCTAAGTAAAATAGGTTCTTTATTAGGAATAATATGCATATCCTTTTTTATAGCAGGAATTTTTACTCCTTGGGACATCTTTACCAGCGCCCATTTAATTTTTTCAAACTTGTTTAATCTCACTGGGGTCGTTGTTATATTTTTTTATACTCTTGCAATATTATATAATAGAGAATATCCTAACATTTATGCGTATATATATCTCACATTATTTTCGTTTGCGATAATCTATACTATTATACTTCTCAAGTTACCAAAATCTATAACTACAGAAGGACTTATAATCCAAGTAAGCTTGCAGAAAATGGTTCATTATTTATTTTTAGTATGCTTTTTAATACAAGGATATGGAGCTTGGAAACAGGAAAAATTGAATTATAACAAATAAATTAACACTTTTTTTTCCATTTGATTAGGTGAGTTATTATTTTCGTTGTTTATTCATGGATTCTTGGAAGAGAACCCTAAAATTTTTTACCATATCCTCTAAACTCGGAAAATTAGGTATGTTGTATTTGGCTAGCAAATTTGAGGTTTTTTTTACTTCTTTTGCTTCACCTATAAGCCAAAAAAATATCGGTTTGTCTGTAGCTTGAACCGATTTTGCAATATCTTCAAAATCATTCATCGCTTTAAATTGGCGAGAACAAAACATCATATTAAAGAGTCCTTCAATTTCAGGGTCGTTAAGGACAGCTTCATAAACTTTTTTCATAATAACATCTGGTTTGATCTTATTCATCATAGCTTTTTCCATTGCAGGCCAGATATCTACAAATGCAAATCGGTTTGGAGGCATCCATTCTGGAAACACGTCTATAAGTATTTTATAGGTCTCATTGCTAAATTCTGGAAACTTCAAACCATATTTCATCGTAAGATCTGCTGTAATTGTACCAGCACCTCCTGAACCTGCTATAAATGCAGCTTTGCCTTCTTTAGGTAACTTTTTTTTAGAGTTATAAAACATAGAAAAGGTTTGAGCATATTGGAACATTTCGTAAAAACTATTCGCTTGAATTATTCCAGACTGCTTTATAATCGCCTTTATCAAATTAGCATCTTCAGCTAATGAACCGGTATGGCTAAGTGTTGCTTTTTGCCCTAAGGGTGTTAATCCCCCTTTAACTAAGATGATGGTTTTATTAGGGAGCTTTCTTACCAAATTACATAAATAAATAAATTTTCTTGGATTTTTGAATGATTCAAGATATAAAGCAATGACATTTACTGTTGGATCTTCAATGAGATATTCCATGAATTCAATCTCCCCTATATCCATTTTGTTACCAATAGAGCAGGAATACCTTAACCCCATTTCAGGATGCTGAGTTATTTCATGCATAAGATATCCCCCATTTAGCATACCTGATTGACTTATAATGGCAATATTTCCTCGTTTATATTTCGAAAAAACACCAAAACCCGAAAAAAAACCACTCTTATTTTCAGTATCACTGTCTCCTTCTATTGTACTCAAGCCCATACAATTTGGGCCTACAATTCTTATTCGAGAAAAATTCTGTGTAATATCTAAAATTCGATCTTTTAACACCATTCCCTTTTCTCCAACTTCTTCAAATCCAGAGGCCTCAATTATCGCTCCTTTTATACCTTTTTGAATACATTCTTTCAATAACTCAGGAATTGTATGGTTAGGAACATAAAATATTGCTATTTCAACCTCTTCTTTGATATCTAGTACGGATTTATGAAATTTTAGCTTATATAACTCACCTTCAGTATTGGGGTTTACAAGGTAAACCCTACCTTTAAAATTATTAGAGATTAAATTTGTTACAATTCGATACCCACCCTTTAAGGGATTTTTAGAAGCACCAATAACTGCAACGGACTTAGGATGTAAAAACATCTCTATAATGTGATTTTCTGTCATTTTAACAACCACAACTTGTAAATATACTCTAATATGAATCTATTTTTTAAGTAGTAGATAAAAATGATGGAATTTTAAACTATTAACTTCGTATATACTTGTTTTTATAGGAAAAAGTAGGAATAAAATTAAACTATTCGTTGTGTTATTATTTTCATTTTAATTATACCAGAAGGTTTTAGAAAATTGATATAGTCTTTTATTTTATAATTTAATAGTTCGATATTTTTATCATGATGGATGAATTTAATTGGGAAATTTATCGTCATTCTGACTTTTTGAAATCTTTGAATTACACCGAAAGTGATTTAAAATTGTTAAGACTCTTCCTAAATAAGCATTCAATTACCAATGAGGATCCTATCGCTGTTCAAACTTACTTCCAATTAAAAAAGATAAAAACGTAATTAGTTATTCAGAAACTTAGGTTTTTGTCGGCTTTTTCGTTAAGAAATAGATTATAGGTTTTTATTATATTCTACTAAGGTCCATATCATAAAAGATATCGAAATTATCAGAATAGTGACCCAAGTAATAATTGAAACCCAAAATAAAACTAGATCTCCTGAAATCCCGAATTCAAAAGCATAAAATAATCCAATTATAGAAATAGTACTACAGATAATACTGCATAGGCTATCATATATCAATTTCCTGTCAACCATGTTATGTCATGTGTAGTTTTATATGGGTTTATCTAAAATCAATATAATGTGTTTTTTTATACTTATTATGCATTCTTTATAGCCTTAAACGATTTTTTATACTCTTCTGGTTTTCCCCCAGATTCAAGATGATTAAGGTAGACTTTTAGGCTTTTTAAAAACAGATCACCAGCCATTCCGAGAACGTCTCTTTGTTCTTCAAGTTCAAATTCAGTCCAGAGAGTTACCTCAGTACTGTTTCCTTTTGCGGAAAAGATATAGCCAATTTTTTGCATCGGACTACCTTCTTGAATTGAAGTCATTCTTTCATTGGGGATATTTTCTATTTCGATATTAGTTACATCACCTACATTCGTTTTAAGGAAGTATTTCTTAGGTTCCAATTGTTCTATTTCATTAACTACAATATTCCATAGAGGAAGACTCATATAATCGTTCAAAACATCATAAACTTTAGTCACAGGCATATTTAATTCTATTTTTCTTTCTAATCTTGGCATTTTGAAAATTCTCGTAATTATTATAATTCTTAATTTATGTTCTTGTAAGAATAATTTATGAGATCTCATATAAAATAATTACTCCTTACAAAGATTAACTTTCTGGAATTCAAAAATAGTAAATATACATAAAAAAAAGTTAAATTTTGGGTTTTTGAAACTTATAAGCGGATATAACCATAATCGAGATTTGGTGATAAATTCCAAAAATAAATATTATTCTGAGAGTCGATCATAAAACTTCCTGCGGTTCCTACTTCCCAAGCATCATAAGTTTCAAAGGGTCGTAATATATTAGCATTTGTGCCGTCATAATAGGAGATAATTGAAAATAAGTCCTTTTTATCTAAATTGTTATCTTGACTTAAAATTTGGCATAATTCAGATACTTTATCATATCGTTGGAGATATTTTGAAGGGTACAACATAAAACTCTTGAAAAGTACGTTCTCATATACATTTGCATCGAATGTAAATTTTCCTCTTCTCAAAAGTTTAATATCATTAGCGTTTGGGATTGTTTCAACAGTATATATTCTTCGATTATCTCTAATAATATAATTCCAACCTAATGTGTTATCACTTGATGTTATGATATTTTTAGCAGCATAGGCTGTTTTTGCGGTTTCCAATGCAGTACGATACCGTATGGATAATGGTACACCATTAGAGCCAACATTTAGAACTTCGACTAAATTCACTGAAATTGCTATCCCTCTTTTGTTAATTCCTCCTAAACCAAGCATAGCACCCATTCTAAACGTAAAGATGTGCTTATTTCCAAGCTTAGTAAATACCCATGCTGTTGTGGGTACCATCATGAAAGTTAAATCCATATTTTGAGCTAACATAGGCGTTCTACTTGTAAATGATCCTACAGCAGTACATAATCCTGCAATTAAGGGAGGTTGTGGAAATCCAGAGAGAATTGGAAGCATCTTTCCATAATAAAAATCCCAGAAAGTATTTTGAACGAGAATATCTAAGAAATCAATCGATACTTCATAATCAACACCATGTAAAGAGATTGGTACGGTTTCAATCGCGTCAGCCATTCCCTGCATTTCAATTATGTAATGTTCTGGAATGAATTCCAAATATTCAGCAGCATATTGATAAGCAAATTCATAAGGGAGACCTAACTGTTGTGCTTGAAGTATGATAATTAGCTTAAACCAAGCTATTTGAAATGCTAAATATTTCCCCTCTAATAGACCTAAGTTATAGTAATTATCAGCTCTTATATATAAGTATGATTGATCATTAGAAGCTCTCCATTCTGCGAAGTTTTCTTGCTGATAACAAGAAGTTTTTAAAGAACAATCTTCATGAGAATTTTCTTCGCACCCGAGTACATGTGTAACATTAACTCCAGTTATAAAAGTTCCAAAAATTATTAAAACCAAAATAAGACTAAAAACTCTTGTTTGCCCCATATTTCCTAAATACCTTTATTGAATTTATTAGTATAAAGTGGTTAATTACTTTCTTAAAATAAGTTTAAAAACTCGTCACATTTAAGTCAAAAATGTGTTTGAGAATTAATTCAAAAAGATTTTAATCTGTTTCATTTTTAATATGTACTAAGACATTGAATTTGTAGGAAAGACGTTATGTCATATAATGAAGTAGCTAAAGTTCATAAAAAATTGGGGACACTACTAAAGAAGGCTAACGAAATAAGTGAAAATGCAGCAAAGGAATTTGTTTCCCAGCACAATATTTCTATAGAAGATATTATAAATAGAAAATGTGATTGGAAGACGATTTTAGACTTTAATAGGTATATATCTAACTCAACCGGAATGGAAAGAAATAAGTATATTCCTAAGAATATAGTAATTGAAAGAATAAATATCGAAGATATTCCCGCTGAATGGCTTTATATACCTGAAGCTGAAGAGGAGAAAATCTTTTTCCATTTATTTGGAGGAGGATATATTATGGGAAATCTTGAAAGTAGACGTTGGATTCCTTATTTAGTTTCAAATGCAACCAATTTACGCTGCTTAACTATTGAATATCGATTAGCTCCGGAATATCCTTTTCCTGCGGCATTAGATGATTCTGTTAAAGCCTATAAGTGGCTACTTTCAGAAGGATATAACCCCAAAAAGATCATTATCGGTGGCGAGTCCGCTGGTGGAGGATTAACTATGGCAACGTTATTAAAGTTGAAAGAATTGGAATTGCCATTCCCCGCCGCCGCAGTTTTAATGTCTCCATGGGTCGATCTTACGGGAAGTGGAAAATCTTTAGAAATAAACTCTAAATATGAACCCGAATTAGTTGCAGGGATAAAACCAATGGCGTTAGCGTATGCGCAAACCTATTCTCTTGAGAATCCTTATATCTCACCTGTTTTTTCTGATTTAACAAGACTCCCTCCTCTGCTCGTTCAAGCAGGTGGGATAGAAGCTATATTGGATGACTCGATAATGTTAGCAGAGAAAGCAAAAACTGCTGGAATTGATATAAAATTAGAAGTTTATGAGAATATGGTTCATGTATTTCAAAATCTGGGATATGAACTATCAGAAAGTAAGAAAGCGTTTGAAAATGTAAATAAATTTGTGCAAAAATATATCTAAATCTAATTCTTTTGTGTTTTTTTTAAAGAAAAAAAATCGAAGTTTATATCTATTTATAAAAAGAAAATTATAAAGAACGAGTTCAAACGTGTTTTGCTGATAAAATTTCATTCTATTCTCTAAACTGGAGCAATTTTTTCAGAAAGTTATATTAATTCAATAGATATAAACAAATTTTTTAATACTAACAAAAATAAAGGTGATGTTTCAAATGCAAGGGCCAGGGGTTATTCCATAAATTTCCCAATAATGAGAAATTATATTCATTATTTGTTTTTCTTATGAATGCTTTTTTAAATTAAATCAGAGGGCAAAACATGCTCTATATAAATGTTCTGAAAGGTTTTTGAATTTGGATGATTACCAAATTTTTCAAGAGATTAAATATTGAAAATTATTATAAAATCTATTCAAAAAACATTTATAGGGTTAATAATTTTATATAAATAGATTAAAACGAAAATCGGACAAAAATCATTTGATTTCAACGATTGACGATTATTAATTTTTAAATAACAAATGAAAAAAGGTGATGCATTTAATGCAATCAATAACAAAACGAACAATCGAAATAGACGATAGCGGAACTGGCGATTTAGTCGGAGACGCGTTTATTGGGTTTCATGTAGTTGAAACCGGGAATATTATATTTCGTAGTGTGCCTGTGGGCCTCTATAATAAGAAAAACCATGAAGATCGAAAATCCAAAGAATATATCCTCAAAATGGTTAAGGATGGGCTTAAAGCACTTAAATTCAACAAAAAAACAGACTCGATACGAATCTGCCGTGGTAATTGTTTCGATTTAGTACGAGACTGGTTTGATGAAGTGGGAATAAAGCATGAACCTGCGATAGTTGAAGGAAAACTTCAAGATGCGATTGAAGGGAGATATGTATCTCACTTAAGAAAATTAGGAGTTAAGTCTAAAAAACTTTCTAAGGAAGCAGGTGCTCAACGATATTTTGTGCTTTTTAATTGGGTGACCCAAAATTTCCCAGAACACGAACGGTATGTAAAAAGTGGATTTCCTGCCTGGAATAAAAAGTGGCGTGAAATTGCAATCGAACGGTATCAAAAACGAAATTAAGGGTAGAAATTTTTTATAACGGAATTATTATTTATTTTTAATTTACTCCTTCTTGTTCAGCTCATCATTATTTTGACTTTCAATAAATTTAACTAGTAATTCCTTCAAGCTGGGTTCAGAATCTTGTTCAAACTCAAAGATATTATTAATTTTTTCTCGGACAGGATCGTTAAACCAAGTTAAGTCTATATTATCTTCTTGGACTAATTTTCTTAGGCCAATAATAATTTGATCTAATTCATTTATTCTTGGTTGAAATTCACTACTTGCTATCCTGCAAATGTTTCGATATGCTTCTCTTTTTTCCCTTTTTATCCACCAGTCCAATTCCTCCTCGGAACTAAATCGTTTCCAATCATACCGTCCTAATTGAGAGGCGCGAAACCTACTTATCTCTTCTATTTCATTTCCTTTCACTATTCCAAGGATAGCAGTACCCCATCCAATAATTAATAAACCAAAACTTCCTTCAATCTTTTCTTCTTTATTCTTATTAAAACTTAATTTTTGCTGATCTTCTTTTTCAAAATGTTCTTTTGTCCTTTCTGAGTTATTAATATCAAGCTTTTTAAATTGGATAAGATTTGATTTATAAGATACCTCAATACCCCCCTCTTCTAAAAACTCATCTGCAAAATCATACAAACAATAAATCTGGGGAGCTGGTTGAATATATAACTCTTTCTCTGCAACTTCAGGCAAATAGCTTGACTGCATCGTTATTTGTTGTTCATTACGCACATCCATCATTCTATAGATCCAGGCTTCAAACTGTTGCAATTTTAAAAAAAAACCAGATTGATTATATCTTGGATTATCTTTACGTGGATCATTTTCATATCTTATATTGATTTCTTTCATAGTATTGCTTGAATAGTTAAAAGTGTGTATATTTAAAATTAACTGAAAATCAATCTATTGTTTAATTAAATCTAAGTAATCATCGAATTTCAAATTAAGAGTTATATCTTATATTAATTATGATTATTAAATACTTTTTATCTAGAAACATTCATATACAAAAATGTATAGGTTTAAATTAAGCCTCATTTTAAAGAAGATATACCTATTTTCCTTTTGTTAGGATTCTGATTAGGTATATAAATGAAATCCATTAAATTAAAAGAAGTAAATAAAAGTTGATTTGAAAAATGGCTTATGTAGTTGTAACCGGATCATTTCCGGGACATAAAGCTTCTGAAATTGGAAAAAAGTTCCTACAGTTAGCGAAATTACCTCCTTATGTTAAAACTGAACATGTTTTTAACGCAGTTGGTGGAAAATACATATTTTTTTCAATTTATGAAATTACGGAAGAAAACAAATATTTTGAAGGTATAAAAGCATTATATACTCGATTCTCAGGATATAAGGATATAGAAGGGTATGAATACACTGTTTATCCCGTTTTAGAGGCCAAAGATGCCCTAAAAATCATTGGTTTAGGATAATTTTAAAAAAAATTTAAGATGTCTCAAAAATGTATTTAGTTGTGGAAATTTGGTATCCTCCGGGAAACGAAGCTAAGGCAGGAAAATTGTATCTCGAAATACTGAAAAAGTATCCTCCCGATAACACGATCTCTGAAACCGTTATTCCATTTGCTGTGAATTCAACACCTCAAGGAACTCATACCTTTACTGTATCTAACGTTAAAAAAGGAAAACTTGAAGATGCTATTAAAAATGCCACACAAAATATGTTAGGCTTTTCAGAAATTGAAGGTATGACGTATCAGATTAGAACTTACTTACCCGCTCCTGAAGCAATGCGCTTTATAAATTTGCAAATGCCTGAACAACTATGATATAATTAAAAATTAATAAATTCCTTTTTTTCTTTCTTTTTTATCATCCTTTATTAAATAACTTGATTAAACATTTTTAATCAATTCAAATTTTATGATACTAGCTGAAATGATCATAAAATAAGCAAGAAATTAAAAAAAAATTAAGAAATTTATATTAAATATTTTATTCTGGAAATGCAGGCCAAGGTACTAAAATCTCCCAAATATTTTCTTCTATCAATGGCAACGCTTCTTCCGCAAGTTTTTGATATTCAGGATCTAAAAATGCTTTCGTATATGTTTTCTCCATTTTTGCCATACTGTCCCATTGATAATCTATAATTAATGTGTTTACTCCTTCTGGCCCAAAGAGAGCTCGATACCGTTTCTTTGTCTCTATGGGAAAGCCTAAGCGCTTTTCTAGTTCTAAAAACTTTTTTTCTAGTTTTTCTAATTCGTCCCATTTATCAGACTTAATTTTTTGAGTTTGACGCCAAATAATTAGTACCATTAAATTTCACCATTACAATTTCTTTACAAAATTGTAATGTTATTATAAGATAAATTGGAATTTATAATTTTGTATACTTTTTAAAAAACTAAAAAGATTGGACTTCATTATACTCTTTACAAATATTCTATTACACAAGATTTTTAATGTTCAATTATAATTATATTGGGTGAAAATTGGATGCCCGCAGACACAGGTGGAACAGTTCCCTAGATATATTACTTTTCTAGGGTATATTTTTTAAATTTTTATTGAATTAAAACTGAAGGTAATACATATTCTGAAAATAAATGAGCAAAACCAGCTATGTCAATAAGCAGTGGAGGAATTATACCTTAGATCTTCGCAAGTGAATATACCTATTTTTTATTTTTTAATTTTTAATAGAACAATTAATAAGACTTTTAGGTTTTTCTTTTATTTTTTTTAACCAGGCATGAATTGGAAAAAATTGGGGTTTAAATTCTTTTTTGTAAAAATATTTTGGAATTAAAACAAGAATAAAATATTTAGGTGAATAAGTTATGGAAGTAAATGGAGGAAGCATTATACCATAAACTTCTTCAATTGAAGTTTCTTAATTTTTTATTTTTCTTAATATAGATTATCTGTTTGTACAAGATCAATTGAAAAATAACAAAAATCTTTTATCTTCGGGATAAATCGGAGGGTAAAGTATTCTCCAAATAAACCGTTTGAAAGTATTCAGGATTGGGATGATTTCCAAATTTTTCAGTTAGAAGACGCTCTCCCTGATAACTTAAAACATATGGTGCCCATAATTCATCTGAAATAAATTTCAGCATTGATGTTATTGCAGGTTCAGTAATTAATTCAAGTTGTCTCAAGAATTCTCTTATTTCATTATCATTCCAATTATTATTATATTTATAATAAGCTAAAGCACCTTCGAGAACTCTAAATTTCTTTTTTAACTGAATTTGTTTAATTAATAATTCTAAATCATCCTCAATTTCAGGATGTAAGCAAAAATTTTCTAAAGATATAAGAATACTTTGCTTAGGAAGAAATAAAACATTTTCAGCTATTTGACCAATACCCTCTGAAATTACCATTTCAGGAGTATATAACATTTTAATCGAATTCTCAAAATAGTTTTTTTTTCTAAAAAGCAATTTTTCTTTTACTACATATTCTGTATGATGACCTGGATAACCTTCATGGCATGCAAAACTTAAAATATCAGTCCAATAATAATTAGCACTAATATTTATATCTATCTTAGATTGAAAATTTCCTTGATACCAGTTATACATCCCCCAACTTTGATCTTTGATTACATTCACGGTTACATTTTCATTTTCTGGGAGGAGATCATGAAAAATTCCTTTTGTTTGCTCTTGAGCAACAATTATCGCTTTTGTAAAAAACTCTTTTATCTTTTCTTTTGATATGTTTCGTTTAATAGCGTAATTATTCATCCTTTCATGCAATAACCCTTTTCCACTATATATTTCATCTGCTTCAGATTTAAGAGAAAAAAAGTAATTCTCATCGTAAAATTTAGGTTTAAAATCAAAAAGATTTGTTACAAATTCAATATAAGAAATTTTATCTCCATTTAACTTTTTTAATAAAGTTTCAATTGCATTAAGCGTTTTTCTAAAATAATTTTTTCGATTATCCTTAAACCCTTGTTTAGTTAATAAATTAAGCAGATTATTGCAATCACTTAATAGAAGTTTGGGAGATTTTGGTTTTTCCATATTAACAGCTTGTTTAATTTCAGTGGGACCGTAATAACATTCAACATATCCGTTAATATGTTTACCGATCCGCAATCCTAAGCGTAAATATTCCTTCGCAAACTCGTCTAATTCCAAATCCTGCATATTAAATCCATAAATTTAAAAAGTTGTTCCTTAGGAATTTCCAATTTGGTAAAAATTCGCCGTAGTATTTAAAAATATTTCATAAAGATATTTAATTCTTTTGTTTGCAACTATTATATTCAAATTAAATACTTTTTTCAAACGGATATTAATTATAAATTGGTAATTCTAGAAAAAAAATAGAACTTCAGGAACATACTCCACCCCTCTACTTATCCTTACCCATCTAACCGTCCACAAACCTCAGCACTCTAAGCCTGAACCCTTGAATCCTCTTTCGAGTGCCACACACTTGCGCTGTTGAGAATGGCAGGCTAAATACCTCGCCCGAAGGCTCGGTACGTACACCCCCATCTCACCAACCCCGTCTTTTACGGGTGCGCTCGTCTCGCTCCCATGGTTCGCGTCACCGCGCCCCACTCTCGCTACTTCAACACTCCGAACATTACAACTATGATGGCTACAATATACCCCAACCAATCACTACCCGAATCACTCGAACTAATCGAATTACCCAAATAACAACCGGCTAAAATATACGTGTCCCCTACTCCGGCTTTCACAGGTCACCTTTCGGAAACCCACCAGCTGCAATACACGGTAGCACCGCGTAGCTTTACGGAGTAAGATTGGATGACTCTTTTCAGGACTGGCTTCGTGCTTAGATGCTTTCAGCACTTATCCATTAGCGCGTAGCTGCCCGGCAATGCCTTGTCAGACAACCGGTACACCAGAGGCGCCGGCAAAATGTTCCTCTCGTACTGATTTTCCCTTGCCCTCAGTCATCCCACATACCTGATAGATAGAATCCGACCTGTCTCACGACGGTCTGAACCCAGCTCACGTTCCCTTTTAATGGGCGTACAGCCCCACCCTTGGAAGTTATGTGCGCTCCCAGGATAGGAAGAGCCGACATCGAGGAAGCAAGCCACGAGGTCGATAGGGACTCTTACTCGTGACAACTCTGTTACCCCCGGGGTAATTTTTCTATCACCTCAGTCATCCACACGAGAAAAACTAAGGATCGCTAGACCAGGCGTTAGCCTCAGGATTCCTTGGTGATCAGAATCCAGTCAGGCCAGCTTTTGCTCTTAAACTCTTCAGCGGATTCCTGACCCGCTTGAGCTGACCTTTGGTTACTCTAGATACCTTTTCTAGAGTGAGCCGCCCCAGCCAAACTGCCCACTTGCGGGTGTCCGACATTTTACTGCCGTTAGCGATTTCAGAGGGGAAAGCCGGTGTTCCATTTGTGCTCCGCCGCTACCGAGATAGCGGTTTCTCAGCTCCCGACTACACTCTGTATCCAATCCAAAACCGCAGCAACAAGCTGCAGTGAAACTCCACGGGGTCTTCTCGTCCCATCAGGTATCTCCGGTCCGTTCGCCGGAGTGTAATTTCAATCGTCAGAAGGCTGGGACAATAGGGAGAACGTTGGACCATTCATGCACGTCTGAACTTACCAGACAAGGCATTTGGCTACCTTAAGAGAGTTATAGTTACTCCCGGCGTTTAGCAGGACTTACTCGGGTTGTAACCCGGATTGATCAAACTGCCACTGGCCAGGTTTCAGCTTCTGTAAACACGCTTTCGCGCTATCAGAAACCTATGTTTTTGTTAAACAGTCGTCCCCCCTTAGTTACTGCGACTTGGGAACCCCCGCACACTGCCGAAGCTGCGTGAAGAAGTTCACAAGCAAGCCTTATTCCGAAGGTACGGCTCTAATTTGTCGATTTCCCTAGCCTCCTTTACACGAATACGCCTTAGGCTTCTCACCTAGGGGCACCTGTGTCGGTTCTGGGTACGATCACGGTGTTCCTTGCTGGTGCTTTTTTAATAAGTCCTTGGCTCAGCGGAACCTTCCACAATTGGATGGCTATTCATGCTTTGGGCTGGGTCTAAGTTTTACACTATTTACCAGCTTTATTACATTTAAGTAGGGAGATATTCGACGGCCCTACTCCACTTACCCTGAACTGTTAGCACACAGCCGTGCGTTACCGCTATTTGTAGCACCGTGGTACAGGAATATAAACCTGTTTCTCTTTCGCGCATTCCAGTTAAGGGTGCGCTTAGGATCGACTAACTCTTCGCTGACGACGCATTGCGAAGAAACCCTTGCCCTTTCGGCGGATGGGATTCTAACCCATCTATGCTTTTACTATTACCAGGATCTGCACTCCAGGTCGCTCCACAGGAACTCACGCACCTACTTCTGCGCAACCTGGACGCTCCCCTACCGAATCACGGGGTTATTCCACCCGTGTCCTTGGGTCTCGGTGGCAGATTTGAGCCCCGTCCATTTTCGGGGCTATATTTCTCGGCAAATGAGTTGTTACACACTCGTTAGGGAGTGGCTACTTCTATACCTATCCTTTTGCTGTTTTAGAAATATAACGCCCTTTAGTTTGACACTTAACCTGCACTTTGGGACCTTAACCCAAGTCTAGGTTGTTCCCTTCTCGGCGATGGACTTTACGCCCACCAACCCGTTTCCCAGAGTCTACGGTGCCGGCAGTTTCGGAGTTTAAGAGCGAAGGGAGGAATTTCTTCCCCTTACTTTGCAATTAGTGCTCTACCCCACCGGCTCCCTCGTCTGAGACTTGGCTGACACCAACTTCGGGGAGAACCAGCTATCACCGATCTAGATTAGCCTTTTGCTCCTATTCCCAAATCATCTAAGCGAATTGCACATCAGCACTAGTTCAGACCTCCATCGTCCTTTCGAACGACTTCATCTTGTTCAGGAATAGATCGACCGGCTTCGGGTATTATACCAGTGACTTTAGGCCCTTTGAGACCGTTCTTCTGGTCTAGTTCCTTAGAAGGATTCACTACGTCCCGTTGGAACAGCTGAACTGCCCCTAGGTACGCAGGTCTTCCTAATGTGATAACTAGATTGCAAGAATATTGGTTTCCCTTTGCCTACGTGCCGCTAGACACTTAAGCTCGCCACTAGTATAAACTCCCTGGCCAATGATTCCAGACTGATGATGCAACCCTAGTCCTCTGTATTCTGATATTCTGTCACCAGAACTCATTCACACAGAATCTGTCCTTTCGGGCTGCATCCTTACTAAGCTATTTGGTTTCAAGCGCTTTTCACGGCCCTTCCGGGTTTCTTTTCATCTTTTGCTCACGCTACTATTTCGCTATCGGTCTTGGGACATATTTAGATTTGCCAGCGTGTATCTGGCATGTTCGTACGAGAAAACCATCCCGCACTACTCGGGATACCTCGCAGCAGCCTTCCAAATTACAGTTACGCGGCTGTCACGCTCTATGGCTCCACATCCCAGAGGTATTCACCTTCTTTGGGGAGGCCGTACGAGGTCCACACACCACATTTCCACTTGGTTTCCCAAGGGATTCGGTTTGATCTATTCCGCTTTCGCTCGCCGTTACTCACGGAATCACTATTGTTTTCTTTTCCTCCTGGTACTAAAATGTTTTACTTCCCAGGGTTCCCTTTCCCATAGGGGAATCTTGCGGATTATTGAGCCGCAAGTGGATGTCCTATTCAAGTATCTCGGGGTCAACGTCTACATGCGACTAACCCGAGCTTATCGCAGCTTGTCACGCTCTTCATCGGTGCCCAAGCCAAGATATCCACCAAATAGCGTAGGCGTATTGGCGTCTACTCAAGGAAAGATTCAGATTGCTTGCACTAAGGCTTGTGTATTCTGGATTGATAAGGAGGTTTCAATCTCATATTGAGACAAAAAAACCTTATTATAACATTATATGGGGAGTATGTTCCTATGAGCACATTCAATCGTGCTTGGCGCGGGATCCTTACAATAACCAAGGAGGCGGTCATTATAAGCACTCATATCCTGTATCATCAAGCATTATGACCGAAGTCATTTTTGACATACTTTTACGAGGCCGCTACCTGCTATTGATTCTACGTCATCAATTGTGATGAGGTGTTTTTATCAATCAATAACTTACCGTTGGTATATATAAATTAATTTCATATTGATATTTTACCGTCGGCGAAGTATATGAGTTAATACTTAATTAAAAATTTTATGGTCAAAAAAAATAAGTTTTTAAGGGGTAAAGGTGCGTTTTAAAATCTCAAAAACATCCCCGAAGCAGGGAACCAAGTAGACCAAATAAGTACTTGGCATATTAATATATAAATTACTGCTTGAAGTGCAGGTTTAAATTGTACATTATAAATGTATTTAACAGTAAAAATTCCTATAATAAAAGAAATCCCAAAAGAAATGAAAATGTTTAAGTAATTCTCAATAAAGTTTGTTATAGGGTATAGAGTAAGTTGAATAATTCTAAATGGTGAAAGGCGTCTTGAAAGAATCATTCCAATGCTTATTAATAACAAAGCTTCTTAAAATTAGCGTAGTTAGGATTAAGAGAAATATAAAAAATGCAACTTCTAGAACGATTATGAAGAAATTAATTATTGTTATCACCTTGGCTTTGATTTAAGATAATCTGTCAGACTATAGATATCGCCTATGATATCTATATTTTTCTGTCTAATAGAAATCTATTTTATTGATGAATTAGAGCTTTTTGCGTCCCATATTAAAAAGGAGAATTTGGATACAAGGGAAAAGATTTTTAAATTACTAAAAAAATTAATAATTCAGAAAAGAGATCCCATAATTAAGGGTTTTGATGCTAAAGCTATGTATTGAAATTTGTGAGAAAAAAATAAAGCGCATTTTTATAAAAATAAATTATGGAACGTAAAATATTGGTGGGTACTTCTGGTTGGGGATATGATGAATGGGTTGGTCCCTTTTACCCTAAAGCCCTCAAGAAAGAGGATTTCTTGTTATACTATTCGGAAATATTTTATACGAATGAAATTAATACTACGTTTTACAATATTCCCTCAAAATGGGTTGTAAAAAGCTGGGTTGATAAAACACCTAATAATTTTCTTTTTACCGCTAAAATTCCTAAAAAAGTAACGCATGAGCATAAATTAGACGTAGATCTTTGCTTAAACGATCTGGATTATTTTCTTACATCAATTGATCCATTAATAAAGGCGAAGAAACTTCTTAGCCTTTTAATTCAACTTCCTCCCTCATTTAATAGGGAAGAACATTTTGGAATGTTGAGAGAATTTATAAGAAATTGGCCAAGCGAATTAAAGGCAGAAGGGTATTATTTAGCGATTGAATTTAGAAATGAATCTTGGATGGATGATAAGATTTTTGATTATCTAAAAAAGAATTCTTTAACCTATTGTGCTGTGATTGAACCATTACTTCCACCTAGAATGGATATCACCAACTCAGAGTTTTTTTATCTAAGGTTTCACGGATACGGTAAAAAAATTTGGTTTGATTATTTTTTTACTGAAGAAGAGATAAGGGAATGGGCGGTTTCAATAAATAATGTAATAGATAAAGTCGAAAAGATTGGAATTTATTTCAACAATCATTTTTCTGGATATGCTGCGAAGAATTCCTTGATGATGATGAAAGAATTAGGAGTAAAACCTCGAACCGATCCCGAACAGATCAGCTTATTGGATGTTAAGAAAGAATCCGGGTCTTTTGACAAGGGTCAAACGAGTTTGGATAAGTTCTTCTAATCATTTAACAAATTGCATTAAACGAGGGTTTCATGTAGTAATAGATGAAATAATATAATTGAAAGATAATATGATTATAATGATATCATACTGATGATAAAAGGAGAAAACCAAGAACTTTTTGAGAGGTACTCGTGAGATGGAACCCGTGGTGATTGGAATAATTGGAGCAGGATCGATCGGAAGTTTATTTGGAGGGTATTTGGCATCGACTCTAAAAAATGATGATACCACAGAAATCATTTTTTTCTCAAGACCCGCTCATGTAAATGTAATCAATGCAAGGGGATTAATACTTCAAAGAGGTGATACATTATTGACCCTCAAAAACATTAAAGCCTTTGATAATTACAGTAATTATAAAGATTCATTATCATCAGATAAGGGAGATAAATTTGAATATCTCTTTATAACCACTAAAGCATATGATACCATAAAAGCAATAAGAGCTTATAAAAACCTTATCGAAGCAAGTAACTGGATAATACTTCTGCAGAACGGAATAGGAAACGAGCACTTGGTAGAATTGTATGTTAAAAAGGAAAAATTAGTGAGAATTGTCACCTCCCATGGGGCGGTCTTGAAAAATCCAGGGGTAGTCATGCACACAGGTTCGGGATTTACTAAAATAGGATTTCCTTTCCCAGAAGAATACCGCGATAATAAGGTAAAACTAAAGAGTGGTTTATTATCATTGAATCGATTAAAAGAGATGCTCCAAAGTGGTCAAATAAAAACAGAAATCGTAGATGATATTATTAGGTATACTTGGGAAAAGGCATTTGTAAATATTGGAATAAATGTTATTGGGGCATTAACTAAGCTAACAAATGGGGAACTCTTAAAATCTAAAAATTTAAGAATGTTAATGGAAGCTCTGGTGAAAGAAGCATTAATTATCGCAGAAACTCAAGGATTAAAGTTCGAAGAAGAGAAATATGTTAATCTTATGTTTTCTGTCGCAGAACAGACTGCAGGTAATGAAAATTCCATGTTGCAAGATATAATTGCAAAAAAGCCTACAGAAATTGATTTCTTAAATGGAAAAATTGTGGAATTGGCTGCTGCATATGGAATTGACGTTCCATTAAATAATATAGTAACCCATTTAATAAAGGGACTCGAGCAATCTTATCTCATTGACAGTTAAACTTTACATGTCATATAATAAGCGTTTTCTCCATCTCTATAATAACGTTCTTTTATGCTTTGTGTGGAGAAATTAAATTTTTTGTATAAATTTATTGCAGTATAATTGGTTACTCTTACTTCCAATACAAATTCATCTATTTTATATTTTCTAACTTTTTCCATGGAATTTGATAATAACGTAGAAGCAATCCTGTGTCTCCGATAATCTTTTGATACTGCTATTGATACTAAATGCCCTTTATTAACAAGTTTTAGACTATTAATTGAAGGGGTTCGCTCCACTCTCCACATAATGTATGCTATAATAATTCCTTCTCGATTACACGCGACGAGAAAAGATTCAGGATAATTATCTAAGATGCTTTTATAGAAAAAGTAAGGATAATCCTCTGGTAATTCTTTCTCATTTACTTCAATTACACCCTCTAAATCCTCTAAAGTACATCTTCTGATCACAATGGGATCCTCGTCGCCAATAAGAGGTAAGTGTTTAGGTTGTGTATCCTTATCTGTCCCCATTATTTGCTTATCTCTTGTTCTCGTTGATAAAAGTAATTATTAACTATATTAGATATAATTTTAGACCTTTAAAAGCTTTTTATAATAATTATAAGATTTAGATTTAGCTGTAGATCTTTTTAAATGGCTTTCGTTTTTGATTTTTTATATATTTTGTGATAAGATCAAGAGTTCTTTTGATATTTTTGGTATTATTATATTTTTCTATTAGCTTTATTAAATCTTTCTTCTCTAATTGTTTTAATTCTTTAGTTGCTCTTATCATTTCTGGTATAGCTCTTACAATATTATCAATAATAGTTATATCTGCCCATAAAGATGTTCTACTAATAGGATTCAAATCAATTGCTATTATTTTTTTACCGATTCGTTTCAAAGCCTCAGTTCTGTCACCATCTTCTAGCGGAACTAACACAACATCAGCATTTTTAATACCTTCAGGATCAACTTTTCTTCTATTACTCGAGAGTTCTTTAATCTCAACCATCTTGCTTTCATCAATACCCAATATTTGCCTAGCACCCGCTTTTTCTAATACTTTACGTATAGCGTCTATTCTACCTTCTTTTCGATAAAATAGATTAATTTCGAGAGGAGCATTTAATAGATATGATAATTGAACTATCTGGTTTGGAACCAACACCGCTACATTACCATTCACACTAATTATTGGAGAGTGTGCAAGTAAAAGCATAGCAATAGCTGCTTTTATTGCAGCTTTTGCGGCTTTATTTGTTTTTTCACCTAAAATATAATCGAAACATTCACCTCTCCCATGAGCAATTAATCCTGCTTCAGCAACTATTAAGTTTTTCATACCATCAATGATTTTGTGTCGGTATATTAAGCTTTCATATCTTGGATGATCGGAAGGAACTGTAGGATTTTGTTCATTTTTTAAGCTTATAGTTAAACCATCTCAATTAACTTGTTGTTTATATAGTTTTAAATAAACAAAAACTATTAATCTTTTGCTACCTTTAAAATTTTGTTGGTCAATATGAGTTCAAAGCAAGAAAAGAAGAGTAAAGATCTGCAACTTTATCAAACAAAAAAAGTTCTAGAGAAACTAAGAAAAAAGAGAGGCTTCCATACTGAGTTAGTTTCAGTATATATTCCACATGATCGTAAGATTTCTGATGTTACAAACCATTTAAAAAACGAAGTAAGTGAAAGTCAAAATATAAAATCAAAATTAACGAGGAAGAATGTTTTAGATAGCATTGCAAGTTTATTGGGGCAACTTAAGAATATAAATGACGTTCCGGAAAATGGATTAGTAATGTTTTCAGGAGCTATCCCTCAAAATAATACCGCAGGGACCGAGAAAAATGAGTTATATATGATTAATCCTCCAGAAAAGGTGACAACTTTTAGATACCACTGTGCCAGCGAATTCTTATTATGGCCTTTAGAAGATATGTTAAAACCAAAAGAAACTTACGGGTTAATCGTCGTTGGAAGGGCGGAATCTGCTGTTGGCTTTATTCGGGGAACTCAAATTGAGATAATAAGAGAATTCACTTCGGGAATACATGGAAAGTTTAGCGCAGGAGGTCAATCTCAAAGAAGGTTTGAGCGTTTGATCGAGGAGGGTGAAAAAGCATTTTATCGAAGGATATCCGACGAAGTAAATAAGTTATTTTTAGAAATGGAAGATTTACAGGGCATTTTTATCGGAGGTCCAGGTCAATCTAAAGAAAAATTCGTTAGTGATGAAAGCCTTGATTACCGACTGCGAGAGAAAATCATAGATGTTGTTGACCTTGGTTATGGTGGATCCGAAGGGATTAGAGCCCTAGTAGAGAAAGTGAAAGATAAGATTGAAAATGTAAAATATATAAAAGAATCACAAGTTATGCAAAAATTTTACAAGGAAATTTCTAATGATACGGGAATGGCAATTTATGGATTAAATGAAGTGCAAAAAGCATTAAATATCGGAGCAGTTGAAATACTCATCCTTTCTGAAAAGTTAGATACATTAAAAGTTAAAGTGGAATGTTCTAATTGTGGTTATAGTGAAAATCGCACAGTGAAAGAATTGGAATTTAATAATTTAGAATCATCTATCCAAAACGAAATTTGTCCAAAATGTAGTTCCAATTCATTTAACATTTCAAATACGATTTCTATAATTGAGGAACTGGGAACTATTGCTGAAACGATGAGCACTGAAGTTGTAATTATTTCAACACAAACTGGAGAAGGAGAAGCTTTATTTAGTACTTTTGGAGGTATTGTAGGAATTCTTCGTTTTAAATTAACATACTAATATTTTGAATATTCCGATAAAGATTAATTAAATTTAGTAAAATTTGAGTAAAAATTTTATGGTAATATTAAGTTTTGGGATGATAAACTAAATATGAATTTAAAAGAGATGTTATTATCACTCAGCATGATTATGTTCGGGGGAAAAGGGGGTGTGGGAAAGACAACATGTGCTTCAAGCTCTGCTATTTGGGCGGCAGAACAGGGAAGAAATACATTAATTATAAGTACAGATCCAGCTCATTCTTTAGGAGATAGTCTAGGAGTTGAGCTAAATCCTGGTGAACCAACTAAGGTTCCATATCTTAACAATTTAACTGCATTAGAAATTGACCCTAAGAAAAATTTGGATCAGTATAGCCATCTAATGAACTTATCTTCCTTAAGTAGTATGGAAATACCTGGAATGGGGGATGGATTACCTATAATGGAAGAATTACAGGATTTAACAGCTATGAATCCCCCTGGGATTGATGAAGCATTTGCTTTATTAAAGGTTTTAGAATTTTTAGAAACAAAACATGATTATGATTTAGTCATATTTGATACAGCACCTACAGGCCATACTCTTAGATTTTTAAGCTTACCAGAAACCTTATCAAGTTGGATTGGAAAGTTATTAAAAATAAGAATGAAGTTAGGCGGTTTTTTTGGTTTAATTAAAAAATTATTTACCAGCGAGGAGAAAAGGGAGGATACTTCTCTTGAAGTATTAGAACGATTAAATGAATCTATTATAAATGCACGTGAAGATTTAAAAGACCCTCTCAAAAATTCCTTTGTCATTGTAATGATATCTGAAGAAATGGCATTAACTGAAACAGGACGATTATTAAATGAATTAATGAAATATAGTATACCCGTCTCAAATATTATTGTAAATCAATTATATTTAGAAGAAGAAGAACTATGTGATTTCTGTAAGGCTCGCCGTTCAATGCAACAGCGTAATTTGATGAAAATAGAAGAAATTTTTAAGAATAAACTTGGTAAAAATTTAATTAAAATTCCTCTTTTTAGAGAAGAAGTACGTGAAGAATCAAAATTAAAAGAATTCAGTAAATTTTTGATAGATTAGTGATTATTTATTTAGATCATTTATATATCGACAATAGAGACAAAGATTATTACTTCCGCAGGGATAACCGCATTTCATACAAGAATTGTAAGATTTTCTTTCAAATTTATGATATAAAATCTCGGATATTTCTAAAAAACCATTTAATAGATTATATTCAATTTCAGGGCTTAAACTTTTTATTTTTTGAATGAATTCCAAAACTCTTTTTCTAAGAATTGGATCTTTCTCTCTATAGGGACAATGCGACGGGTAATAATCGAATTTTTTAAGATTTGAATAAAGATAGATTTCCTCTTCGGGAATTTTCATAAGAGGGGTAACCTTTTTAACATAATAACGTTCTAATTCATTATTTTCTTTTTTAAAGAGATATTGATTAGCGATAATTTGATGTCTTTTAAATAAAACATTCATTAGATACGTTTCGGCTAAATCCGTTAAGTTATGGCCCATTATTAAAACATCTGCACCAAGTTCTCTTGCTCCTTCATTTAAAATTCTTCGTCTAAAAGTTGCACAATAATTACATGCATATTGATAATCGGATTCCTTAATTTTTATTGAGATAATTTCATCAAGAGTTTTACCAATTATATCTTTAAAAAGGAGAATTTTATGGTCAATATTAAACTTTTTACAAAAATTTATAGCACACTCTATACTCTTATTTCTGTAACCATTTATCCCTTCATCTATAGTTAAAGCAATAATAGGTTTTGACTTGTATTTTTTCTTTTGAATTTTATAGATGTTGTAAAGAAGAGCTAAAGAATCCTTACCTCCCGATACACCAACTACAATTCTATCTTCTCGATTTAACATTTTATATTTTGAGATAGTTGCTGAAATATTTTTCTCGATTGAATTAATAAAACAGGAACTACATAATTTCTCCCCAGAATATTTTCTATAAATTATAAATTGTGTATTTTGACAATTATCACATTTACCCAACTGAGTATGAATGTAATAAATTTCTTTATCTTCGTTTATTAACATCACATCATTAGATTTATTATAACCAAAAAAGATTAAATCCAAATTTAATAAAAGATAAAAGGAAATTCCCGCCTATTACAATTATAGTTATCAATCTAATGATGGTTAAAATGTTATTCTTTAGTTTTTTCTTTTCATCATAAAGATATTCATAAGAAATCTCAAAAATAGACTTTTCTTTAATTGTAGTACTTTCAGGGAGTTTAATCAGGACCGTATCTTTATAACCATCTCCAATTTTATCAGTTAACTCATAATTAGCAGGACTTAGTTCAATATTACCAGTTTCATTATTAGATAATTTTTCTTCTAAAATAATTTTAACACTATCAATTTTCTCTACACGATATTCTGATAGTTCACACTCCAGCTCATTTTTATCATATAAAAACCGTTCTTTCTTCTTTCTATGAGAATTAAAATCTTCACCGATGGTCCAGCTTACCAATTCTTTCATTATTCTATCTCCATCGAAAATTGGGAGAGGCATCATGTTAAATATGGTAACACTAAATGAAATGATAAACAACCACACGATTTCTTTATATAAAAAATCAGGCCAATTATTGGTAAATAATTTTGCAAACTCATTCTTATGCATCCAGAAAGGAATGCTCTGCACCCCTACGAAGACTCCATCAACATTAACATCTAAAATGTAGAGCTCTCCTAAATTTGAGGTTAAGTTTAACCTTTTAAGGTTAAAATTGGTTAAGAGAGATCCTAAAGTATAACCATTTGTTTTGTTTATTAAGGTGTTATTTATTTTCGTAATAATTATGTTAGTTGCCATATTACTGGAGTAATTATATTTGATAGCTATAGCAGTATCATTTAATTCTTCATAATCTATACCTATATTATAGCGGGGTCCTAAAATGACATTTTTCTCATTTACATCATCACTAATTGGATTATAGACATTAAATGTTAAATTATCACCAACAGCGCATTTTATTCGCGTCTCATTATTTAATATGGCTGTTAAATCGATTCCTTTATTATAATCAAGATTGACATATAGACCATCAGATTCTCCCTGTTTCTTAATTGATATAATAACATCTCCATACTCAAGATTCCCTTCATTAAAACCTCCTTCTTCAGTAGTAAGAACATTATAAACTTGTGAAACTTGTACATAAAAGGGAGAAATTAAAGTAGGAAAACTTAGTAGAAGAATTAAAGCAATTCCTGTGGTAATAGCATTTACAAATGTACCCGCAGCGGCTATTCTTAATCTTGTATTGCGATGAAATTTCCTTGAGCGTAATTTTCGCTCATCTACTTCTACAAACGCTCCAAAACCTATTAAATAAAAAACTCCTACACCTAAAATACCTGTTGATTTAATTTCA
>RDOE01000037.1 GCA_011364975.1 Promethearchaeota archaeon | reverse complement strand
CTGCAAGGTACTTATTTAAAACTAATACGTTGCCGAGAGTTTTATCCCCAAATTGCCAACTGCCTCCATGAATTTTAATAATGATGCTATTATTACCTGGTAAAGCTCGATTACTATCTCGAGGATAGTATACATCGAAGTATAATTGAATTCCATCGGCATCATAATATAATATATCAGTCTCGATTTTACAATCCCTATGAGGAAATCCTAGAAAGTAACTAGAAAGACTGAATTGGGATGTTAAAAAATGAGATTCAACATCAGGAGGTATTTGACCCCTCCAATCGATACCATATGCTGTATTGAATTCTTGTTCCGCAGTTTGGATGGTTATTGGAGTTATGATTAAGGGTAATGCATTAATTATAGTTAGGGATAATCCGATGGTAGAAATGGCAATTCTATTCCAATTTCTTGTTCTTTTTCTTATAGATAGTTTTAGTAATAAGATAGTAGTCAATAGGTAGAAGAACATTAAAAATCCGGTGATCTGTGTTATAAAGTAGGAAATTGATATGAAAAGCCCATTTCGTATTGGGATAAGTAATACTAATGTAAAAAGAATACCAACAAGAAGAGTAGCATAACATAATCCTTTTAAGAAAACTTTTAATATTCTTAATGTCACTTTTCTATTCAAATTTCCACACACCCTCTTTATCAATATTTTCATAAGTAATTAGAGAAAAGTGGACAATGTAACCTGATATTAGAAAAAATCCTGAAATGTTCATGATATATCCAAGAATATAAAGAAAGCCCTCCAAAATAAAAGTCGTAAAAATTATACCGAATAAGATTAAGAGAATTCCTATGATAAAGCTGGCTATGAAATAATATGAGTTCCTATTAATTCGTTTTCCAATTTCCGTAGATTTAATTAGATATTTGTCTTCAAAATACACCATGAAAATACTAAGAAACCAAGTACTTATAAGAATAAATCCGAATATATCATACAGAATAAAATTTGATGGTAAAGTAAAATATAAGAATTCAAAAACAAAGCAAAGTATACCTAGAACTAGATTTAACTTACTAGTTATTTTTAATATTGACTCTTTATTAATTGGGAAACATCTCCTAATTTCTTAAATTATATAAAAGTTAATCTTATTAGAACATTAAAGTAAATAAAGTTTTATTTGAAGGTTTGAAACGTAATTAAAGAATAAAGAAGCCATAAAGAGATAAATGATAAGGGTTAACTATTCTTTTTTCCATAGAATTTGCTAAAAAGATAATAAGCAATAAAAATACCGACCAAAACAACTAAAACTATTAAAAGAACATTATTAAATAAATTAGCTTGAGCATCGATCGCTTCATATGGAAGATCATTAAAATTGATTGGAGGGACAATCCCTAATGATGCACCTAACCATGAATAAAAGAACGCTCTGGGAATTGAACCGATGAAGGAGCCTATTGAATATTTTTTTACATCCATATCAACTAATCCCGAAGCATAACTTATTGGGTCAAATGCTATGAAAGGTAGAAATCTGGCAATAATTATTGCCCATATCCCATATTTATGAATGAAATTATCTGCCATTTCAATTGCTTTCTCTCCAACAAACTTTTTAGCTAATTGTCTTCCTCCTTTTTTACTCACATAAAAGCATAACATCGCAGCGGCCATTGATCCAATTATACCCATAAAGCCCCCTCCAACTAAACCCCAAATCATCCCTGTTGCTAATAAGACTATTTCTGAAGGTATAGGTACAATTAACCCTTGAATTGCCATAATTACAATAAACAGCAGTATACCAAGAAAACCTAATAAGTAGATCGGATTTACAAACCATTCTACCACAATTCGATAGAGGAACTGAGTATCAATAAAAAAACTATAATAAAGTAAGAATATTGAAAAAATTATTAATATAATAAAGATTCCTATGAAAATAATCGTTTTTTTATCAAATTTAGAGAAATCTAAAAGATTATGAACATAATTTTTAATTTTTGCTGAAAAATGTTTTTTTTCTTTATTCTGAGATTCTTCATTTTCCATGTCAATTAAAATCTCTTTTGAGTTTTATGTAAGATAGTTAATTCAAATTTCAATAAAAACTATATTTTTTCATTTGTTTTAAAATATTAATTTAGGATATTGTGATGAATTAGAATGAATCCTCCTTACATCTTTGGTCATCGAGGCGGTATGGGATATTGCATTGAAAATACTATATCTTGTTTTAAGAAGGCTGTTGAAGCAGGTGTAGGAATAGAAACTGACATTCAGTTAACTAAGGATAACATATTGGTATGCTTCCATGATCCATTTATAACGTTAGACTCGCAGTGGATTAGCGTCAAGGAATTGACTCTCAAACAATTAAAAAATATTGAATTTGGAGATAATCGAGAAATACCTACGGTTGAAGAACTATTTACTGCTTTTAATGAAAAGAAGGATGATTTGAGATATAGTTTTGATATAAGGGGAAAAAAGGAGGGTCAAAAATTAATAAATTTAGCGTTAGATTACCAAGTATTAGATAAAATAGAAATAACCGAACGAAAGTTAATTGTTATTAAAGCTTTAAGATATTACAATAAAAATGTAGCCCTAATCCATACATTAAATGAATCAATAAGAAAAATTACAAATGAAAATGTTAATTTTTCAAAGTTAAGAGATTTAGGAGTAAAAGCCATAAATCTTAAAGGCAAGAGAGTGAATTTCGAAAATTTTAAAATAATTATTGATAACAAATTAGAGTGTTATGCCTGGGATATTAATGAAGAAAAAAGAATAATAAAGGTTTTGAATCTAAAATATAAGGATCACTCCATTGCCGCAATTTACACAGATTATCCAAAATTGCTTGTAAATTATGTAAATCATATGTCAAGTTAGTTATAATTAGTTTTTTATAGTATCTCATATGAGATAATTAATATGAAACTAAATTTCTTCAGAACTCAAGTAGGTTACCTATTTTTAATTATTCTTGTTCTTTGGATTATTTTAGCACTTTTCTTTGGAATTTTCGATTTACAGATTTCTATCAGTTTTGTCGATGAGAATTCTCTTTGGGGTGATTTCGGAGCTAAATATGGTGAACCTCCAGGTTATGGGTTAATTTCAATAGGATTAGCTATATTAATAGGAGGATATATTAAGGATTTGAAGAAACAGAAAATTCCAGGTTATTTATCAATCGTAAGTGGAATCATCTATTTATTATATGGAATTATCGATACAAATGAAACCGACATCTTATCAGGGATCTGTTTAATAATACCAATAACCGTATTTATAATTGTCACGTGGAATAAAGATTGGAAAAGTTATCGTTCAATTTCCGCAATTATTTCGATCTTAGCATTGTTAAATCCACTGCTTTTTGTACAGCTTACTAAATTGTTTTTTGGGAGGATACGATTCAGAGATCTTGCTTTTGATTATAGCAATTTCACTCCATGGTTCATACCACAGGGAATAACTGGTAATTATAGCTTTCCTTCGGGTCATGCCGCAATGGGATGGATGTTCCTTCCGCTTTTAATTACAGTTAAAGATCTTAAATGGAAGGACTACCGAAAAATAATTATTGTAATATTAGTACTTGGATGGGGATTTTTTGTGGGATTATCGCGAATAGTTCTTGGAGCCCATTATGCATCTGATGTACTGTTCTCAACTGGGTTTGCTGCAGTTATAACTATCCTTCTCTACAAGAAATATTACTTCGATTAAGAGATAAGAATTGAAAATCATTTTGAATTTTTAACTATGGTGTACTAATATGGAAAAAGTATATAAAAATGTTTATCATGTGGGAGACTCTGGTTGTTCCGTCTTTCTCATAGATTCCGAAAGTAGTGATGGATTAATATTAATTGATTGTGGAATGTCCCTTAATTTAATTAAAAAGATTGCGAAACTTGGTTTGAATCCATTAGATATTCAACATTGTATAATTACTCATTTTCATATTGACCATATTGCTGCGTGTTATGATCTTAAAGAGTATAATAAAAAATTAAGATTTTATGCTCATGAACTTGATTCGATTCCTATAGAGGAGGCAGGATATGACAGAGAGACAGCCGCATCGTGGTATGGGGTAAAATATAAACCAATTAAATTATACAAAAAGCTACAAGGGGAAAAAGAAATATTAAAATTTGGTAATTATCAATTTGAATGCATTCACACCCCAGGACATACCCCCGGTTCAATTAGTATTTTATTAGAGATAGAGGGGGTTAAAATTCTCTTTGGCCAGGATCTTCATGGTCCAATTATTCCCGGAGTTAGCGATTTTGGTGAATATCAAAAATCTCTAAAAAGGCTCTTAGACCTTAAAGCAGATATTTTATGTGAAGGGCATTTTGGTATTTATAAGCCGGCAGATCGTGTATCAGAATATATAAAACAATATATTGAATCATATTAAATCCTTACTTTTAACACTCTTAATAATCTCATATCTTTTAAAAAGGGGTTTATTTTAGAAAAACGTATTCAATATTAAGTTGACTCAGCTGTTGGGATAAAATATTGCTATATGAAGTAATTGATTCTTTTAAAGAAGCATGGCGATTCTTTCAATATGACTATATTTACTTTGATGCGCTATTTCTATCAATATGGGTAGGCTTTTTAATAAAAAAAAAGAAATGGGCTGCACTTTACTTTGGCATCTTTACCGGGATATGTGTATATATTATTGACGCTATAGCGTGGTTTAATATACTTGTAAATTCCACATATCCTCCTGGAACATATATACGGGAATATTGGATAGGTGGTGTGTATATTCCTCGCCCTTTAGGAGATTATTTTTGGTTAAAATTTGGCGCAGATTTTATGATGACTTTTTCATATGCAATGTTCGCGTTTGGTTGGTTATGGATAGTATTTGAAAATTTTAAAAAAAAGGATTACAAAGAAGTGACTTTATTCACATCATTATTTTTTATATCATGGATATTTATTCCATTCCTTTCTTTCTGGATTCCCCTTAATGATACACCAGTAGTGACTGTGCGCCACATGTCTTCGCAATTTATTCTCTGGATTGTAAATGTGATAATAGGATATCTAACATTAATTATTATTTATGGGACAAAAAGACTTAAAAGCAAAAATATTCGTATAATTTATTTTATTTTTATAATTGGATGCTTGGAATCTTTTTTTATGGAATTTCCTTTATTCATTACGGGAATCCGCCCAACTGGAATTGAATTTTTACTATATGAAATAATAATTCTCTTTAATCAGGGAGCCCCCTATTTGTATATTCTTTATGATAAAGTATTGCCTTGGTTAATTAATAGATATGAAAAAATAGAAATGGAAAAAAGATCTAGTTTAGAAATAGTTATTCACACATAAGGAAATAAGAAAAAATTAATATAATATTAAGGTAATTAGATTTTGCTTTTTATTAGTTTTATATTGCTTTTCAGAACTTTACTCAGAGGTATTTTGCCTAAACCATTCTCATTTAAAATAGTAAGAGCTTCTTCGTGATGCTTTAAAGCTTCAGCATAACTTTTTTGTTCTAAATAAGTCAATCCAAGTTTATATTTACTATCTGCGATTCCTTCATGATTGTTCAAATCCTCATAGATTTTTAATGCTTCATTACACCTTTTCCAGGCATCAGTCTTCATCGAGATATATGAGTCCAATGTTATTTAAAGATTCAGCCTTCCTTATATGATTATTTAATTCTTCATCAATTTTCATAACCTCTTCAAAGGTTTTTAAGGCTTCAATAAATTTACTCTGATCTCGGTAGATAAGAGCAGTATTGTAAAGATTATCTGCTTTTTCCTTGGATGAGCCTAATACTTTAAATATTTTTGTTCCTCGTTCATACCATTTTAAAGCTTCGTCAAATTCTCCCCGCTCTTGATAAACTAATCCTACTTGATTTAAACAATAGGTTTTACCGATTAAATCACCTCTTTTATCAAAAATATCTAAAGCACTATTATAGCGTTTAAATGCATCTTTATATATTCCTTGTTCATGATAAATGGAAGCAATTTTGCAAAGAACTCTTGCTTTTCTATCTTCATCGTAGATTTGTTCCGAAAGTTTAAGTGCTTCACTATACCACTTGAGAGCTTCAGAATGATTATTTAAATCTTGATAAATAATTCCAATACTTTCAAAACAGTCTGCGTTGCCTTCTAAATTTTCAATTTGATCGAATAATTTATAGGCATCTTCGTACCATCTTAAAGCTTCGGGATATAATCCCTGTCTGTGATAAATCTCCCCTATTTTTCTTATTAAAGTCGCTTGATTGGTTAAATTACCGATTTGTTCTTCAAATTCTAATGCGCTTCTAAACCTTTTAAGTACCTCATCGAATTTGTTATGTTCGAGAAATACATTTCCAATAAGCAATAATCTACGGGCTCTCCCCTTCAAATCACCTAATTGTTCATCAATTTTAAGAGCTTCTTCATACCACTTCAACGCTTCAGTATAGTTCTCCTCATCATAAAAAATATCACCAATACTTGAATAGATGTCAGCTTTAACTTCAAGATTTCCTAAAGTTTCAGCTACATCAATAGCTTGATGAAATCTACGTATTGATTCAGGATAATGTTTTTGACTTTGATAAATTTTTCCTATAATATTCAAAATGTGTACTTGTTCTTCTAAATGTCCCATTTGGTCAGCGATTACTAGAGCTTCTTCATATCTTCTAAGTGATTCAACTAGATTCCATTGTTCTCGGTATATATTGCCAATTATGTTTAGACTTTGAGCCTTTTTATGTAAATTACCAATTTGTTCAGCGATTTGGATTGCTTCTTCAAACTTTTTTAACCCATCTTCATCATTTCCGGTATAATGATAGTTCAAACCTATGAAAAGCAAACTATCAATTTTACCTTCCATGTTATTCTCTTCAGTAAACAAATCATAAGCTTCTTCAAAGTTCTGTAATGCGGTTGGATATTCACCTTGATCTTGATAAATGGATCCTATTTTGTTTTTTAAATCTGCTTTCATCTCGTTTAAACCTAATTCATTTGCAATAACTAAGGCATCACTATAACGATTCATTGCTTCTTTAAAATTAGCTTGTTCATAGTAAAAATTACCAATACTTTTTAAACTATCAGCACTTCCCTTAAGATTGTCATTCTCAGAAAAGATCTGAAAAGATGCTTCAAAATTTCGTAAAGCCTCTGGAAACTTTCTTTGTTCTAGGAAAATTTGCCCAATTTGGTTCAAGATTGAGGCTTTATTATTTGTATCTTCAACTTGTTCATAGATTTCTAATGCTTGTTCAAATCTTTTTAATGCTTTAACAAAAGCTTTTTGAGATTGAAAAATATTACCTATTTCTCTCAAACTGTTAACTTTCCCTTCAAAGTTCCCTAACTCATCAAAAAGATGTAAGGAATCCTCAAACCATTTTAATGCTTCAAAATTTTTATCTTGATTATGATATATTATTCCTATTTGGAAACTATAAATCGCTTTCTGTTCATTATTTTGTAGTTCTTCAGCTAGTTGAAATCCCTCTTCAAAAAATTCTAAAGCTCTTGGATAATTCCATTGATCCCGGTAAATAATACCAATAAAATTAAGAGAATTTAATTTTCCTTCCATATTTTGAATTTTATTATAGAAATTAAGTGCTTCATTACATTTTTCTAAACCTCTTAATGAATCTCCTGTTTCATGAAATATGTGACCTAATATATTTAGTATTTCTGCTTTTTCTTCTAAATTATCTAACTTTTCTACGATATTAAGGGCTAATTGATAATTTTTCAAAGCTTCAGAATAATTTTTTTTGGAATAATAAACTTTACCAACTTGCTTATAGTTTAGTGCCTCATCAAACAATCTAAAAAGTTTTTCATCAAGTCGTAAAGCGGCATCAAAATATTTTAACGCCTCTTCATGTTTATTTTGAAATTGATAATTTTTGCCAATTAATTGATATAAGTTTGATTTTTCCTCATAATTTTTGTACTTTTCATTTTCTTTTACAGCTAACTCGAGAAACTTTAAGGCATCATTATATTTTTTTTGCAATTGATAAATCATCCCTATATATTTGAAAATCAAAACCCTTTTTGGGAATTTTTTGATTTTAAGTTGAAATTGTAGCGATTTTTGGAACCAATCTAATGCTTCGTTTAAATTTGATCGCTCAAAATTAATTAAACCCATATACATTAAGGATAATGATTTCCATTCAGTATCTCCAGAATCTTCTGCCATTCGATAAATTTTGTCCAACAATCGAAATGCGTCACTATATGCATTACTTTGAATGTATATTTTGCTAGAGAGAAGTAGCTTAGTTAGATCATTGGGTTCTGCTACATTCTCTTTTAACCAACCCATTAAATCCAGAAAAGGCTGTTCTGTACTTACTATTTCTTTTTGTTCAAATTTTTCCTCTAAAAATTTGATTGTATTTGTGTCATATCTAAAAATTCTAATAAAATCATTAAATCTCTTGATTTCGGCAAGAACTGAATCCAATTCATCTAGCTTTTCTTTGGTTTTAACTTTTTTAGCCTCAAATTCATACAAACCCTCCTCCATCTCTCCATTTGAAATATGATTTATCCAAATTAGATTTTTAAGGGTTTTCATAGTTTTTAAAGTGGATAAAAAGTCAAAATCGTGTTTGCCGGAATATCCAATTATAATTAATGTTCGATTGTTTGTAATATTATTAAGTAGCTGAGCTTTATAAGGTTCTAATTGGATAATATTGTTCATAGATTTATTTTTACCTATCAATTTTAATGTATTTATAAAAGATTCCCTTGTATCTTCTCCCGTGATAAGATTTTTTGGAGAGCTATGAATTTTATAGATAGGTATCTTTCCAGCTTTGAATAACTTTAATGGATCATTGTATCTTTCATAATCCTTTTCAGTTATAACAGGAATGATTTTTTTTCTGGCGATATCTAAATTTAAGAGAGCTTGTTCTAATAACGAATCAAAATTAGTTGTGAGTACGAAGCTTCCTTTATTAAGCATTTCTGCAATGGTATAATGTTCTAAATTTGGTCTATCGTTATCAAAATAAAAATCTAAAAATTTAAAATTATCATTGATAGATTCATGAATAATTTCAATGAGATTTTCAAATCGCAGGCTTTTTATTTGTAAAATTTTCTCTTTTTCTGAGGGTGGACAAAAATAAGTTATTAGAGCATTAACTATGTTATTTGTTGAAGGTAATAATGATGGAGAACTGGTGGAACTTCCCGCTCCTACAAGGAAAGTTAAATTTTCATTATTTTCAAATAACTCGTCGATATTAAAATTGCTGGAATTTTTTATGGAACTCACTCTTATTCGCACCAAAAATTTATTATATTGTATGAGTAGAATTTTTTTCTATTCTTAAATAATTTTGTATTATATATTGAAATAAGTCAAATATATTATTTTTCTGTCATCTGATTTTTAGAATCAATTGGATTAAAAATAACAGCGTTAGAATTATTTTTTACTGAATTTTCGCAGATTTCTTGTTAATAAAACAAATCTAAAATTTTATCTAACTTCTTTAATAGCCTTAATTATTAGAATGAAATTGAAACTTTTCGGATAGGTTTCTTTGAAGCTTGAAGATTGGCACACTCATAACGATTTATGCCGACATGCTATTGGTAAATGTGAAGACTATATTACAAAGGCAATAGAGTTAAGTTTGACCACTATAGGATTAAGTGACCATTTCCCGTATGGTTATTTAAGCCCGGTTCTTCCTTCAATAAATGAAATTCCATATCAGGAATATTCCATGAATATTGAAGAAATCCAACTTTATTTGGATAACTTGGAGAATTTAAAAGAAAAATACCACTCTAAAATTGATGTTAAGATAGCATTTGAAATTGATTTTTTTAAAGATCATGAACAAACTTTAAATGGCCATTTAAATCCTTTTAAGAAACGCTTAGATTATATATTGGGTTCTGTTCATATGTTGTTCGGAACAGGAGGAATTTTTGCATTTGATGATCGTAGATTCTTAGATAAGTATAATAATTATAATTCTATTGATGAAATTTATATCTTGTATTATAATACAGTACAGGAAATGATTAAAACAAAGCATTTTGAAAAAGATATCATAAGTCATTTTGATCTGCCTAAAAAATTCAATAAGCGCCCAATAGATAAAGAAAATATTATGAATAAGGTTACAGAAACGCTTGAATTGATAAAAAAAAGTGGCTTAACTGTAGAAATTAATACCAGTGGATTAAGAAGGGATGTTGGAGAACAATATCCTAGTTTGGAAATTATAAAGTTGATGTATGAATTAGATATACCAATATTATTAGGATCAGACGCCCATCATCCGGATGAGATTGCTCATGATTTTTTGCATATAATTGACATTTTAAGAAAAACAGGATATTCTCAACTTGCTCATTATGAAAAGAGAAAAAGATACTGGATCGAAATTTAATTTAATCATGTTTTTTGGGGAAAATGAACGATAATAAAAGTGATAATTGCGAAATTTGTGGTAAAAAATTAATTTATACTGTTGAACCAGATAAATATAGGACCCTTAATTGTGAATTTTGTGGAAAAATTTTTAATACAAACATTTATTGTGAGGACGGTCATTATATTTGTGATACGTGTCATTCTAGAGAACCTATAGAGATAATTGAGTCCATCTGTGAAACTTCAAAAATAAAGGATCCATTTAAGTTAGCTGATAAAATTATGAAGCATCCTAAATTCAAAATGTATGGCCCAGAACATCATGTATTGACTCCCGCAGTAATCTTAACAACATTAAGAAATAATAACATTCTTAAACCAAATGGAAAGGAAATAAACTTACTGGATATTAAAGAAGCGATTAGGCGGGCATCAAAAATCCCTGGAGGTTGGTGTGGGTTCTACGGTTCTTGTGGAGCAGGGATAGGATCGGGTATAGCTATAAGCATATTTACCAGTGCAACTCCGAGTACAGATATACCAAGATCGCTAGCTAATAAGATGTCTTCAAAAGCACTATCCAAAATAGCCGATAACTTAGAGCATTGCTGTAAGAGATCTGTTAAGTTATCTATATGTGAAACATTAGAGTTTTTGAAGGAGAATTTTGGGGTTAATTTAAATTATAATCCGAGCCATTGTGAATTTTCTTCATCGAACTCTAAATGTGAACGAGAAAATTGCCTATTTTATTGAATTCTCAAATTTAGAATAAGAGAATCATTATGTTTTAAATCTTTTATTACTCAATTTTTCTCGCTCTGAGCCATGAATCCATCACAATAGCCCGATAAAATTTAATGTGTTTAGGATCTTTTGTATGAATGATAAGATGGTTATTTTCATTTACACCCTTCACTGCTAATAATAACTCTTCTCCATCGCGATCTATAACGAATCTATCTTCACCTTCGTATAATCTAATCGAAATATTATCCAGGCTTTCAAATTCTTCTAAAAGTTCAGCATCTTCTTCAAAACTTGGATCGATAGAACAAGATATTTTCATATTAACTGAAGCTCTTATTTCATACAAATATAGTTGCTGTAAATCTTTTATATCAGGAACTGCAATTGTAACATTATGTAGCGCATTCATAAGTATATCTCGCATCTTTTCAAGTATTTCGGACTTAGGAATTTCTAGATTAGTCCAATCAATAATTTTAGTGCCAGACGATGATGCTAATTCATTTCTTAATTTCTCATTTTCATTTTCTAATGCTTCTAAATCCTCATCGACAACCTTTAATTCTTCCCCTAATGCTTTTACCTTTTCTTTTAAGCTTTCAATTTCATTGTCTTTTTCACTTAACAGATCTTTATCTACAGTTGATAAGTTTAAAGCCTTTAATTCTCTTTCTTTTAACTCTATCGACTTTTCTATGGCTTTGATTTTCTCATCCTTGATTGTAATTGATGTTTCAAGAGTTTTAATCTGTTCATTCTTTAAATTCATCGAATCTTTAAGAGTTTTGATTTGATCTTCTTTCAAATTAAGCGATCTTTTTTGATTATCAATTAGGTCATCTTTATTTTTTATCTTTAGCTCGACATCAGAAAATTGCTTTAAAGTATTTTCGAACTCATCGATCTTTTCTGCTAATTGTTTGATTATTTTGTTCTTCTTATCTAGCTCTTCTTTTAGGTAAGTTAGATCAGTTTCTTTTGTCCCTGATTTATTTTTCGATTGATCCATAATTTTACTCAAAAATGTTATGCAATTTATAAATAATAATAAAATAATATCTTTTTAATTCTTAGTATATAAGTCAATTATTTCTTTTTAAAAACACAAATATTATTTATAATTTCAACAATAGAATCTCAATCTTAGAGGTACTTTTAAAATTCGTTTAAATAGAATTCAAGAATATGTTTATATTTGATTACAATTATTATAATCCTATGAATCTGGATGAGAGTATTAAACAGTTAGATGTGGATTTAAATGAATTGATAGAGAAGCACTTACTTGATCAAAAAAGTATTCTTGGAATGTCTATATCAACCCATGGGGGGACTCATTTAGCGAGTAGATTTAAAAAGACTATAAAAATGACCAAGTCTGAAATTTCTGCTGCAAGCAGTAGCTTGGTGTTCCTTTCTTCGAAAATTTTAAATGACTCTTTAAATCAAAGAATCTCGTATAACTTAATCACTGGTAAGGAAAGAATAATCTTATCTATCTTAACGGAAAGTATTGCGTTGATTGCCTATTTGAATAGGCAACTGGCTGAATTGGAAGGAATTGACTCATACATCAATAGTTTAAAAAGGTTTGCGATTCAGATAAGTGCCATAATAGAAACTAGTGATTTAATTAAAGAGGAAGTTTTTGTAGCTTTAAAGCGAGCCATTCCAAATGCATTAGTAATTGCAATAATCACTAAAGATGGTTTACCAATTAAAGTACAATCGACAATGCCAGAACCAATGTTATCAGCGATGTCATCAGCAATTTATAATTTAGCGGGAGTTTTACTTGAGGAAGGACTGGAATTTTCAATTATTGGAGGTGAGAACGGTTCCATTATAATACATGAATTAGATGATACTAGAATTATTGCAATAGCTGTACCAGAAGCAGATGAACGAAAATTAGGATCCTATATCGTAAAAATAAAATCAATTATTAAATAGACTTCTAAGCTGAAATAATCTTCATTATATTATCTACAATTTTTAAAGCTCCAAAATATGAGGCAGCAAATGTTTTATCCTTAAATAATATTGAACATACCGGTGCATTTTTCAAAATTTCTTTTTTTGGGTCTGATTTATCGTGTATATTATCAAGAGCATTTATTTGCGAAATTATCTTTCCGTTGATTAATTTCGGGGCGAAAAATATCAATTTAGTTGAGAAATTCTTAAAATCTGTTTTATCAATAAGCACTTTTATATCATTCCAATGTTCCTTCTTAAAGCTTTTAACATGCAAATCTAAAAGGTTAACGTCTAAAGCTTCTTCAGAGACTCTTATAGAACCCGGGATTCTAGGATTAATTTCCATTAAATATGGGTAATGATCCTTCAAGACATAATCAAATCCATTAATTCCTTTTAAATTGAGTTTGTTGGATAAAAGAAGAGATATTTTTTTTATTAGTTCATTATCATTTTCTAGTAAGTTTGCGGGTACAACATTACCACAATACATAAATTCTTTGGGGGAATTTACAAATTTTTCACCAATTATTTGGCGATTAATTGATATAACTTTACTCTCAACTCCATTTGCTATAACTGTACAACTAACTGAAATACCCTCTATAAATTCTTGAATTATCCATTCATAAGGATTAAATCCATCTTTTTTAAGGAATTTAAGAGTTAATACCATTTCATCATTGTTTTTAATTTTATAGATATTAATACCCCCAGAACTTTTCCTCTTTTTGAGTATTAATGGATATTGGAGACTAATATCATTTTCTTTGAACGATATTATCTTAGGTACTTTATAATCAAATTCTCTTAAAAAGTCATAAAGATATTCTATATCACGAGCACGCTTTATAACATCTAAATCATTATTAAGACTATGAATTTGATTTCTTTTTTGAATTAACATATTTAAAATTAACTTCCTTTCTTCAAAGTGATCATCTAATCCACTTCCGATAAGATAATAATCAATATCAGAATATTTTTCTAAAAATCTAAAAGTTAGTGCTGGAATAAAATCACTATAACTATCTTTAAGTAGATCGTAGCTAGAGTTTAACTCCTTCGTTAAAATAAGGGTATCCTTCACAAAGGGATAAAGATCTAAATCTCCAAAGAAATCTATGGCATAAACGTCATACCCGGCATTACATAAAGAAAAAGCTAGAGGGCGCGTATTAAAACCTATAATTAGAACAGATTCCTTTTTTATCGCCATTATGGATATTAAGAAATGAAGGTTAAAAGAAATTTTTAATAATTTTATAGAATTTTTTTCAATTCTAATATAAGGTTTTTAGGATTATATCTATCAAATTGGAAAATTTCTGCTTCACCAAAGATCTTGAAATTCTTTTTTATTTCGTCTGCGGCATAAGTATTTACTCCTAATGCTTGAGTAGCATAAGATTTCTTTGGTTCTAACACAACCATATGAACTCCTTTCTTTGATAAATTTTTGGTTATTTCTTTCAATTCATTAATTATAATAGTATAATCCGATTGAACCTGGGCAATAAGATCAGGATATTTATATGAGATGTTAGCTCCACAATCAGAACAAATAAAGATAACGGGAATTACATTTCGGTTTTTTAATTTCTCAGCATTTATTAATTTCATAACCTTTGTTAATGCAGCTGCCATAGGTGTATATGATTTACCTTCTATCTTTTTTAATTTGTTAATGGCAGTTTTAAAATGTACCGTTGGTTCTTGTAGAACAATAGCTTGCTTACCCCTAAATACAAGTAAACTAATTTTATCTTTTTTACGATATCCTTCTCGTTGTAATGAAAGGATAACATCAGTCATTTGTTTGATAACATAATACATTGAAGCGGAGCTATCTAAAACAAAGAATAAAACTAAAGGAGCCCGATATTCATAAATTTTATCCATTAAATCATATTTGTCAAATTTAATTGGAAATTCGACATTAGTCTCATTATAGATTGTATTTTTTAAATAATTCCTTATAGTGGCATCTAATGCTAAACTCTTCGGTTTATTTATTGGTTGCCTATAAGATACATATCTTCCTTTCTGAGAAGAGGCAATTTTTATACGTCTGCCAATCCCTCTTCCGCCATAATTAGTCACCTTTCTTTCTTTCCTTATGGTGTCTAAAATTGAGGTTATTCTTTTTTCCATTTTATATATCAAGGGCATGGTATCGGAGTCAGTTTCAAAAAAATTGAAATCCATATCATCAAACTCAGGAACATTTTTTACTTTCCAACCACCAGCAGGTGTAGGATTTCTCTTTTTATTATCAGGATATTTTGGAGGTGGTAATTTTTGCTCTTCTGTCTCAGGTATATCTACTTTCTTTGGGTCGACGGATTGTCGTTTAAATTCCTTCTGTGGAGTATCATCATGCTTTAAGGGGCCTTCCGTATCTTTATTAGGTTGATATACTTTTGGATCTTCAAGTGCTTTTTCTATTTTTCCGTATACCTCAATAACCTTAGCTTTCACTTCCTCAGGTGTCATTTCATAATGTAAGGATTTAATTCTATGCTCAAAAACTAGATCCATAGCAGCATTTAAATCCTCTTCTATTACTTGAGTTCTCCCTCCAAATGCAGCATGAGCTCGTGCACATCGAATGAAAGTTATATCAGCTCTCTGGGAAAAAATATCTAACTCACTAACTAATCTAGAAACAAATTCATATACGGAAGCCGGAATTTTTACTGAATTTAAAATTTTACGAGCCTTGATTATTTTATTACGTAATTCTTCTTGGGGTGCCTCATACTCTTTAATGAATTCTTTAGGGTTATCATCAAAATCAATAACTCGCTTAGTGATTTCAGCTCGCAATTTAGCATCTCTTGGTGCTAATATTTTAACTTCTAATCCCAATCTGTCCGCAATTTGAGGGCGCAATTCTCCTTCTTCAGGATTCATACTACCCACCAGTATGAAACGGCTAGGATGTACTACAGAAATCCCTTCTCTCTCGATGATGTTAACGCCAGAAGCAGATGCATCTAATAAAGTATCAACAATATGATCTTGCAGAAGATTAATCTCATCAATATAAAGTATACCTCTATTAGCTTTAGCAAGTAAGCCTGGGTGGAGACTCCTTATCCCTTCTGTTAAGACTTTATCAATAGACAAAGAACCTGTAACCATGTCTTCCGTTACCCCTAGCGGTAGATTTATCAGTTTCATTTCACGCTTTTCAATTTCTATCTCTTTTCTTTCAAGCTTAATTTGACATTCCTGACATAAATCATCTAATCCAAATTTTGGATTACATGAAAATTGACAACCTTTTACTACTTCAATTTCGGGCATTACTTCGACGAGTGAGCGAACTGCGGTAGATTTACCTGTGCCTTGTTGACCTGTTAATAGAACTCCTCCAATCTGAGGATCAATAACATTAAGAATCAACCCCAATTTCATCTTATCTTGTCCTAGAATCGCTGTAAAAGGAAAATTGATCTTTTTCATCATTAATCATTTTAATTTAGTTAATATTAATTTGGTTAAGCATCCGTTTAAATAAAAAGAATTTCAAATAAAAAAAAGATTTCCCTTCTAAACAATAGATTAGTAATAGGAATTATAATATTTCTCATTCTTAAAATTCTTAATTAGTTTTTCTTTTTGACAATCTTTATGCAAGATCTTCAAGATTTATCAATATTCTATAACTCTCATACTTTTACCGTAATAATGCTTATGAAACTTTTAATAAGTCAAGATGATAATTATTTAATATCAAGATAATAATACAAGTGTTAGAATACTTTCGATTTCGTATTAAATGATAGTCAGTATATATAAGATAAAGAATTGGTTAATTAGATTTATATATGTTTTAATAACGTTATTATCAACAATAAATCTGATATTTAGAGATCTATTTTATTCTGAGATACAAGCAGAGCTGTTGATGTCCAATGAAGCATTTATGATATTCGAAATTTTTTCTAGTGTTTTTGGAACAACTATTTTCGGGTTGATCTTCGTTTCTGTTATTTTTTTTTACAAGTTTAGGTTTAGACTTGCGTCTATCTTTGGATTTTTTAGCTGTTATTTAATGATAATTGATCTGAACAATATTCTAAGAACTTATGGTCTGATCCCCACTATATTTATTGCTTATTATTACTTTATTATGGGAGCAATTATAGCAATTAGCATTTACCTTATGTACTTAGTATATATCCCCAATAAGAAAGCATCTTCATTAATTAAAAAGTTATTGTTAAATTTTGGAACAAAATTCGCACGATTAGAAGTTAGAGATATTTCTGAAAAGTCTGCGATAAATAGAAGGAAAGTGGAGCATATAATATTTCAAATGGTGGCTAATAAAGAAATTTATGCAGAATACTCAAAAAAAAAGAAATTTGTTGAGTTTAACAAAGAAGCCAATATTGAACAAATAGACAGGCTCATGGAAAAATATAGAATTTGGGAAGAGAATATTTACAAAAAAAAAGAAATTTAATTTTAAAGATAAATAACATTAAAAAAATGAATAGCACACTATTAAAGTTCATTGGGGTCATCCAGTTTGTCTTTATAATTCTTTCATTTTATTTATCCCGTATGGATATAAACATCATATCTGATTTATATATGGATATGTTGCAGTATATACCATCCAATAGTTGGTGGCAAATATTTTATGAAAATTTCTCTGCTTTTACTTCAATATCATCATTTTTAATTATTATATTCTTTTTCATTTCCTTTTTATTTGCGATCTACTTAAATCTTAACAAATTAATCTTATTTCAAGTATTAACCATAGGAGCAGACTCTTTTCTAAGATTTCTCCCTTTTTTTTTCCAAAATTACTTTTTATCAAGGAGTTTTCCTATATGGTTTTATATCACTCCTATAATGTATTATGGGATGCTTTTGATGACTATTTTATTGAAAATTATCCCAAATTATAGAGAACGCTCTAGAATTAAGCGAGAAATTTTAGATCTAGGTATTAAGTATCCCGATTTTAAGCTTAAAGAGGTCTCACAGAAATGTCATGCCGATAAAAATACAATTATTAATGTCGTCAAGAAGATGATAAAAAGAAAGGAAATTTATGCTGAATATTTCTCTATTTCGAAAAAGTTTGTTTTTAATATAAGTGCTAATATTGAGGAAATCGACAGGTTAATGGCAATATATAAAGAGTGGGAAGAAGAAACATTAGGAAAGAAATAATATTTAAAATATTAAAACATTAAACTCTATACTTCTTTCCTTTCGCTTTTTTGAGGGCAATAATTGCCGCAATAATGGGTACTCCAATAAATATTGGAAAAATAATGAAAGGTAACAATCTATTCCATGGATTGTAGTATGAATAGGAGATGTAAACGCTATTAACACTAATGATTTCATTTTTCCATTCCCATACATAACTTATGCCATTATAAATTTCGGAGATCGTACAGTTGTATTCGAAAAGGTTTTCTTTATATGAAGAATAGGAATCGGGACGTTTACCATAAACTTTGAATTCGACACGTTCTGAGATTGTACCATTCCAAGCACGAGAAGTTCCTACATCATAAAAAATATTTAAAATTTGATAATTATGCATATTATCTATATACGCATTAAAACTATAATGAATTGTTATCGAATCATTTTCAGGGAAAGTAACATTGATTAATAAGAAACATCGATTTTGGAGATGACTCCAATCTAAATATTCGTACCAAGGAGCGCCACTGGTATTAAACTCAAGAACTTGATAACCTATGGTGATATTACTAATTTTTATAGTGCATGATGATTCTAGACCGTTAAAATCTAACGAAAAAGGAGCTACAAGGGTTGCATTCATGGATTTATTAGGATTAAAAATTGTATAATTTCCTGTAAAATTAATATTGATTCTGCTAAGATACGTTTTAGCATCAATATTAAAAATAACGTTTGCGTTCGTCATTATTAAAGGGTTATTCTCTTCAGGAAGAAAATTCCCCGTTCCCATACCATGAATAAATAATACATCAGCTTTTGAATCCCTTATATGAATTGGTAAGTCTAAGAATAATATTAAAATAATAAATCCAAAAATGATGGATTTAACTTTATTCAAATAAAATGCTCCCATTTCATTATTAATCTCAAATTGTCCAAAATTATTCTAAAACTATTATAATTTGAGAGATTTCAACAAAATTTATGTACTTATGCTTTTAAATCTATCTTTTGATTCTAAATTAAAACTACATCTTCAGTTCTATAATAGATGGGATACAATATAAATTAAAATTTAATTTAATAAAACAAATCTCTCAAATTCTTATCCTCCGATAAAATTCAAAAATTATAAATTAGCAAATTTTTATTATGATTAAAAAGGGGTAGAGAAAAAAACCTCTTAGAATATGATACTGAAAAGTGAGGTAAAAATGGTATTTTTATGTAAGAGATGTGGGAGAGTTTTAAAATCTGCTAGAAGCATTAAATTAGGATATGGTCCCACTTGTTATAAAAAAGTAATTACTCATGATAATTCTATTAATATTGAGGAGGAAATTAAATTCTTAAAAATCGAAATAAAAATGTTAAAGAACCTTTTAAGGGAATTAAACGCAAATAAGGGAATATTCCCTCAAACTACTCCAATAATAAGAATACGAAAACAAGAAACCACTCCAGAAAGAGAAGTAAATAAGATTCAAATGAGAGAAGTTATTCAAGAACTAAATAATTGTTTTCAAAATTGTAATGGAGATGTAAAAAGCTTATTAAAACCAATCCAAGTCGAAGTAAATTTGATTAAAACATCTCAATTAGCGATGATTTAATGGAAGTTTCTGATCTCATATATTATTAAAAATATGTGCCCCATAATCCTAATTAGGGGAAAATTATTAGATGATTTTAAATAATAGATTAATTTTACTTTTTTAGGGCAAGAATACTCAAAAAAAATTTAAAGGTTTAATGCGTTTTTGATATTTCTTCTAACTTCAAATTTAAATTGGCGATATTTTCATCCCATTCTCGTAATATTTTCTCGATCTTAGGAATGAGAATGCTCCGTTCTTTGTATTCCAGATAATTCATAAATAGTTTAATATTTTCAATTTTGATATAGGTCTCTCCTACATATCTTCTTATCTCTCGAGTCTGATTGTCTAATACTTCAATTATTCTATGAGTTTCGCCTTTGCGAGTTAGTGTATTTAGATATTCTTCAGTACCTTGCAGAAGGGAATTCAATTCATTCAATCGCTCTTTAATAAATTTTTCATATGTTTCAAATATTGCCTCTCCAGGGAAAAAATTGGTAATATCAATGACTAATTTTTGAGCCATTCTAACCATTTGTTCTTCGTTTTCAAATCCTTCTATACGATATTCTACTTCATAAAAATTACTGTATTGGTCATTAGGGTCTTTCAATCTGAAAATTTTAAAACCGGGATCGTTTTTTAGCTGTTTTATTGGATCCCCTGTTTTCTGGGGAAGTTCAATTTGTCGTATCAACCGATCTGGATTAAATACTAAAGCTATAGCTAATGGATTTTGTGCTTGATAAAATAAAGTGGTTTTTCTATCACCAAATCCAGATAACATAACTCTAAATCCGGGGTGGCTATGCCACCATCCAACAGTGAATTCCCCTCGTGTAAAAGCTTCCTCATCAATTAAGGCAAATGATTCATGATCTTCATCTGAATATTCAAAACCATCAATTACATTTCGTGGGTCATATTGGTCGGTGGATGAATTAGGATCAAATGTATCGTGCATAATAGGATAAGCAGCTGAAACATAGAGGTCTTTATTTTCACTATCTCCAACATATTTTCCAATAAAAATTCCACTCACTTCTTTCCAATCGACTTTGGGTATTTTTTTATTGGCAAACCTTACACAGGCAGCTATAACTGTAAAATATACTTCTTTAGATAAAAGAACGGTCATTATGTATACTCAAAATGATAATTTTGATATATGAATACTATTGCACATATTTATGTCTTTATTTTTCTTTAAATAATTCACTAAAAGACAAACATATGAAATATGATGCGAATTTCCTAATGAAGATATAGATAGATTTAGATTAAATCTAAAACTATTTAAATTCAAAATTTATGATAATATTATTATTAAAAGTCATTTAATGACTGATTCCAACCAAATTAAAATTAACAATTTTGTTATAGTTGTTTACAATGGCAGAAAAAGGATTTGAACCTTTAACGAGCCAGCTTGGAATCCCTGGAACGTCCTATAGAATACAATTAGGGCTTATTAATGGGAAATGGGCCTCTCGTTTACTAAAGGGTACAGATGTTATTGATTCTTATGTATATAAAGATGAAGATTTAGGAGAATCAGGATTTCCAAATCAAAACCTTATTGTAGGATGGGTAATCAGAACTGTGGCGATACCAAATATCAACCCACACCAAATTATGAAGACAGTTCAAGCTCTGGTAAAACAAGCTCTAGAGAAAAAAGACCAACGTAAAGCTGTTGCACCACTTTCGGAAACTAAACAAGTTGAATTAGAAAAAGTACCAGATAGTGCATTAAAACGACCACAAACTGTTGGATGGGTTAAAGAAGAAGATTATAAATCAGCTGAAGAATTAGAGGACGAGAAGCGACAGGCATTCAAAGAAAGAATGAAAGTAATAAAAGGAGAAAAAACTCATGAGTCAAGTACTAGTGTATCCACTACTTTAAAAACAACGAGAGAATTACCAACAATTCCCAGAGGTGAACCTGTAGCAAGATCAGAGTTTTGTCCTCATTGTGGAAAAGATTTAGATTGGAAATATTGTCCTTATTGTGGTGGAAAACTTCCACATTAAACTTAAAGTATAACGATTTTCTTTTTCTCTAAATGTTAATTTAAAACATTTATTTTAAGGCAGAGAATTTTTTTTGAAATAAATTAATCCAACTCAATAATTAAATTAACATAATTCAAGATTAAAAATATATAATATTTAAAAAATAAAAAAATAATTTAATAAAAGTCAGAAATTGATTCCGTAGGTTATTTTGGTTGACAATGGAGTTTCATATTTTATTTTAACATCTATTACCGCTACTTTGCCAGAGTTCTTTGCTCTTTCAAGAGCGTCTTTAATATTGTTTGGATCGGTTACAATCTCGCCATAGCAACCAAAAGATTTAGCACATTGAGCAAAATTAAAATCTGGGAAATCTACATCAATATAACTTTGATTAAAGGCATATTGTTGAATAGTTTTTATCATACCCCATGCACTGTTATTTGCAACAACATATATCAAATTTTTTAAATTTAGTCTCACAGCCGTTTCTAAATCCTGAATATTTATCATAAAGCTTCCATCTCCAGATATAGAAACTATTTGCTTGTTTGGTTTCGCTAATTTCGCTCCAATTCCATAAGGGACTGAAGTACCTAAATGACCCATCCCAGTTGACTGGAGTGTTGAAAGTGGATTCCTTTGTTTGTAAAGATTTATTTGTTCAAACGCAGAAACAGTTATATTTCCACCGTCCAAAATTAAAATCGCATCTTCATCAATAAATTCCAAGACCTCTTTAACCATTCTTTCTGCTGTAATAGAAGATGTTTCTTTTGAAATACTTGCCTGAAGAAATGAAAATAATTGTTGCGATTGTTTTTTCAATTTTTCTAACCATCTTCTTGATTCAACTTTCTCTATCTTTTTAACTTCTTTCAACATCTTATTTAGAAAAGATTTACAATCACCTACAATTCCAAGAGAGACAGGCTTAGTTCGACCAATCATAGCGGGATCAATATCTACCTGTATTAATTGTTGAGAATTCTTCCAAGTAGGTTCTTCTCCGTAACCCATTACATATGAAAATTTACATCCAAGGCTTAAAACCACATCTGATTTATTAGCTGCAGATTGGATCGCTCCAACTGTGGCTCCTAAATGACAATTTGATTTATTTGAAATGGTACCAATTCCTGAAATTGTGGTTGCTACGGGAATTTGAAGATATTCTGCAAATTCCTGTAATTCTTTCCATGCTTCTGCTCGAGCAACGCCACCACCTGAGATTATCAATGGTTTCTCTGCATTAATTAGCATCTTTAACGATTCTTGAATTAATTCATCACTAATTGAAGGTTTTTCGATTGCCCTATATCGATTTTTTTCATATATCGAAATTTCATTCTCTTCTATTTGTTCGAGAAAAGCATCTTCATAAATTTCTAATAATACAGGTCGAGGTCTACCACCAGTTGCTTCCCGAAAACATTTCCGTACAGCATCAGGGATTTCAGTTATTTTACGAACGCTCTTCTGATACTTTGTAATCGGTTTGAACAATTGAATCTGATCTAATCCCCCTTGTAGGGAAAACTTATCAGCTGTATCACTTATTACCTGTGGAATAATCGCAATTACGGGAATATTATCACTCCATGCAGCACCTACTCCCGGAACAAGATCTAACGCTCCTGGACCTACTGTTCCAAAACAAATACCTGGTTTATTTGTTACTCTTGCCCATGCATCAGCTGCATGAGCTGCTGCTTGTTCATGACGAAACATTACAGTCTCTATACCTTTTTCTCTACCCCATCTATAAATAGCATCGAAGATTGTTAATAATTGTCCTCCAGTTATTCCAAACATATACTTAACGTCTTCTTCAAGGAGGCATTTTACTAATACGTCCCCACCATTAATTTTTCCTTTTTTTTCCAAATTCTAGACCCTATTTTTATCACTAATCAAACATATAAATAATCGTATTAATAAAATAAAGATATAATAAAAATAGTTACATTTAGCGACTTCTTAAAATTTTCAATAATCCATCGCCTTATCATAATGGTATAAAGCTAAAAATAAATTTCCAGCGATATCATGGAATAATATACTATTCATTATATCAATTCTATACATAAATTTATTATAGCTTTAGCTTATTGGGCTTGGATAATATCTTAAATATATTATAAATTTTAATATAGAGGGGATTTTTTGACCCATTTGGTCTCATTTATTTTTTATGGTTCAAGATCTAAATTAATTAAGTTAAAATATAAAAAAAATTAAGTATACCTAAAGTTGAAAAGTTAGTTTATTTATAGTCAAATTAAGGTCATATTATATAATTTAAGTGATAGATAAATGGGAAAACTTGTTGATCAAAGTCTAGTTACGATTAAACCAACAGCATATTACAAAATGCTGCTCCATGTTCTTAGATTTGGGTCTAAATTTCTTGATCCTAATCAGTTTAAAGAGGTGATGGGCATGTTAATTGGACATCTTAAGGGAGATGGTCCCATTAAAAATGTAATTGTTGAAGATGTTGTACCAGTAAGTCATGGTGGATCAATTGAAGTTAAATTTTCTGAAGAACAGCTGGGGGCTTTTGGAGATATCGACCAACAAATATTTGATAATTATTCCGATAAACATTGGTTTACAGTTGGATGGTATCACTCTCATCCTGGGTTAAATACGTTTTTTTCTAGTACTGACAAATATAATCAATTATTTTGGCAAGATCGAAATCCTAGTGGGATAGGCATAGTATTTGATCATACATATTTGGAAAGACCTGGAGACTTAGGATTTAGAGCATATAGATTAGATGACCCATCGAAATCTTTAAATTCAGATTATCATGAAGTTAAGAGTATTGTTGAGCCTCCTGAAGATCCTGTCTTTTATTTTAATTTAATTGAATTAATTAATAAAATATTTAAAAAAGAAGCTCCCATTTTAGAATTAAACGAAACTACCCAACTTTTTAGTGAAGTATTGATTCCAGAAGAGAAGGAATTTGCTATCAAAAAACCAGAAATAGATTATGCAAAGTTACTTGTTTCTTTTAAAGAAGGGATGAATTCGCTTTTAGAGATGACTTTACAGCCATTAATTGATTTGATTAATTCATGGAGTCAGGAAATAATAAATAAAATATTTTATAATACCTCACAGATGAGAACAGACTTATTAGAGCTTCGAGATTCCTTAAGACAATCAGTTATCAATATAGAAAAGAATTATAATTATTCTCTTCAAGAAAAATTAAAGCAACTTGATTTGTACATTGATGATCGTCTTGATTTAATTAAAGAGGAAAATAATAACATTGAAATTAAATTAAATAATTTTTCAGAAAAATTTAATAAACAATTATTAGACATTTTCAATCAAACTCTTAAAAAATATGTAGATCAAATTAAATCCAATCTAGAACAAATCATTTCCAAATTAATTGAAATTGAAAAAGAGAATAAAAACATAACGCAAAGTTTAATGAAAAGTAATGATAGCGTTAAAGAAATCTCAAATATTTTGGAACCAACTGCAACCAGAATCTCTACTATGTTGAAATCAGAGCATAACAGGATTTTAGAAAATTATAAAAAGAAATTGAAAAATATAGAATCAATTTTTAGTAATTTAGATAAGGGTTCAAAAAATGTATTAGCAGATTTAAAAGCTGCAATTCTGATACTTGAAGGTTCAAAAGATCCAATATTGGCAAAAATTGATAAATTAGAGAATGAAAAACAAACGCTTCATAATACAATTCGACAAATTAAAAGTGAAAATAAAGAATTATTACAAAAAATAAAAGAATTGAATAAGGGGGATTAAATGACAGCAAATAATATTGATACAAAAGAACTTAGATATTTAGAGGAAGGAGAAATTACTATAGCAAATAATGCATTTAGAAAGATGCTTCAGCATGTTTTTAAATATGGTAATGATTCTTTGGAAGAAAAGCAAGAAGTATTAGGAATCTGCTTAGGTAAAAAGGATCCTACACAAAACAAACTAAAAATTATGGAAGTTATACCAATAACTCATGGTGATAACGTAGAATTAGGTTTTACTCAAGAGCTTAATGATATCTTCACTGAGATTAAAAGCAAATATTTAGAAAAAGAACTTAGTATTATCGGATGGTATCATTCTCATTTAGGATATGGAATTTATTTATCAAATTCAGATAAATCTAATCATCTAATTTTTCAAAATGAGGAGAATCCTCATGGTTTTGCCATCGTTTTTGACTATAAATTATTGGAACATAATAAAAATTATGCGTTTGAAATTTTTCGGTTTAAGAATTATCAAAAAGGTCCTGAAAGTGAATATGGTAAAGTAAAGCATGAAATTGAAAAACCGAATACATTAGATTATTTTAAATGGGTAAAAAGCCTTGTAGAAGATTCTCAAAAAAAAATACCTGTTATTGTCAATGAATACAATGAAACTAGTAAACCAATCCTAGGAGACCTTCAAAAAATTCCCACACCGGAAGATTCTATAATTGAAGAGGAGGAAGATTTAGTAAATATCAAAATAAACAATATTTTAGAAGGCGCTCGTGAAGGGATGTTGAAATTTAATGAATCTATAGACCAAAATATTCAAAATGAATTTGGAACTTGGATGAATACGATGTCAACTGGATCCTTAAGAGGGATAGAACAACTAAGAAGTTCCGTAAGTCAAATGCGCAAGACTGTGTTGGAAGGTTTTGAAGATGTTGAGAATTATTTTACTCGAAGTTTTAAAGAGATATCTGAAATCTTTATTAAAGATGTTTCTGGATATTTAAATAAAACAATTGAAGAACAAGTAAAGCTCAAAGAGGAAATTAATCAAATTCTACAAAATTTAAGCTCAGATTCATTAGAAGTGATAAATAATTATATTGAAGGCGCTAAAACAGCATTAAATGAGAAAATTTCACATACTGAAGTCAAGATACATCATATTAACCAAGAAAATAACCAAATAAAACCAAATATAACTACACTGCAAAATCACTTGTCAAGTTTACATAAAGCTACAGATTCTCTTACAGACATTCTAAAAGCAGATATTGATAAAGCGTGTAGTAGTTTTGAAAATAATTTGAAATTAGAAATTGATAGTTTTAATGTAAATTCAGATTCTATCATCCAAAAGAACAAAGAAATTCAAAGTTTGATAGAACGATTGCAGAAAGTGATTTCTGATTTTAGACAATTAAAGTAAAGATCATATTAGATTTTAATTCTTTTTTAATTCTATTTAGAAAAATTCAAGCGTAGATAACTTAGAAATGTTCAATTTATATTTTGGGATATTGGTATTTAAGCGATTTAACTTATTTCTCTCTGCAACATTACTTAAAACACGCCCAATTCTGTCAACTCTAATATCTACTCCTAAATGTTCCTTTAAAACAGCATTAATTTTATAAGAAGAAAGTATGACTACACTGGAAATATTTTTTTCACAAAGCATTTCGATTGCTTGTTTTACTAACTTTAATAAAGTTTCTTTGTCTGGTTGATTTTCCATGTATATCTTATAATTATATATTAAGATTTTTAAAATTTTCATCGATTTTATAAAATACCTCGAAAAAAATGTTTAATATTTAGTAAATTAAGGATGACATAAGGAATTATATAAATTTATTTGGGAGAAAAATCAATAATAATTATTTAAATTACGGTATTAATAGGACTTTTAAATTTACTTGAAATATGCCAGTTAAAGATCTTACAGCAAATATTAAAGACTCCTTAAAACGAGCTTTTCGAAAAATTTTCATCCATGAATTAGTGGTAAATGGAAAAGAAGCTCCAAAATCATACGCATACGAGAAAAAATTTTATGCCATATATTTTATCTTTTTAATAAGTTCTTTTATTCTAATTTTTGCGATAAATTTTCCTCAAATTTATTTTAGTAATGATTTAATCAAAAATTTATTCTTTATTATTGGAAATAGCATTGTAACTCTATTTTTAGTCCTCTCTTTAGTATATAGTAATGCTAAATTTCGAGAATTTATATTTGAGAGAAAATCTATTATTAAACAAGCAATTTTGTATATAGGGCTTTTTTCGGTACTTTTTATCTTATTTTTGTATATTTTCCTTGCCCAATTTAATCTCTCAAGTTATTTACTTGCATTATCAACGATTTGGTTGATTCTTCTAAGTACTAGATTTTATATGTATTCTCGAAAATATGCCACAAAAATTGAAACACGATTAATTAAAAAGTATTCATTCTTAAGACGCGTAGGTGCCTTTATAACCCCATATTTTATATTAACAATTTTAATAATAGTAGCGCTTGTTTATCGCGCATTACTTGTATTTATTTCGCTTGATTTTTTTGCTCAATTTGCTCAAGCTGAGGCTATAGATGTTTACATTATTGAAATGAGATTAGTAATGCCCCTAATTTATTTTAGTTTAATCTTAACTTTATTATTTATTATTTTCGAGTTCGTATTTACTCGTAGAAAAGCAGAAACTAGAAGAGCCGGATTATTTGATAATTATACGTTTTCGTTAATTGTTTTTTTTATATTCTTCTTTCAAATATTTCAACTTACGATGTTTTTAATGCTAAATAATGTAACTGTAACTGCATTAAAAGCAAGCTTTGGCGCGACTGGCTCGGGAGCATTATATTCATGGATAATTGTATTAGTTGAATTCGCTTTTTCAATGTTTTTTTTATATAGAATAATAAAGAAATTAGGACGCTCATTAGGGTGGCGTCTTTTCATTTTTAAAGAAGATGGACTCATTTTATTAATATTAGGATGTGTTTTATCACAAAGTTTAACAAGATTTGCATTCTTAACAGGTATACCTTCTCAAACAATAAGTGAGATTGGGGAATTTTTTATGGCAGATAAATATGTGGTATCTATCCTAATGATTATTTTTCTAGGTATAACCTTACTAGTGTATTATTTAAAACCGCATGAAACTTCTATGTTTATTCGCTTACAAAAAGAAACAGTCAGTGAAGAAGAAGAAAGTATGGAAATCATTTATAATTTGATTAAGAATGAGTATATCAGACGTGGTGAGGCCTATCCATTAGAGATTTTAGATCGTGAATTAATTAAAGCGACTCAATTGCCTAAAAATGAAGTCTATTCCTTAATTAATAAGTTAGATAGAGATAACATGAATATAATAATTACTGAAGAGTCTGATGATTTTGGTATAGCTCAAAAAATTATTGACTTTACCTCGGTTACAGAGAAATTCGATAAAAAAGGTGTCGCCTTAAAAAAGGCAAAAAAGTATTTATCTGAAAGATTGTATAACACAATTTCCGAAAAAAGAGAAAAATATCTTGACCTTAAATCGGATTCAGCCTCTGATAATGCTACTGACATGTTTTTATCTTCATTATCTGCAGACTATACAAAGAAACAAAGAGATCAAAAAGTTATTGGCCAGAAACAAAAGTCTAGTGCCATTTCATTTACACAAAAAGAATTAGCTAGTTCACTAAAAGAACAAATTATTGATATATTGAAGAAGGAATATATTTATCGAATTGAAAACGAGGATAAATACCCAAATTTCTTCTTTACTATTTCAGAAATGGCTGCTGAAATACAACTTCAAACAAGAGTTACACCAGGGGAACTATATCCTATCTTAGAATCAATTAATCAAACGGATATCGAATTCACCTTAATTGATAATCCCGATGAGCCTGAAGATAAAATAATCGCGTTTTTTCCTATCGCAGATGATAGCCTCAATTACACAATTCAAAGTTTTAGACCAGAGGAATTTAAAAGAATCAAGACCGAAATTACTAAAAGTTTTATTAAATTCCTTAATAAAAAGAGAAGTAAAGCAAGTATTAATAAATTAAGAAAAGATATTAAAGGGAGCAATGATTTAGAACGCAATTGGATTCAAATTCTTAAGATTTTATATGATTATTATCCTAAATTTCAGGAAATAAAAGAAAAGTTAGAGAAGTCGGAAGATCTAAAGAAAATTATTAACTCCTTTCCTAAAAAAAATATAGATATACTTATTTAAGTATTAATTAGGAGTTTTTAATTCTAATTAGCAAAAACTTTATTAAAGAAACTATAAGAAACGTGAGACACTTTTAAAATAATATAACTTAAAACTCAAATTAATCATTCTCTAGGGATAAAGATCTTAGAAAAAAAATCCTCAAAAAAGGTGTTTTTTGGACTTTCATCCTTTCAAATGCTTGCGATGTTTAGGAGGGGGATGTTTTATACCTATTTATCAATATATTTACGTGAATTTCTAAATTTATCTGTGACTGAAACAACATTATACGCTACGCTTCCCATGATTATGAGTGTTATTTTTCAAAATTTTGTGTGGGGTCCAATTAGCGATAGAATCCAAAAAAGAAAAACATTTATTATTCTTGGAGAAATCCTGGCAGGGATTGGAACTTCACTCGTATGGTTTATCCATCTTTTAGCAACGGATTTTTTTATAGCAGGATATATCGTAATTATTGGATTAACTATTATTGAAGCTTTTTGGTCAATGTCTAATATAGGGTGGAGCGCACTTATTAGTGATATATACCCATCACAAGAGAGAAGTAAAATGATGGGACAGTTATCAAGTATAGGAGGCTTGGGGAGATTGATTGGTATAAGCATTGGCGGTCTTTTATATAATAATGGTTTTGGATTTCGCAATGGTCCATTATTTATTGTTGCTTCTGCTGTGATGTTTATATCAACACTTCCAATGCTGTTTACTCCTGAAGGAGGAATCAAATTAGATCTTGAATTCAATAATAAGTTGGTTAATAATGACCAGCAAAATGATTACAATAAGAAGATTTTTATTATTTTCATAATAGCGCTCCTATTTATAAATTTTGGAAGAAATTCAATTTCAGTAACTTATTCTCAATACTTAGTTCTGGAGGATGGGTTTAATGTAGATAGTGTGTTATTAAGTTATATTGCGAATATGAGATCAATTGCCACGTTATTATTCGGTTTCCTTGCAGGTAATTTCAGTAAAAAATTTGGGGATTCTCGAACTTTGATAATGGGTATCTCTTTAGCGGTTCTTGCTTTATTAGTAACAGCAATGTCAGATAACTTGATTTTAATTTTTGTTGGGAGTTTTTTATTGGGAACTTCCGAAGTCATCATTATTGCAGCAGCTTATTCTATTGCATCTATGTTAATACCAGCAACAACTCGTGGAAAATTGTTTGGACTTTACAATACAACATTCTTCCTTTCATGGGGTCTTGCTTGCACCGTTATATCAGGTCCAATAATAGATATACTAATCTATAATGGATTTAGCGATATTGTTTCATATCAGGTTTCTTTTATAGTTGCTGCGATAATTACTTCAATAGGGTTAATTATTATTGTTGTTCTTGAAATAGCACTCCATTCAAAAAGAGTAAGTGTTTAATATATTGATTAACCTTAATAGAAAAAATTAAAAAAAAATATTTATTTACAACAATTTTCGCATACATATTCATCCAGACTGATATATCCACAAGATGGCCCCATATAACATTCATATGTATGCTTTTCTTCATTATAAGTCATACTTTCTCCGCAATGAATACATCTTAATTCCATTTTTTACTTCACCTTAATTATTTAATTTCCAATGATTTTCATAGGTTTACCATGGTGTTTTGGGATTGGTTGAGTTCCACATGAGGACCCCATCCAGCAAACTAATTGATCTCCTTCTTCATGCATCGGCTTGCCGCAATGTTTAGGCAAGTCTTGTTCCATACCACATTCTACACATTTTAATTTTGCCATTTTTATTTCACCTTCTATATTTTCTAAATTAGATTTTATAATACCTTGGTGATTTTTTTCTTCAATTTCAGCTTTAACATATTTAGAGGGATTACTTTTAAATTCAGTTAAACAATAATCACTGCAGAAATAATATTTATTTCCCTCATGTTCGTATTCAGCCCAATTTTCTGGTTTTCCCTTCATTCCACAAACCGGATCAATCACATTATCTTCTGTATTGTCATCTAATTTTGTTTGCATCAATTTTGGATCCATACTATCATAATTTTTAAATTTTTCAGGATCTTGTTTGAAGTGTGCTTCGCAATTTGAACTACAGAAATGATAAATCTTACCTTTATACTCATATTCAATTGCACGTTGAGGACTAATCTCCATTCCACATACTGGATCGACTACTTTCTCTTGAGTAAGTAGTAAACGTTCTTCTTCAAGTTGTTGAGGAGTTTTTGGTTCATATCGTTTTAAAAATAGAGCATTTGTAACAACAGAAACGGAGCTTGTTGCCATAAATACCGCTGCTAAGTAAGGTGGTAAAAAGAATCCAGTTGCATAATATAGTATACCTGCAGCTATCGGAATTCCAATTAGGTTATAAATAAAAGCCCAGAATAGATTAGTTATCATTTTTTTATAAGTCTTTTTTGATAAATTAATAGCAGCAACAACATTTCTAAGATCGCCTCTCACCAAAACAATATCTGCCGTTTCAATCGCAATATCGGTTCCTGATCCAATTGCAATTCCTACATCTGCTTGAGCTAATGCAGGTGCATCATTTATTCCATCTCCTACCATCCCCACTACTTTATGATTTCCAGTTTGCAATTCCTTAATTTTATTTGCTTTATCATTTGGTAAAACTTCAGCAAGAATATAATCTTCATTAATATTAAGTTGTTTTCCTATACTGTAGGCGGTTTGCTTATTATCACCCGTAATCATGTATATTTCTAAACCTTTTTCTTTCAATTTTTCTAGGGCATATGGAGCTTGATCTTTCAATTTATCTGAGATGCCTATTATCCCTTTAATTTCATTGTTTAAACTAATTAAAATCGTAGTAATCCCTTTAGATTGGAATTCTTCAAATTTACTTCTATACAAATCGATACTGATATTATTTTCTTCCATTAATTTTTCATTACCAATAATAACATTATTTGTATTGATTTTAGTCACAAGCCCTTTTCCAGGAATAGCATCAAAATCTGTGGGAGTAGTTAGTTTTAATCCTCTTTGATTAGCTTCTTCAATGATTGCTTGTCCTAAGGAATGTTCTGAGCCCATTTCAGCACTTCCAGCATAATATAATAATTCTTCTTCAGATAAACCGTTTCTTTTTAGCTGCTTCTCAGAATATATCACTGATACTTTTGGTTTACCGACTGTTAATGTTCCGGTTTTATCAAAAACGATTGTATTAATATTGTTTATTGCCTCTAATGAGTCTCCACCTTTTAATAGTATCCCATTTTC
>RDOE01000036.1 GCA_011364975.1 Promethearchaeota archaeon | reverse complement strand
TCTTTTACGTGGTTTTTCATTGAAAACGGCCTTTACTCTCATTCCAATTTGAAGGTTCTTAGGATCACTTTCTTTAATAACATGTACGAAATCGGTATCTGCACCATCAAGCTTAATTAAACCATATGCAAAGGGTGGTTCTAATGGCATTACAGATGTAGAATGAGTGACTACTGTGAATCCCTTAAGCGTTCCCTCATTTCCTAATTCAACCCATTCATCCATTTTCTCAAAGCACTTGAAACAAATCATTTTGGGTGGTACTTGAACTTTTAGGCATTTAGGGCATTTAATCCCCATAATTTTTTGTTCTTTGCCAATAGCAGTTATAAATTTTTCAACATAGGCTCCACCAGTATGTTTATACGTAACCTTAATTCTTCCCCGATATACTTTTTTCTCTAATTCTTCTGTCAATTTTTATACACCTCTCTTATCCCTCTTTTTTAATAATTCGAAAATAAGGAATATCTGCTGTAAAATCCCCTTTTAGTTTCTCACTAAACACAGCCTCAACTCGCTGCCCTATCTTCATCTTACTAATATCTGTTTCATTAATAAAATGCATAGTATAAGTATCAGCACCATCTAGTTTAAATAATGCATAACCGTATGGAAATGGGCGAATTCCTCCTGTTGAAGGATCAGTAAAGGGATAATTTATTACTGTAAAGCCCGCTAAAGTACCTTTTGGAGGTAATTCAACCATATCATCAATTGTCATCTCAACTAAACATTCTGCACAAACAGCCCTTGGAGGAAAATGTACTTTATTACATTTTGGGCATTTACTTCCTAGTATTTTTTTATTTTTCTTGAGTTCCTCAAAAAATTTAACAGCGAGCTTACCAATAGAATAGCGGTACTTCAAATCTGTTTTCCATTTAATTTCAAAATAATCTTTTTTTCCTTTTTTTTTACTCATTTTTATCACCTCATAGGTTCATTTCCTAAGATCATTATTTCGGTCCATAAGCTACCTCCAAATCCCATTGCTAGAGCTTTTTCAACATCAGGAACTTGTCGTTTTCCACCCTGACCCATAATCTGAGTTGCTGCTTCTGCAACTCTTATTAAAGCAGTAGCTCCTATTGGATTTGTACTAAGAACTCCCCCAGAAGGGTTAACGGGGAGTTCACCGCTCATTTGGGTTATTCCTTCGTCTAACAAGTTACCTCCCTTTCCAGGTTCGGCAAATCCTAAAGCTTCTGTCCAAGATAATTCACTCCAAGAAGTAGGTTCATAAATTTCAGCAACATCTAAATCCTTTAATGGATTTCTTATGTTTGCTTTTTTATATGCTTTTGTTGAAGCTATCTTAGCTGTTGGAAGGTCAAACATCACGTCATCAGTTCCAAAAGTGTAATAATGTGCGGTCTCGACTGCCTGAAACCATGCGGGATTGTCTGTTATCTTTTTCGCTTCATTTTCATTTGCATATATTAAAGCACAGGCTCCTTCACTTTGAGGACAACAATCATGCAATCTAAGGGGATATGAAATGACTTGTGAGTTCATTACATAATCAATCGTTATACCTGGCATCTGTAGATGGGCATATGGATTATTAGCAGCGTTACTTCGGTTTTTAACGGTTACTTTTGCTGCTTGTTCTGAAGTAATTCCATATTTTGCTGAATACATGCTTGCCATTAAAGCCAACGGTCCTAACGCTCCCGCTAATGATGGTCTTTCCCAAACGGGATCAAACGCGGTTATAATTCCTGTAGTGGCACCTCCTTCATTCAATTTCTCCCAACCTACAACTAAAACTTTATCATAAATACCAGACGCAACATTATGATAACCACTTATAGCTAATGAGGATCCTGTTGTTCCTCCCGTTGCTATTTTTACAACAGGCTTCAAATAACCTGGTGCAGCATCAATTCCACACCACAACTCAGAAAAATTAATGCCTTCAAAATGGTCCATATTTCCAATTAGGACGGCATCAATATCTTCTGGTCCTAATTTGGCATTATCAAGTGCATTTTTTACAGCTTCATAAATCATTTCAGGAATATTTACATCGATCCTTTTACTTCTATATTTCATTTGACCTATTCCAACAACAGCAACATCATGCTTAGGCATTTTTTATTCACCTCCTAAAATAATAACACAATTTCCTTGTGAACATAATCCATTCATGCCATATGCTAAACCAGTTTTTGCATCGGGTACCTGTCGTTTGCCCGCTTTATCCATTAATTGTAATGTACACTCTGCTACCCGAATTAAACCATTAGCCATCGATGGATTGCTTGATAAGACACCCCCAGAAGGATTGACTGGAATACTTCCACTCATCTGAGTTTCTCCAGATTCAATAAATTTCCCTCCCTCTCCTTTTTTACACAAACCTAAAGCTTCGTAAATCATTAATTCATGGAAACTGAAATTTTCACTTACTTCGCAAAAATCAAGTTCTTCTTTAGGTTTTCTAATCTCTGCCATTTGATATGCCTTTTTAGCTGCTAATTCTAATGCAATCAAATCTGTCATGGTTCGGTGTCCTAAATAATATGCATCGGTACAACTTCCATACCCTTTAAGCCATACAGGATTGTGTGTCATCTTTTTCGCGATTTTTTCTTTCGCTAATAACATAGCAACAGCCCCATCCGAAAAGGGAGGAAGGTCCAACTCTTTAAGAGGAAATGCCATCATTTTAGAGTCAAGAACATCTTTAACAGAAACTTGTTCTTGTAAATGAGCATATGGGTTATTTAGAGCATTAGTCCTGTTTTTTACCACTACTCTAGCTGCTTGTTCTTCATTAATTCCGTATTTATTCATATATACATTTGCCATTAATCCTGATGCTGATAATTGATCTAAACCTAGATGTCTTTGATAATATGGATCAAAAATCGAATTATTAACGAGATATTGGTTTGCTTCAGAACATTTACAGTGAGATACAACCAAAACGGTATCATATGACTCAGAAAGAATTCTCATTGCTCCATAAATAAAAGCAAATGCCCCATCTCCAGAGACTCTGGATTCAGACTTTCGAACAGACCCTACAGCATCTTGTATCGCCATGTTTGCGATAGTTCTTCCATCATTAAAATCATTCGAGCTGGTTATTACACATCCAACATCATCATTAGTTATACCCAAATTCATATAAAGTTGTTTAACAACTTGAAAAACGAGTTCTGAGATTGTTAAATCGATTTTTTCAGCTTCATATTTAGTTTGAGCACAACCAACTATAGCTATTTTATCCATTTTTGGATTCTCTATTTATGTTCTTTAAATATGAAAATTAATATTATATTTTATTCAATCTATAAAAATCTTTTATTCTTAAATTATCACCAAAAAAGTAAATAATTGTAAAAATCACTTTTTTCCCGTTTTAAACTTTAAATACAAAGAAATTTAATCTTTATTTAATAAAGATCAAATCTAATTGAAAAAGAGGTAAAATAACCCAAAAAGTGATAAAAATGTCGGAAGAATCAAATCCAGAAAATAAATTAGTAATATCAGCAGCTTTAGCTGGTGCTATTACAACTAAGGCTAATAATCCAAGCGTTCCTTACACCGCAGAAGAATTTGGCGATGAAGCGAAAAAATGTTATGATGCTGGTGCTGCAATAGTCCATATTCATGCTCGAGATCCTGAAAAAGGTAATCCAACTCATGAGTTAGATTTAATAAAAGCAGTACTGGAAAACATCAAATCAAAAGCTCCTGACATAATAATAAATTTAAGCACTGCTATTAGTTCAGTCGCCACGGATAAGCAAAGAATTGCACCAGTTCAAACTTTTAAGCCACCATTAGCCTCCCTAAATACTGCATCGATGAATTTCGCAGTAGGTGATTATAGGACGGGAAAAGTTGGTATGGGAGCGGATAATATCTTTGCGAATACCTTTAAAACAATTTCGAAATTTGCAAAAGAAATGAAGAAAGTAGGAACGAAACCAGAAATGGAAATCTATGATTTGGGAGGATTGTATAATATGCTATTTCTTAATAGATCAGAAGATTCATTTACTCAACCACTTCACTTCCAATTTGTTTGGGGCGTTCTCGGTGGAATTCCCTTCTCCCCTAAAAATCTCTCACTGTTATTGGATCTTATACCTCCAGATTCTACTTGGAGCGTATGTGGTGTTTCTAAACAACAATTTCAAGCGGGACTTTGTGCTGCAGCGTTAGGTGGTCATATAAGAGTTGGTTTAGAAGATAATACTCGTGTTGTAACAGGTGAACTGGCTAAAGGAAGTTATGAGCAAGTAGCTTGGGCAAGAAAGGTAGCTGAAGCAGCAGGACGCAAAATTGCTCAAGGTGACGAAGCTAGAAAGATTTTTCATTTAAAGAAAGAACATGTAGATTTATAAGAACTGAAACAGTCAATAAAAACTAAAACATCTTCTTTTCATCTTTTTTTTCTTTAATGTATGAATTCATGCTAAATAAATAATGCAATCGAATTAAAATGTGGAAAATAATATGTTTTTCCTCTCAAAAAATAATTCTTTCCAGTATAAAAAGTGAAATACTTAAGAGACACCTCATCTCAATTCTAAGATAAGATTAATCAATGTAAATAACAAAAAAAAAGTTAATTAGAATGTAAAACCTTCGGGTAATTCGGATTTTAATGTTCCTTCAGGAACAAATGCAAGATCTGTTATTGTATAGGTTGGGTTTTTTGTTCTAAAAATAGGTACAACTCGTTTTCCAATCTCAGGTTCACCTACAACAAGATAACTCATCAAAATTGTTACGACATTATCGAATTCAACATTTATAAACTTTATAGGTAGATCAAGTGTGTTAAATGCTCCAGATCGATGAGTGATGATATAAGAATGTACCTTTGCGGTTTTTCTTGCTATTTCCGTTAAATTTAATGGTGTCATTTTTCTTAAACAATCTGGACAATATATTCTAAAAGGCATGTATATAGAACCTTTAAATTCGCAATTATCATTATCACATCTAGTAGCAATGAGTTTTCCTTTACCTAAAGATTCAAAAAACATAGCTTCTCCGCCATATGAGTGAATATATGTCATATCTCTTGGATTGGTGACTCCTGCTAATTTATTAGCATCTTTATCAAATATTGGTTGATTTTTTTCTATGATATGAAATGTTCCACTCGGTTTATATTTTCCATCAACAATCTCAACAATACCTTTTTCATTTTCTGTTTTTGGCATTTCTTCACTCCTCCTTTATTAATTTATTTGGATCCATTAAGATTGTACATGTTACATGAGACCCTACACCCGCATGACTAATAGCTAACCCTCTCTTTGCTCCTTTTACTTGTAAACTAGTCCAATCCTTTGGTTTTTCTCGATTGAATGCTTTCCATTTTGCTTCAGGTTCATGAATTTCATCCCAACGATTCCAAATATGATATCCAATTTCTGCGATCTGCATAAGACCGGTTGCCCCTACAGCATGCATACAACCAATCAATCCACCGCTTGGATTACTTGGTAACTTTCCCGGTTTTTTAGTGTTTGGGTTTATGATATATGCATCGCCACTTTCAATATAATTTCTACCTTCTCCATAAGGTCTAATTCCAATATCCTCATAAGTTTGGATATCACTTATCGTAAATGCATCATGAAGCTCAACAAGATCAAGATCTTCACTTGGATCAACAACACCAGACATATTGTAAGCATAATAAGCTGACATTCTCGCAGCTAAAAAACTACTAAATCCAGGATATCGATCGCCACCAGGAAATCTTTTTCCCAAATCATCGTATTGACCTTTCGATTCGTTAGGTAAGAGTGGGATCTTCATATCACGGCGATCAGCTACTCTTAAGGTATGACTTCCTGCAGCAATGTAAATTCTTAGTGGTTTATCAGTAATTTCATATGCGGTCTTCTCATCACACACAATACCACATGAAGAACCTACACTCATCAAACAACAATCCAAAGCTCGAAGTGGATAAGCAACAATTGGCGAGTTAAGAACATCCTCTACTGTGATCTTTAAGGGTCCCTGTGCATGAGGATTCATTCTTGCATAACCGCGATTTTTAACAGCAATTTCTGCCATTGTACGTCTAAATGATTCTTCTTCTTTTCCAAAAATTTTCCAATATCTTTGCGCCATAACCGCATAATAACCAGTGTAAATATGCCCTAAAGGAGTCTCCCAATCCTTATCAGCAGCACAAGAGATAAGATGATTTCCCTCATCTGTTGGCACTTCATCCATTCTCTCCCATCCTAAAGCTAAAGTACAATCACTATAACCTGAAGCCACTGCCTTGACGGCTTCCCACATAGCAGAACCTCCTGTAGCACCCCCTGTTTTTACTCCTATGTTTCCTAATGGGTCCAAACCGAGCCTATCATGAATTACTGCTTCTCCAAGTAATTGATCTCCGAAATGATCGGCAAAATGACCATAATAACAAGTGTGTATATATGATTTCAACTCAGCAGGTGTCATTTTAACAAAATCAGCAGCAGCAGTAAATGCATCTATGCAAAGCTCCTCCGTTCGCGTTTCTGGGAATGCACGATCAAATTTTGACATCCCAACTGTGGCTAAATAAACTGGACGCATTAATTTAGGTATCTTTAATTGTTTATCGCTAAATTTTATCATTTCATTTTCCCTTAATCAAATTTTAATGACTTTTTTAAAATAAATCCATTTTTGTTATAGACTTTATACTTAAAGTCTATTATGATTATGATTAAAAGATTACTAATTGATTTAAAAAATCGTAATGGGATTATTTTCCTATTTTCAAAAAGAAGTAAATTTTAAAATTTCTTGTAAGTAGTGATATATTATGGACACACGAATATCAGAATTTAATCCAATTCAAATTATACGATATGTAACAGAATTGGATTTATTAACGAATCCTATACTTAATGCTAAGGAAAAAGATTTTCTTGCTGAATTATACGAGTTTATGGAAAAAGAACTGGATCCTGAATTGAAAAAATTAGAAGAGTTAAATTACCTTGTAGAAGAACCGACCCAGGATAAGAAAAAGGAAATAGTAGTAGAGATTATGAAAAAATTAGCGCAAAGTGGTTATTATTCAACCATTCTAAATACGGAAGACTATGAAATTGGTAGAATTACGAGAAATGCACTTATTGCTTATGCATTGTGTGGAGGAAGATGGAGTGAATATAGTGAAAAATATATTGCCGGAAATTATAGCATAGAGATGGGAAGATTAGCTGGGGGAACCTTATATTGTAATCCTGTTAATTATGCTTCTGATGATTCTCAAAAGAAAAGATTCCTAAACCCAGTTGCAGAGGATGGCCAAATTGGAGCTTCAGCTATGACCGAATTCAATGCAGGATCTGACATTTTTCGAATGGAAATGCGATTGCATGATCAAAATGAAAATATAGTTGCTAAAGGAAAAAAATTGTTCATTACAAATGGGATGATTGCTGATTATATAGTGCTCTACGGCAGACTTGATAATGGACAATTAGGAGCTATTGTAGTGGATACAGAGCATCAACAATTAAAGAATTTCCGTAGTACTCGAGTGATGACTTATGGTATGACTGATGCATTTGTAAGTCGATTAATTTTTGATAAAGTTGAAATTCCAAAGGAAAATATGCTGCATGGGCATGGTTTAGATATTGCTTTTCATCAACTTACCGAAGAACGGTTAGTCATTAGCGCTGAAGCACTTGGGGATGCTATGAAAAAATTATTATATTCACATGCTTATGCTCTTCAACGTAGACAATTCGAGAAAAGATTGCATCAGTATCAAGTAATTCGGTTTCCAATATCACAGAAGATTCGAGAATTAAATTTAATGCTCTCTGCATTAATTCAATATGCAAGAGAAATGGATAACAGACCTGAATTGGGAGGATCTAAATTAATGGCAGCAAATGCAATGGGTTTAAAGATTAGTGCAACCGAGTTAGGATTTGAAAGTTCAATTCATTGCTTTAGAACCCTTGGTGGACGTGGATTTACTAGACAATATGCTAATGAAATCGGACTTCTTGACTCCTATTGCATGCTTCATGGCGGGGGGAGTAATTACGTTTTAGAAGATAGTGAATCGCGTCGATTCTTTAAATATAAGCCTCCAAAAAGTAAATATGAAGATTACATTACAAAAATTGATTACTAATTATTAGATTATTATAAAAGATACCTATATAATTAACTCTTTCATTTTTAAGGGAAACAAATTTATTAATAACTAGACATCATTAATTATTAAAAATCTAATTGCATATACCACCCCAAATAAATACTGATTATGAAAGCACTCGTTTTTGATTACAAACTTTACAGATTAGCATTATCTCGAATATTGGGAACATTATATCTTAAAGGTTATCTTTCTAAACTTGGAGCAGTACAATTGAAAGAAGTTCCTTTTCCAAAGCTTAAAACTAACAACTGGGTAATTGTGAAGACGAAATATTGTGGGATATGTGGTTCCGATCAGAAACAAATCTTTCTTGATGGAAATTTTGATAATCCCATAACTGCCTTAATTTCATGGCCCCAAATTTTAGGACATGAAGCTGTTGGGATTGTCGATGAAGCCGGAAAATCCTCAAATTTAAAACCAGGTGATAGAATTGCTTTAAATCCATGGATTAGTTGCGAACCACGAGAAATTGAACCTATTTGTAGTCCGTGTGTTGAAGGAAATAAATATCTTTGCAGAAACTTTACAAAAGGCATTCTCAGCTCTGGAATTCATACAGGTAATAGTAGTGATGCTACAGGGGGATTTGCAGAATTTTTCCCAGCACATAAAACCATGGCAATAAAAATACCTGATTCAGTTTCATTGGAGCAAGCTGTTCTATCAGATCCTTTTTCTGTGGTGCTTCATTCTATACTCAAAGTTGATCTTTGGGAAGGATCGATTTGTGGGGTTTATGGGTGTGGAAACCTTGGGTTACTAACAATTCACTTTTTAAAGAGTATTTATAAAGATATAACAGTAATTGCTATTGCTAGATTTCCCCATCAAATAGAAATGGCAAAGAAATTTGGTGCAGATTTAGTAATCAAATCATCTCCTGCAAGCAGAGTCATCGAACGTGTTGGAGATTATTTGAATTGTGATATATATTATTTAAAAAAAAAGCACCCTTGGTTATTAGAAGGAATTGATTTTTTGTTTGATACTGTTGCATCTGCAGAAACATTAGAAACAGGTTTACGTATAGTAAAATCAAGATTAGTAGATTTTAAGAATAATAAGGAGAAATCCGGAATAATTGTCTTAACAGGAGTCCATGTTCCTAAGAAATTTGAATGGACACCATGGTATTTTAAAGAGATAAATATTATTGGTAGTAATGCCTTTGCAATAGAAAATTTTGAAGGCACTCGAGATCATGCATATTATCATTACTTTCGATTATTAGAAGAGGGGAGAATTAATCCAACACCAATAATTTCACATAAATTTCTCTTAAGAGACTATAAAAAAGCGTTTGTGGTTGCAAGAAATCAAGAGAAATTTAAATCTATTAAAGTTAATTTTTATTTTGATTAATCTATGAGCAAAAATTCATATGAAACCAAAAAATGAGAAGGGATGCATCCCTGCATTAATATTCGAATTAAAAAGCTTCAAATTATTGAAAGCATTTATTAAAGGAAAAATAAGTCCAAAAGGATTTTGGAAATCTGGAGGACCGGTAACTCTAAAAAATGTTCCGTATCCAAAGTTAATCTCAGAAGATTGGGTTATTGTTAAAACCACTTTTTGTGGGATTTGTGGCAGTGATATGACTGAACTACAACTTAAAGGGACGCTGGATAATCCTATACGTTCTTTTATTTCTTTTCCTCAGATAATGGGACATGAACCTGTTGGAATTATAGAAAGCGTTGGACTTAATGTAAAAGAGTTTAAAAAGGGCGATCGTGTAGTAATTAATCCGTGGTTTTCATGTATTCCTCGAGGAATCTCACCAATATGTTCAAGATGTTCTTTAGGTGATTTTAAACATTGTCAAAATTTTCAGAAGGGAAAAATTCCAACAGGAATGCATTTAGGTGTTACACGCGGATATGGGGGTTTTAGTCCATATATATCAGTTCATAAATCGCAATGTTTTTTGATACCTGAAAAAGTATCTTTTGAACAAGCAGTGTTAGCAGATCCTTTTTCTGTTTCTTTTCATTCTCTACTATTGTTGAATCCAAGCCCTAATTCTCAAATTCTTGTTTATGGTTTAGGTATTATAGGTTTGCTAACAATTCTTTGTTTAAAGAACATTTTTGGGGTAAAGCATATAATAGGGATTGGAAGATATCAATTTCAGAAAGATTTAGCTGTTAAATTAGGGGCCGATCACGTTTTTCTAAGCTCAGGTAATTTGTTAATTGAAGAAATAGCTGCATACAACAATGTTGACTTATATACTCCTAAAAAGGGTCTTAAATGGACATTAGATGGTGTGAATGGTATAGTTGATACTATCGCTTCAGCAGAAACTTTTGAAATAGGAGAGAGAATACTTTGCACTCAAGGTAAATTAGTGTTTTTTGGTGTAAGCACTCCAAAAAGGTTTGAAAATACGCTTCATTATTTTAAAGAACTTGAGGTTATTGGTTCAAATGCATTTGGAGTGGAGATTTTCCGTGATAAATGTTTACATGCATTTCAGTATTATTTAAATTTTTTATCAGAAGGATTAATAGATCCTCAGATGCTAATCACTCATAAGTTTCCACTTAATGCTTACAAGGATGCATTCAATACATTAGCTAATAAATCTGAATCTCAGGCTGTCAAAGTTGTATTTAAGTTCTCTAATTCAAAAAACTAATAATATACTCATTACTGAAGAATAATTTAATCTATTGAATTAGTTGCTTCAATACATACAATCTTTGCTGCTTAAAAAATCAACAACTTATTATTAAAATTATTATAAATTTCCAGAGATTGAATTATTAAATATTTCTTCTTGATATTCAATGACAATGGACTATTATTATAATTTCGAAAGCTTTGATATAACTCAAATAATCTCATTATATGAGCGCAAAACCCTTAAGGAACTCTTTCCAGATCATAAAATTATTAAGAATAAAATGGGAGAATTTATGGAACTCATATGGGAAGAAACTCAATTTCCCTCCACATTGGATCTGCATCTCTCAAAATTAACTTTACTTTATAATTTAAAAACCGTTTACTTTATTGGAAAACATACTGAGCGTCAACTAAATAAAAAAGGGATTAAGTCCCTTTATGATTTAAAAATGAATTTAAAATATAAAAATTCTGCTTTAGAACTTTTAAGATTGATAAAGAACAGGCAATATGATGTTTTATGTAAAAATCGTTATATTTACGATTTAGATGTAGCCTTTTGCTTCAATTTAGAAGAATTACTCTTTATAGATATTGAAACTTTAGGTTTATACGATAGTCCGATTGTTATATTAGGTTTAGGTTATTATAATAATGATAAGTTTGAAATTCATATTTTATTTGCTCGAAATCTGGAAGAAGAAATTGCTATTTGTGAACATTTCAAGTCAACAATACTTCCTCAGTTTAAATGCTTTATAACATATAATGGCAAGAGTTTTGATATACCCTACATCGCTAATCGGCTCTTATATTTCTTTGATGAAAATCCTATGATCTCTGCGGAAGAAATACCATATAAAAGATCGAATTCACGTTTTCATCATATTGATTTATATCATAATTGTCGAAGGAAGTTTAAAGGACTGTATAACAGATACACATTAACAGATATGGAACAAAGCCTAATAAGTTTAAAAAGAGATAATGAATTACCCAGTAATTTAGTAGGATTTTGTTATGAAAAATACCTTGAGGAACCTGAAAGATATATTGGGTTGATTAAAGAAGTAATTGACCATAATTATTGGGATCTCTATTCTATGCCATTAATTCTGCAAAAACTCCTAGAAAAATCATAATGTTATTAGTGTTATTGGTTAATCTTTTTTAAAGAATAACATTATCGATATTTATGTATAATGAGTTAAATGATTATGATGTAACCCTTGACTCCTATAACTCAATAAAAAGTAAACTCTCTAATTTCAAAAATGAACTAACTAAAGTAACTGCTTTTTTAGGATTTGATGGTTATATTGATTCGCTCTATTCTCTAGTTCAAAACAGAATTAATTCAAAAGAGTGGTCGAGAATGGAGAGCATGAAAACTTTTGGAGAATTACTGATAAACATTTCTGGCAGTTCTGGTAATATAGAAAGAGTTCTTAAAAAGAAAATCTTTGGAGGTTTTGCTCCTAATACTTCCAGAGCAATGAATGCTTTGGGAGCCCATACGTATTTAGTTGGGGCCTTAGGATATCCGAAAGTAAGTGAATTATATAAAAATCACCCTCATGAAGAATCATATTCAATAACTGAACCAGGACAAACTTTGGGTTTGGAATTTGATGATGGGAAAATCATGATTACTGATTTTGAGCCAATTTTAGGAATAGATTGGCAACAAATCATAGAAAAAATATCCATTGATAAACTTATCACCCTTATAACAAAATCTAAAATAATGGGGTTTGGCCATTGGGCTTTAATTCCAAACTTAAATCATATTTGGAAACATTTTTTATCGGATTTATTTCCTTCCGTTACAAATTTAGAAAAAAAATTATTTTTTGTAGATATTGCTGATATTAGGAAACGTAAATCTTTGGACATAAAAGAATTAATAGAACTTTTACAGACTATTGACACTCAAGTTCCAGTTTTTTTAAGTGTAAATGATCAAGAGGCATCCCTTCTTTCTAAAAATCTTAAAAATGTTAAAGATATAAACCCAAATAAACCTAACTTTAATGACTATATCGAAGGAGGTTTACATCTCAATAATGAGATCAACTTATCTTATCTCGTAATTCATTCCCCACACTTTGCTACTATTACTACAAAAGATAACCATTATTGGATTACCGAAGGTTATACATCAAGACCCCAGTATACTGTTGGAGCTGGAGACCATTTTCATTCAGGAGTAGCCCTTGGGTTATCATGCAAGCTAACTCCATCGGAATCGGTTCTGATTGGAAATGCTTTAACTGCCATATTTGTTAGAACAGGGTTATCACCAAATTTTAATCTATTATCTAAGTTCCTATTCAAGTATATAGATTACATATTGGAAGATAACCCTAATATTCCTTAAAAGCTATTAATTTATTAATTAAATCTTCCTAAAGTTTTCTCTAAATACTTCATTATTCTTAGTAATCTTAATTTAAATTGTAATATTTCCAAATTTGATGAATGAAGTTAAATTAGAACCAAGATTATTTGATGAATCTTGGAATTTTAAGAATCGAGATCATTATATCAACAATCTACAGGAAACTGAATATGATATTTTCGTTATCGGAGCAGGGATTACCGGTGCTGGGGTCGCTAGAGAAGCTACTATGAGGGGATTAAGAGTCGCTATTGTAGATATGCAAGATTTTGCAGGTGGTACATCATCAAGAAGTTCAAAACTTGGTCATGGGGGAATTAGATACCTTTCTCATGGAGACATAGATTTAGTAAAAGAAGCATTACATGAGAGAAATTGGATGAGAGTTCACATTCCTCATTTAATACGACCTATTCCTTTCCTATTCGTTGAATTAGAGGGTGGTAAGTATAAGAAGAGAGATATCAAAGGGGCAGCAAAACTTTATGATTTTTTAAGTGATAAAGATTCAGAGTTTAAAAATTATAAACCATTCCAAATGCTCTCTCCTGAAGAAATTTTTAAAATTGAGCCACATTATATAAAGGAGGGTGTTTTAGGGGGTGCTGTGTATTATGATACTAATTTAGACGATGCTAGATTAACATTGGAAACAATTAAAGAAGCAGTTATAAGAGGGGCGGATGCTGTAAGTTACTGCAAAGTGATTAGTTATTTTAAGGATAATGGAAAGATTATCGGAGTTAATTGCATGGATTTAGAAAATAATTATAACTTTAGAGTAAAAGCTAAATTAGTAATAAATGCAACTGGAGTATGGACTGATAATTTACTTGAATCATATCCTGACGAGATTCCAAAACCACTGATCCGTCCTACAAAAGGGGTTCATTTGCAATATAGGAGGAAAAATATTAAAAATAATAATGCTGCAATAGTTTTTTCCAAAAAGGATGGAAGAGCCTTCTTTGTTCTTCCTAGGGATGAAGATTTTACTATTATCGGTACAACTGATACTGATTATAAAGGAGAATTAGTCAACCCTTATTGTTCTAAAGAGGATGCTGATTATCTTATTGAATCCACAAACTATTACTTTCCTAATGCTCAAATAAGTTATGAAAATATTCTTTCCACATACGCTGGAATTAGACCATTAGTAATGCAAAAGGGTAAATCAGAAAGTGATATTTCTCGAAAACATATAATAATTTTCTCGGATGATGGTTTACTTACCATAACTGGAGGAAAGTTAACCGAATGGAGGGCAATGGCTGAAGACTTATTTAATCATATATTAGAGAAAAATTATTTTCCTAAGGCAAGAAAACCAAAGGACTTTAGCAAACAACCGTTTATTATAGGTTTTAATAAAAATGAGTGGCTTAAGAAGTTAAAACAATCAGGAATAAACATAGAAAGTGAGGTTGCAGATCATATCTATCAGCAATATGGAAAAGGCGCTATAAAAATTTTGGAATTAATTAAAGGAGATCATTTATTAGGGGATAGAATTCTTAAAGACAATAATTTTATTAAAGCTGAAATAGTATATACCTTACGCTATGAGATGACTCTTCATTTAATCGATGTATTTTGTCGAAGAACTGAAATGGCATTATGGATTAATCATAAAGAAGTATCTAAAGCTGCTCATATAGTCGCAGATCTTATGCAAAAAGAATATTTATGGGATGATGAAATAAAACTGAAAGAGATATCCCAATATTTGGATTATATCGAAAAAACAGTAGCATTTATGAAGTAAGCTACTATATTCATTATTTAATAAAATTTTTAATATTAAATATTTTAAAAATTGGACTAGATATAATATAAATACTTAATAAGTGTTATTCTTCATAATAATATATTTAAATCAAATTAATTGTGTGAAAAAAATGATCTATCAATTTGATTTTACAGAGAATTTTTTAAGACCGCTAGCAGAATTTGCAGGATTTTTCATATTGATCCTTGGTGTAATTTGGATTATTTATGCATTATATGAAACTAAAAGAAGAGGGTCATTTAAAGAAAGAAAAACTGAAGATTGGGATTACAAATTAACTCGCTTTTTGAAGATTTTAACCTTTCTCGGTTTTTTTGTTGGAATTTTAAGTATTATGTGTGGTGTTGGAGGGTTGGTTCTAAATGAGCCTCCAAGCGTCGCTTATGGTGCAAATACCCAAAACTCAGCAAGTATATTTACGTCTGTCTTTCTAATTGTATTAGGATTGTTAACTTTTCTAAAACCTGTAAATGATCTTCCATTTGCTAGTGTTATAGGGCTACTTGCAGCTTCAGCAGTAATTGTGATAATAAGTTTGTCCATTCCTGATCAATTGGTTCAGGTAATTGCCGTATTTATTAATCCAAAAATATTTCTCGTAATACTTTTTATCATTATTTTTGCTATTGTTGCTCTTACAGTAAAATTCTATATTGGAGGATTGATGAAAATATCTAAAGGGCTTTCTTGGCCTCCTTTAGCATTAATAATCGCGATATTCTGCCTTCTACAAGGGTTTTTACTTCTCGTAATTGGAGTTTCTATTACTGGATTATTTTAATATTTTTTTTACTCTATTTTATTATTTTTTTTTAACTCAATTTTAAATTAAAAGTTAAAAAAACCTATGTGAAGGATGTCTATTTATCTCTCCTTTTATAGCTTTTGATAAATCATAATTACAATTGGGGCATTTATGATCATCTTTAATATCAATTTTAGTAAACCTATAACCGCTTCTACCCAGAATCAGGTGAGAACAATTAGGACAATATGTATTGCTCCCTTTATTGTGTTGAATATTCCCGACATATACAAAATTTAATCCTATTCTTTTTGCTATTTCAAATGCAAGGTTTAGTGTGTCATATGGTGTGCTTTTTTCTGAGGGTGCCTTGAAATCTGGATGATAAGCTGAAAAGTGTAGAGGTGTATCCTTTCCAAGATTTTTTAATATCCAATTTGATAATTCTTTAATTTCATCTTCAGAATCATTTAAATCCGGAATGATTAGATTTGTAATTTCAACATGAATACCTTTTAAGACAAACTCTTTAGCTGTATCTAAGACTGGTTTGACGGATTTTACCCCACATATTTTTTTATAAAATTCATCGGACATTGATTTAATATCAATGTTAGCTGCGTCGATACCTACATCAATTAATTCCTTCGTAGCTTCTGGAGTGGAATAACCATTTGTTACTAATATAGTTTTAATATTCTCTTTCTTTAGAAGCCTTGTGGTATCTATAATCCATTCATGCCAAATTAAAGGTTCATTATAAGTGTATGCTAAGGTTTTTGCTCCGCTTCGTATAACTTTTTTAACCAGTTCTTCAGGGGTCATCTCAATTAATGACATACTGCGATTCCCCAAGCCTGCTAAATCGTAAGTTCCATCCTTTCCATTATCAGAAGGATTTGCTTGGCTAATTGACCAATTTTGGCAATTTTGGCATTTAAAGGAACATCCAATAGAAGCAATTGAATAAGCTGTTGCTCCCGGCCAAAAATTATAAAGTGGTTTTTTTTCTATTGGATCAAGGCTACCACTAGATATCAAAGAACCATAAATAAGGGTGTAAAACTCACCATTGAAATTCTTTCTTGTTCTACAGATTCCTACTTTTCCGGGTAAAACAACACATCTATTAGCACATACTTGACATTTAACCTTATGATCCTCTAACTCTTCCCATAATCTCGCTTTAATTTTCATGCTACAATTGCTCTCTCTAAAAATTATTCCTTTGATTTAATTAAATAAAAGATGATTCTTTTTATAAGATTTTTACCTAATTTTATTAAATTGAACTAATATTAGCATTAAATTTTAAAAAATTCATAAAATGGGTTTATCCATGTATCTAAATGAAGATGTTAATCTAACAAAAGAGGAAATTGAAAAATTAATTTCTCAAATAAAAAAAACCTTAGGTGATTTTGATCAAATAGGTAAAACATCCGAATATATAAAAGAGTTAAGCAATCTGGCCTTTTTACAATTAGAGGCAGGTCAATTTAAGGATTCTGAGATTAATTTGAATATTTGTTTAAAACATTTTAAAAATCAGCGCGACAGATTAGGTCAAGCATCTGTGTATGCTATCCTAGGTATCCTTTACTTTAAAAGAGGTGATTATCAAAAATCTATTGAAAATTATAATATTGCTTTGGATATTTACAAAGAATTAAACCAAATACCCGAGGAAATTGCATGCTTAAAGGGTATTGGTATTAATCTTATAAAATTAAATAATTTAGACGACGCGTGTGACATATTCATTGAATGTAGTACTATATGTTCTGATAATAATGATATTTATAATTTACTGGATTGCCTGGGAAATTTAGTATACATACATGAGAGTATGGGTAAATGGGATGTGGTTTATGAATTATATATAAAATCTTTAGAAGCTTTTGAGAAATTAAGAGATAATAAGGGTATTATAACTTCTTACTTTAACTTGGGTATTATTCAAAAAAGAAAACAAGATTATGAAGAATCAATTAGATACTTCAAACTAGGAACAAATCTAGCTATTGATACAAATTATATCGAACTGATTCTTAAAGGTTTGAGTTATGTTGGTGAGATTTTGGTATATCAAGGAAACTTAAAAGAAGCAAAAGACCAATACATTAAAGCACTAAATTTAGCTAAAAGAATTAATGCTAAAAACTCAATTATACAATTGAAAATTCTATTAAAGTCATTAGGATTATCAGATTTACAAATAGAGGCAGAAATGAAGAATTCTGAAGGTAAAATCTAAAATTTAATTCGTTAAAAAGTACAAATGTTATCGGAAATCTCATTTTAAATAATTTTAAAAGATAAGATTATCTTCTTCACTATAATTAGTATTTGAAAAAAAGAAATGTTGTATTGTCCATTTTGTAAAAGCCCCATTGAAAAGTATTGGAGTTATTGCCATAATTGTAATAAACCTCTCATAAGTAATCTTGAAAAAGATTTGATCATTAAAGATGAGTTTCCATCGACTGAATCCCTATTTTATAATACAGTAGCTAAAAAAGAGAATGGAAATCATGATGATTATATTATAGAAGATAGTGATATAGATGATGAATTAGGGGAGATTGAAAAAAAACTTTCATATTCTGAGAAATCTGGCAAAGATATGGGCTCGATTTTATTAAATAAAGCTAGTTTATTTTATAAGAAAAGAGATTTTCATTCTGCTATAAAAAATTTGAAATTAGCGCTTCAAAACTTTGAAGAAGTGAATGATCTCTTAAATATAGCTATATGCCAAAATGAATTGGGTTTAATTAATGAAGAAATAGGTTATTTTGATCAGGCTATATACCATTTTGATAGAACTATAAAAATTTTAGAGCAAAGTGAAGACAAAAGAAAATTAATACAAGTTCTCAACAATATCGGAAATGTATATTATCTATTAAATGATTTAGAAAATTCTTATAATAATTACCAAAAAGCTTTAAATTTAGCCGAAAATGAGAAATTGGAACAAGAAGCAGTAAAAACGTCAAGTAATTTAGTTGAGACATTATTTTGTCTTAAAGATTATGACCGAATAATAAGAATTTTAAAAAATAATCTAGATTACTTTTCAAATCATAAAGATGTGTATGGTACTATTCTAACTCTCATAAAATTTGGAAAAGTCTATTATTATATTGGAGAACTGCATTATGATCAAGCATATCAGTATTTAAATGATGCTATAGCATTAATTAAAAAAATTCAAAGTCAAATCTCAACAGTTTTGAAGGCTAGACTTGAATGGGAATGTTATCTCTACATCGCTAAGTTGCATATTTTATGGGATCATGATATTGAAGCTGAAAATTATTTTCTAAAAAGCCTTGAAACAATAAGAAATTATGAAATACAAGATCATATCAATGAAGCATTAGTACTCGATAATTTAGCGAAATTTTATGCCATTAAGGGAGAAGATGAGAAAGCTATTGATTATTTCACTTATGCAATTGATATATATAAAAAATATGGTAATGAAATCAAGGTTGCAGAAATTGAAAAAGAAATTGCTAGGATATACCATGAATTTCTTCAAGATTCTACAAGAGCGATAAAATTTTATGAGGAAGCGTTAGAAATTTATGAAACTGAAGAATATTTTAAAGAATCTGCTGAAATTTTTGATAAGATCGGTGAAATTTATAAAATTGAACAAAACATACCCTTAGCGCTTTTATCATTTAAGAAAGCACTGAAATATTATTCTGAAATTAATGATGAAATTAATAAATCCTTAATCTCGCAAAAAATAGAAGTAATAACTAACAAAACTATTAATTAATAATTATAAATAATAAGAAAGTAATGGTTTTGGATTGGGATTAAAATTTTAGAATTATTTTGTCAATATAAGGAAATTTCTTCATATATTTTTCCCATAAATAGATTATCATACTTATCAAAAAGAGATATATTAGCACAAAAGGATATAAAATGAGAAGAGATAACCTATGATAAAAACAATAAAGAAATATAAATTGAATAAATAATAATGTGAAGGAGAACTTTCCAAGTAGCGTAAAATAATATGAAATTCTAGTAGCATTTTGCTTATAATAATTTGAATAAAAAATTAAACCCATGCATAATAATGCTATTCCCATACTAAAAAAAAGATTAGCTGGAGTTCCTTTTAGTAAAAATCCTGGAAGATTCGGAATATATACTAGAAATGGTGATTTCAGGATTAGAAGTATGTCGATAAAGGGATACTTATTTGGATCATAATCCTCTAAGGTTATTACTGGTCGGAATTCAGCAATAGGAATAAGTAATCCAATAATCAATAAAACAATTCCATACTTTAAAATTGATGTTATGGCATTAATCTCTGCAATTTTAGAATCTAAGAGTTTTGCTTCATAAAAAAGTTCTCCAAAAACGGTTGAAAAGAAACAAATTGAAGCATATGGTAATAAAGAATAATTAGGATATGGCGAAACAATGATAAAGTCTAATATATATGCTATCGGGTTTACATCCCTCCATATATATAGTAATTCTCTTATACCGAAAGTTAAAAAAATGAGTGCTAATCCAATTATAATGCGTGTCCATCTCACCAATTTATAAGCAAAGTAACAAATTATTTGAGAAAAACCTAAAAACGTAAGAATATTCCAGCCCCATAGATTAAAAGGATAAATCACTAATGGATTTAAGATTATATTAAATGGCAAACCTAACAAAATTAAAAAAATTCCTTGCTTGATTATCTTATTTCTTTTATTTTTCTCTGGAACACAACCCATTTTTTTCTCGAGTATAAATGTAACTGTAAATGAATTTATAAATATAAATAAAAATGAACCAAATAATTCAAAAATCATTATAGGGAAACCAATAAGATAAGTGACTAAAATCTCATCTTGAAAAACAATCCAATATTTAATTGAATTAGATATTAAGATGATAAATATAGTAAAACCTTTCAAGATCTCAATATTTCTATATTCATTCATATCTTTTTCAGATTCAATTGGTTTTATATATTTAAATTTTCTAAGAACTAAGATTAAAATCTTGAGCTTTGTACACAATTACGTCATATTCTTCAAATCCTAAGGATTTGATAAAATTATAAGAAACATTGTTATCTTTATACACCTCACATCGAAGTTCTTTTACACCTCGCTTCTTAAAGTAATCCCAAGCAGCCATTCCGATAACAGTTCCAAGTCCCTTTCTTTGAAATCTTGGTAAAACGCCCAAACCTGCAATTATTCCATATTCTTTATTATTTCCCTCAAAATCAAGAATTACAAACCCTCCATCAGTTCCATATACTTTAGCGATTAGGATTTTAGTATCAGGATATTCAAATATCTTTTTTATTGTTTCATGAGATATAGGGCTAAACGGTGTACTTGAAGTCATCCAACTTCGATTGTGTAAAAAGACTACACTATCTAAATCTTCTTTGGTTGCCTCCCGAATCTTGGCTCTTAAAATGTTCTTTTCAACTCTTTTCCTTATTATTTCCTCATATTCTTCCGTGATCTTCTCAACTGGGAGTCTCATTTGGATATATGCCATTCCAGTTGTTTCTAATTCTTTTTCGATCTCTTCTTCGGTTTTAAATTTCTTTTCATAATTTAAAAAGAGGTTCCTAACTGCTTTTTTTTTAAAACTAAGTTTAGATTCATTCATTATAAAAATTAAAGCGAATTTTGGATGGAATACTAAATGAATAAACCATAATAAGGTTTATTTTCATTACTCATTTAATTCAAAATCTTCTTTACGATAAACTTGTTCTCCAAATTCTTCGAAATTAAGACCTTTTATGAAGTTATATGATTTTTGATTCTGTTTATATACTTCACATCTTAATTCTTTTAAGCCTTTTTCTTTAAAATAATTCCAAGCAGCTAATCCTAATATTGTACCCAAACCTTTATGTTGATAACGAGGTAAAATTCCAAGGCCAGCGATTATTCCATATTCCTTTTGCTTTCCCTCAAAATCTAAGATAACAAAACCTGCATCTACTCCAAATACTTTAGCGATAAGAAATACAGTATCTGGGTCATCAAATATCGTTTTCAAGCTTTCCTTTTCGATTGGTCTAAATGGTGTATTTGACGTTAACCATGCTTTATTGTAAATATCTTTAACTATATTAAGATCCTTTTCCGTAGCTTCTCGAATTTTAGCATTATATATGTTATGTTCGATTTTATCTTTTAAAGAATCTTCGAATTCCTTGGTGATTTTGTCAACAGGTAACTTCATCTGCGTATAAACCATACCTTTTTCTAAGATTTCTTTTTGACTTTCATCAAGTATCCCCTTTTTGCTATCCTTTTCAATATGAAGGAATAGCGTGCGAAGCGTCTTTTTCTTAAGATCAAATTTTTTTTTAAATCCCAACTTTTTGTTACTCATCATACTATAAAAATAGTTAGATATTTAATATTAAACTAAGATTATTTCTTATTTGTTGTTCAATATCGCTAGTAATTATATTAACATTTCTCAATATTGCAATTCCTTGTTGAATCTTCTTATTCAAATTTTGATCTTCAAGAAGATTCTTATTTTCACTTGAAAATTCAAAATTGGACCTCAATGCTATATCTTCATCAATCTTACTATATACTAAATTTTTTAATTGAACAAAGTCATTAGATAATTCGCTGTATATCTCATTAGGATTATTAGAAATATTACCTGGAAAAATAATTTTCATATTTTCTTCTCCAGAATTCTCTTCTTCCGCAAACATGATGTATAATGGCATATAAATCCATTGTATAGGCCTTGAAAACAAATCAGATTGACTATCATTTAGTGACCATGAAATGAGTTCTTTTGATTCTTGAATACAATTGCCATTTTTTGTTTTTATTATATTTTTAATCTCTAAAAATAAGTTTTCAATCGTTTTTCTTTCTTCCTCAATTGTAGAGATTAGTTCTTGCTTTTCTCTTTCGAATTGAGATAAATGCTCATCTCTATCTTTTAGTTTCATTTCTAATGACTTCTTAGTACTAATTAAATTGTTTTCTGCATCTATTTCGATCTGAGATGCTCGTTGCTTATACTCCATATACTTTTCTGTTAAAGAGGTAATGGTATTAACAAAATGATTACCTTCATCAATTAGGTATTTGAAATGATTTTCAAAAGAATTGGTGAGTTCTTCAAAAACTCTTCCTTTTAGGTTATCTGCCTGAACAAACATCTTGTTTTTTTTTAAAATGTCCTCTAACACTCGTTCACCAGTTTTAAATAATACAGAGATATTTTCTATTATTTTTTTCTTCTCGTTTACTTTCCATTGATCAATTTTGTCTTTTTCTACGGCTAGTTGGTCCCGAATTTGGTTAGAATCAATTGTTTGACTTGTTTTTGTGATTTGTGACGAAAAACGCAAACTAATATCCTTAAATTGAACATTTAAATCTATTAGCCATTTTTCAACTTCTTTTCCAATTAAATCTATTATACTATCCCATCTTATTGCATTCCCTTTCATGTAATTTACCATATTTCGATATTTTTCCGCAATATCAAGAGCTTTTTCAGTAGAAAATGTTGTTTCTAAAGGCATATACTCCGCAATAGGTTTATATTCTATTAATGATAATAATTTAGTTATGGTTTTGAGAAAATTGGGATTTACTAATCCTCCTATTTCTAAATTTTGAAATTCTGACTCTTCGCCCTCCCCAATTTCTTCAGCCTCTCTATCTTTATATGTTAATATCTCGATTATCTTATTTAATTGCTCAATTTTAGAAAGATTTTCAATATTTCTTAAAATATGTCCAATTTGTGGTTGTCTTGGGGGGTTAGTTAATTTATCTTTTTTAGAAAAAACCTGTAGCCCATCTAATATAATATGGGTACTTAATACTCCCTGAATACATAAAAATGGCCACAATAATTTAGCAAATGATAGTACCTTCTCATTTGGTTTTAAGTCTTTCGTCAAAAGAAAAAAAGCTAATGCTAACTCATCATTTTCTTTTACAGGAGGGATACTTTTCTCACTATTAAATAATGGTAAAATATATTGATTTCCATGAATTGACATAATTCAAATTAAAAATTTATAATTTTAAATAAAATTCTTTAATTAATTATTGCTAAAATTTCTTTTTAATTTTAAGCTCATTATTTATATAGGAATAATAAGATAAAAGAAAAGATTGCTATTTCAATTACTTTAATTGTTCATAATTATTAGCAATTACTATTAACAAGAGTGATAATAATATTAATAATGGAGGCAATATTGCACGCGTATTAGTCGCTCCCATAGTATCAAGCAATCCTTGCAATATTCTGCCAATAAAGTATAGAAAAAAGCCTATTGCATTTAAAGCATAGGATCTTCTTAAAACGCCGAAAGTTTTAATCGCTAAATAGATAAACATGAATGGAATTATTGCTACAAACAAAGGCAATAAGATAAAGTTTAAAACAGCCCTCCCCACCGGGTATCCAAAAATTACTATTAAACTTGATTGAGGAACACCATATTCATCAACAAAATCAGGATCCATAAATAAAGCATCTGAAAGTATTAGAGCTAAAATTGCCACAAGTATTGGGATAATTATTAACAGAAATTTCAATAAATTTCGAACACTCTTATTTTGGAAGAAAAGTTTAATTTTATCAGCAAAATTATTTCCTATTCTCGTCTCTGTAGAATTTGTCAGTGGTGGGAAGATTAATGTACCAAGTACACCCATAAGACACGAAATCCCCAACCACGTAGCGAAAGTAGCTAATCGGTAATAGATCATTAACTGTGAAACAATTTCAGCGTCACTTATAATTCCCTTTAACTCGGGAGTATAAAAATAGTATATTATAAAAAATACTCGCCCTATAGCTAAACATAGAAACAATAATGAAAAATATAGCCAATATAGCTTCTTTGAAGTGCGAAATCTCATTAATAAAAAGTAGAAGAATATTAAAACATAATATCCAATAATTACATAGTAGAGACTTGACTCAACAGAATCCCAAATATCAAAAAATTGGAAATTTCCTTGCAAAATCATAACTGTACACTATGAGTGTAATTAAATTATTAAAACCAAATATTATCTCGAAATTATAATAATACTATCTTTTAGCTATATATAAATTTTGATTTTTAGCTAAACTTAAACTACAAATATTATCAAGAATTTTTAATACCATTAAAGAACCATCTGATTTGATATGAGAATTGAAGATAATCTTGAAACCTTTAATTCCTTAATACGAAGGCGTGGTTTCATATGGGGTCCCAGTCCAGAGATATATGGTGGACTAGCGGGATTTTATTCATACGGTCCAGCGGGAATGGCTTTAAAAAATAATATTCTATCATTATTTAGAACCGAACTTAGAGCCTTCGAGTTTGTAGAAGTAGAATGCCCAACTATAATGCCCGAAATTGTGTGGAAGGCTTCGGGACATTTAGAACGCTTTATTGATCCTGTAATCAAATGTGAAAAATGTAATAATATTCTCCGAGCTGATAAATTCTTAAAAGAAAAATTACCAGATCAAATGATTGATGGGTTATCATTTGAAGAAATGAATCAATTAATAAAAAAATTTTCAATTAAATGTCCGAAATGCGAAACAACTCTAAAGAAAGTTGAAGAATATAATTTAATGCTTAAAACAATTGTTGGAAGCGATGTTATCGCCTATTTGCGACCAGAAACCGCAACTACAACATACCTATTATTTAACCGTTTAAATCAGGATGCTAGAAGACAATATCCGATCAAAGTTTTTCAATATGGGAAAGCTTACAGAAATGAAATATCTCCAAGGCAACAAGTTTTAAGAATGAGAGCATTTGATCAATTTGAGATACAATTATTCATAGGAAAGGAACAAGAAATGAATTATGAGGAATATGAGGAATTTAAAACTCATATATTACCATTATTAGATTGGAAATTACAGAAAAAAAAAATAGATATTGCAAATAAAATTAGCTTAGCAGATTCAATTACAAAAAAAATCCTTAAAAAACCTGCTTTCGCGTACTGTTTGTTTATAGCACATTATTTGACTAAAAAGTTAGGCTTTCCAGAAGAAATAATTAGATTTAGGCAGCATTCACCCTATGAAATGGCTCATTATGCTGATGATGCTTGGGATCTCGAGATTTATACTCAACAATTTGGATGGGTCGAAATTTGTGGTGTTCACGATAGGACTGATTATGATCTCAAACAACATGGAATTTTCTCTAACCAAAACTTTGAAACTTCCATGGGTTCAGATCCTAACGTGAAAGAAATTCCTCAAATCCTCGAAATTGCGTTTGGTCCAGATAGAATTATTTATACTTTATTGGAGACTGCTTTCAATGTTGAGGAGGAGAGAATTAATTTGCGCTTAGATTCTCATCTTGCGCCCATTACAGTCGCCGTTTTTCCTTTAGTGAAAAATAAACCAGATATACTTGATCTTGCAAAAAAAGTGCATAAATCAATACTTCAAGAAAGAATTGTGTCATATTTTGATCAATCCGGGTCGATTGGAAAGCGATATAGGAGGCAAGATGAGTTGGGAACACCTTTCTGTGTGACTATTGATTATGAGTCTCTCGAAGATGATAGTGTCACTATTAGATTTAGAGACTCTATGGAGCAGAAAAGATTAGCAATATCCGAAATTATTAAATTTATTCAAAGGCAATTAAAACAAAATATAGTTTAAATATCTTAAATTAACAGAGATTTTCAGAATAAAATTTTAATGATATGAAAATTTTTTTAAAAAGTATAACTTTTATTACAAAATAACTTAAACTGCTAATAGTAATTATTATGAAGATTTTAAAATGTAACTCTATAAGCCCCTGGAAAAAGAGAAAAACGTTGAGATATAGAGATGGTTTGTGTTTACTTATTATTTTTTTGTTTTTCATAACTCAATTTTATAGTTATTATAGACAAGCTAATGAGTCATTCTCAATTTATACAAATCCATCGGAATTTAATGATACAAATATCGAATCAGCAGTGGGCTTAGAAATTTTTCAAGATCCCTTTAAAATTAATTTTAGTAAAATTTGGTCATTTTTTAACTCTAAATATAAATCTGAGCTAGATATTGATATGAATACTTATTATCGTTTTGGAAGCGATATTGGTGTAATTTTAAGCGACAAGGTTTATTCTTTTGATAATTTACTGCTTTATAAATCATTATTAAAGGAACAAATAGATGAATATGATACCTTTGATACTTATTTAAAACTCCAGGAGACAAAATTATGGTATCAAAGTAGCATTAATTCGTACGAATATGGTTTTGTTCGATCCGTTGATGATACTACAGGAAAAATTTATGATGATACTCGATATTTAATTGATAATCTAATGCCCATTTTTCTTTTAATAGAAAATATTGGATATCACATTAATGATTTCTCCATAAACTCCAAATATCCCTCAGATTCTATTGAAGAAATATTCCACTTAATCGATTCTGATCAATTCTGGGATGACACTTATAGTGGTTTTTTCCATCATAATTCAACAAATTATAAATACGCAGAAAGCAATTTCTATGCTATTCTTGCTCTACTTGAAATTCACAAATATTATGAAGAACTTGGGCTCGATACTACGATTAAGAATAGAGCCTATGAACTAGCTAATTTAACGATGACAAAATTAATAAATGAATTATGGGATTCCACCTGGGGAGGTTTTGAATATTTTGGGAAGAATGATTGGACAACAGATACAAATAGTGATTATAAATATTTGGAGACTAATGCAATTGCGATAATTACTTTATTAAATTATTGGATTGAAACAGGAATGAAAAGTAATTCAATTTATAAGCAATACGCAATATCTACATTTAACCTTTTGGAAGCTTTATGGAATCCCGGTTTTAAAGCATATGAATATAGTAAAGACGGAACTTGGCTTCTTTCAGATAATTCCTCAATAAATCTTGAAGCTAATTCAGTTATGATGTCAGCTTGCTTAAAACTATTTGAATTTACTGGAAATCTTACCTATTACAATAGGGCATGGGAATTGTTTGAAACGTTTGAAAATTCATTCTTTGATACTGCTGTTAATTCTTATAACACCTCAATTGACTCTCCTGTAGATAATAATAAAAATCTAAATATGAATCTTAAATTGATCGAAGCATATCTTAACGCTTTTAACATTTATAACAGTACAACATTAGTCTCTTTTTATAACGTTACAGACGAGATTCCTAATTATGTGTTTAATCAGGATACTATGAATATAACCAGTTCATATTTTTATATAAATAATGGTAAATTCTTTAATGTATCAACTATGAAATATGAGTCGTTTACTATAGAATATATAATAAATGATGCTGTTATTACATATATTTTTAAAAATCCCGAACAAGAGATTATTTCTCAAACAACAGAACTAATAATAGCTAACACATCTACTTTATTATATGGCATAACTGATGAGTTGGAAATCGGACAAGACTATTCTATTTTTATAATAGCTAATTCTACAATGTTCAGAACAGCCTATAATATCAATAATTTTAATGTAATTTCCGGGCTAATCTATAATACAATTCAAGGTTTACCCAGTGTATTATATCAAGGGCCTATCTTAAATATTACATTACCTATTAATAACACACGCCTTGATGATGTCGAATTAATGGTATCTATGGAGGGGGCTGATATAATAAATGAGTTCCAAACAATTAACTTTGTTTCAAATGTTTTAACAAATGTTACTTTTAATCTCACCACCACTCTTGGCGCTAATGTGGGTCCTCACATAATAAATTTTTCTTTGACAAAAGTTAATATTACTTATTTAGAAATATTAGAAAACATTCAAATTGGATACTCCTTCGATTATACTAATTTTATTTTTGAAAATAAAATCGTAGAAGGTGAAACTGCTTATGTCTCTGTTAGCTTAATAAATTTCTTACCAAATAATACCCAGAACTTAAATATAAGTTTCTTTGAGGGAGAATCCTTAATTCATAAAGGAGAAGTTATTTTGAATGAAAATGAAATTAAAACAATGTATTATTTATTAGATTTTTCAAATATAATATCACAAATGATTGAAGCTAAAATGGAAATATCTAAAGGTTCAACAATCTTTTATACAGAAGAGTTTTCAATTGAAGTGATCCCAAAATTTGAAATCATAAGTGCCTCGTTCACGGATAAAGTATCTTCGGGAGAATCAGCCATTTTTATCTTATTTATTCGTAATAATCAAGAGATATCAGAATCATTTAGTTTATATATAAATGGAGAGCAGGTTAATACTAATATAAACTCGATGGGACCAGGTATTAATAGAATTAGTACATCTGTAGTTGTAAGTCTTAATCCATATGATTTTCAATCAAAATCTTACATTTTTGAATTGAGAGATGCTAGTGGAGATATTATTGTTCGGTATTATTACATTATAGATTTAGAATTATCAGCATTTAATTTAATTGTCTTCTACATGCTTCCGCTTATAATACCCGTAGCAATAATCTTATTTTATAAAAATAAAGAAATCAAACATAAACTGTTAAAAAGATGATAATAATATGAATAAAAAAAACAAGAAATTAGGCTTTATTTTATCTACAATTATTGTATCTATTGTATTTGCTAATTTTTTTCTTTTCATTGAGAGCTTTCATATGGATGAAAATCATATACTCATCCAAAAATTTGATGATAAACTTAATAGAATTAATGCGGCTGATAATGGTAAACCTTCTCTGAATTATTCCGCTTTTTATCAGAATACAACTTCGGTATATAAGCTTTTTGAATCAATTGAGTTTAATGTCAATACCGCAAGTTTCCTATATGCTAACCATACAAAAATGAAAATTGATTATTCAGATAGTAGCAGTGAAAATTTGGATATGCAATATGTCTCTGGAACTCATAATTTCACCTATACTTATACACCAAGATATAATGCTCCCTTAGGCTTTCATAACATTAGCTTCTTGATATATAACACCTCCAATGTTCTATTGAGTTCAGATTTACCCATAACCAATTTTACAATTAAGACAAACTATTTAATGGTTTTTAATAGTTCTGAATATTATAAGGATAATTATCTTTATGCAGAGTTAATGGTAAGTGATGAACCTCAACCTTATAATTTTAATTGGAATATTACTGTTGTAGATAATGAAAATGAAACCATCGCAGCTAATCTATTTCATGTATCAAATAATGTACAGCAATTTTCTTTCAAAATCGATGAACGTTTTGAATTTTCAAATAAAATATATTATGTTAAACTAAATTTATCAGATCCGTCTTATAATCTAAAAGTTCCGGCTTACTTTCCATTTACCGTGCTAAATTCAGATCCAGAAATTGAGATTTCTACAATTGAGTTTTCGTCCACAACAATAAAGCGAGCGGAGGATTGTATCTTAACACTTAATGTTAGCGATCATGACTATGCTACCGTTCCTGAAAATCTTACTGTATCTATAATCATAAAGGATTCCTTTGGATTCTCTCAATCAGCTATAATTTTAGATAATAATGATGATTGGAGTTTTACCACAACATTCAAGATTGCTGCAAACAAACCGATAGGTATATATCAAGTCACTATTGAGGTTGAAGACCAATATGGAGGATCTGATTCATATACATCTAGCATTACAGTCCAAAATAATCCTCCAGAAATTTATAGTTATACTATAAATGGCTTTTCCATGGAAGAAAGCATTGAAGTGGATTATGGTGATGATATTATATTCACTTTTAATGTTTCAGACGTAGAAAATTCAATAACTTATGTTTCTGTGCATCTAATAAATGAAGAGAATGAATGGTACAACTTATCAAAAGCATATCGACAGAATATGGAATTTATTATAAGAACTGAAGAATTATTAACAGGTGTTTGGTATGTTTATATTTCTATTACGGATGCTGATGGGGAAACTACATACTTAACTTCGGATTTTGGTTTAGGGCCTCAAGAGCTTAGAATTATTCCTGATTTACTTACTCCAATTCTGCTCTGGGTTGGCTTTGTTATTGGAGTTATTATTGGATTATTAGGTGGAATTGGTATCTTATACAGAAAATTCAAATCTAAATATGAAGAAGGAAAGGAAATTTCAACCAAAAAATTAACCTCAGTTATAAAACCAAAGAAACAAAAAAAAGAAGCTATAGAAAAAGTAACTGAATTAGAAGAAGCTGAAATTTCTGATTCTGAAAAATCTGAAGATTCAAATCGACTAAATCAAAGAAGAATAAAAAGAAAATTAAAATAAAATAATTTTTTATATTACTTTTTAAAGTAAAAGTTTTTTCTATTTAAGAATATCATGTAATCTGTATTGGAATTTTCCCAGTTTTCCTCCATAATTTCCCGCGCTGATCCTGTTTACTCCTGATACTTTTACCGCTGCTTGGATCCCTAATTTCATTGCTTCTTTAATAGCAGCTTCTGTAGCACCATCAAGAATTACTTCGTAAACACAATTATCAGTTTCTCCTAATAATGAACCCTCAGTTTTCTTTCTTAATGTAGGACATAGAGGATCATTCGTGGATGCATTTAGGAAACTATATTTCGAACCAACTTTAGAACCCGAACGTGCTATGCCTCCAGGGAAGGGAGCAATCACATTTTCAACATTTTTAATTGCTTCAACAGCTTTTTCTGCAGCTTCTAAGGCAGCATCTTGGGTCTCCCCCATTATCAAGAAATTTCCTCCTGCTATTCCCTTTCCCACTTTAAAATTGCTTTGAACCACAAATTCACCGTCCATCACAGGTATTTTCCAAGCTTCGAAAGGATAAGCACTTTCTATTTTTTCTTCGAACTTATCACCGAAAAATTTGAGTTTATAACCTGTTTTTATCTCAAAATCTTTTTCTGGGTCTAATGAAGCCATCATCGCATCAAAACATGCTGTAGTAGGACATGTTAATACACATTGACCAATTCTATTTAGTAGTACATTATCCATTTGATCCTTTTTAGTTTTAAAGAACATCAAGATAACTCCAGGACGTTTATCTGGGGTTTTATCAGATGGAACAAATACATCTATTCCTGCTTCGGAATCGCAATGAATTGTAGATGTCCCATAACCTGTTGTGATTTGAGCAACAGTTTTTACCCACTTTTCATTTTTTGCAGTGATTAGAATTCGTGTAAAAACTGCTGCAAAAGCTTCACAAAACGTATCTTCAATTTCAATTCCGTTTAAATTCATAATTTTCCCTATATTTTTTTTGAATAGTTAATAACAATTGCTAATGTAAATAGAACGTGATTATATATAAAATTTTAAACAAAGAAAACCTAAAAATTTTAATAAATTATCAATTTAAAAAATTCATAATCAAATCGTTTTGATTTTCAATAAAAAATAGGATGTCAAAAATGAGCGAAGATAAAATATTAAAGATCGGTATTTTAAAAAATGGTACAATAGGATCCTCTTTGTTATTAGCGTTTCTTATGGATGAAAGAGCTGAATCTACAAGAATTTGCGTTAGAGAAGTTACATCTGGAGCAAAAATGCATCCTCCTGAGGAATGCATAGAAACTATGAAGAAGCTTTTAGAATTTGAACCAGAGCTAATATTAATGTCTAGTCCAAATGCTGCTCTAAAAGGTCCTAAAGCGGCTCGAGAATTGGCTGGAACAATTCCTACAATCGTAGTTTCAGATGCACCTGCTAAAAAAGCGATAGAAGAATTAAAAGAGAAGAATATAGGCTATATAATAGTAGGTTGTGATTCAATGATCGGGGCAAGACGGCCCTTCTTGGACCCTATAGAGATGAGTTGTTTTAATTCAGATTTATTAAAGGTACTTTCTATTACAGGAGCTCTCAATATAATTACCAATGAGTTAAATAATGTAATTATGGATATGTTGGAAGGAAGAACTCCCTCTTTACCCCAAATAGAGATTGATGCTACGAATGCAACTGAAGCGGCTAATTTTTCAAATCCATATGCAAGGGCAAAAGCAATTGCTGCTTTTGAATTAGCAGCCTCAGTTTCTAAAATCACGGGAAAGGCATGTTTTGTATTAAAAGAACGAGAAGAATATATGCCATTACTAGCTGCGGCACATGAAATGATGAAGACAGCTGCAGATTTATGTGTTCAAGCACGAGAAATTGAAAAATATAATGATACAGTCATGAGAACTCCTCATAATACAAAACAGACCTTATTAAAGAAAATTCAGCTCTATGATAAAGAGCAGTAAACTTATATAATTATTTTTATATACTATCCTTATTTTTTTATTTTTTACATAAAAAAAGTTAAAGATAAAAAACATTTTAAATTAAATTTTGTAGCTCTTTAATCTCCGAACGTATCAAATAGATTATAGAAGCAATGTAGTCAGCTTTAAATGAATCCTTATCACTTATTTCATTATAAGCCTTTAAATATAGATTTAATTCTCGATGTTTTTCATTAATAAATGCGCGAAAATGATCTTGCGCCAATTCTCTCTGAAAACTTTCATTTGAATTAAAAATTGAAACATTATTAATGCTTTTCGAGTCATTTATTATACATTCCATCTTTTTACTCACCAAATAAATTAAATTATTATTCCTAAGATAATAGTTTGAAGATAGTAATTTAAAAAATTTGACAAGGATAATTTTAGAAGGTTTGACAATTTTTATTTTCTATTTTTGATTTTGTCAAAT
>RDOE01000035.1 GCA_011364975.1 Promethearchaeota archaeon | reverse complement strand
GAATTAGTCATATAATGGCAAATTTGTCCAATATTGAAAATCAATTAACGTATATTAAAATGAAGGATAAAGCTATCGTAGTTAATTTTGACAATCAACTTGGATTTGCAGTATAATTGGTTGCTAAACATAAAAATTCAATATTAGAAAAATCAATTAATACATTTATGAATGACTTTTCTCAAGCACATAAAGAAAAACTAAGCAAATTGAATGGATTGATAGATATTTCAGGATTTGAGGATGCAAAAGAATTTATTAATCGCCATTTTAAGCATTATATTCTAGCATGATTAAAATTTAGCTATATTTAAAATATAATATCATTTGGATTAGTAGAAAAAAGTAAACTAAAAGTTAATAAAGGAATTCCCAATGCTAAATATAACTTCAATTTCCCTCATAACAGGATATATTTTGTTCTTTTTGTTGAGTGGTATAACTATGCTTTACGTTTATAAGAATAGAAAGAGGTATGGAACAGAATTAATTGCTTTTTTAATTTCAGTAATTATTCTTAACTTTGGATTCATTTATTCATCCTTATTCATGTGTTCCGTTGTCTTTTTTTTCTCATTGGAGATAAATCTCCTATTATGGAAACTTTCAATAATAAGTGGTTTCGTTTCTGTAACATTAACCCTTGTCATTTATTATTTTTTTAGGGAATACAAAAAAATTCCACTTGGTCCATTTATTTTACTTTCAGTTTTATATGGTTTATTAATCGGTATATTAGTAATTCCAAACTCTGTTGTAATTGAATACGCCTTACCGATTCCTAATTCTTTTACAATTATTGCACCCTCAAATATTCATTATCTCTTTAATATCGTTACTGGATTAATCATAATTATTTTGTATAGCTTTATTTCAATTTATTTTATCTATAATTCAATGATGATTTATTTAAGAACAAGAAAAAAGGAAAGAATTTTTCCTCTGCTAATTAATTCCTTCATCTTTTTAATACCTATACTGATGTTTATCTCTTACATAATTTTTCAATTGACTATTTTTAGAGAATTAGATATCATATTATTATGGATTACTATTTTTGGCTTATATATAATGCTCATTAAAGAGCCTGAAATGTTCTTTATACTACCTAACGAAATCTATTCTATTAATATATATCATAAATCCGGAGTTATGTTATATACTTATAATTTTGGGAGAAAATTTGAGACAGATGCTGCAATCTGGGGTAATATTTTGATTGGATTAAATCATATTCTCAGTGAATTTATCGATAAGACTGATAAAATAGATTTAATTCAAACTAAAAGCACTGAAATAGTAGTTAAGTATGAGGATGATTACGGGTATGCAGTAGTTGTAATAACTAATAGAAAAAATAGTATTATTGAAGATCTCATTAAAAAATTTTCAATTAATTTTAAAAATACTTATATACGTGAATTAACTGAAATTCAGGATTTAAATCGAATAATTAATATTTCGGAATTCAAGGATACAAAAGAGATTATAGAACAGAATTTTGAATTATATTTATAAAAAATTACTAATTTGAAATAATCTAAACATTTTTTAATCTAGAACTTTATAGGAATCTTAGATAAATAAATATTAAATAGTTTAAAGCAGATAATGGGGGATCAAAAGAATGGAACAAGTTGTTGTTCAAGATAAGGAATGGGCGCACGATTGGAATATCATCGTGAATATATTCAATATTATTGATCATTTAAAAAGTCTTTTCGATGATTTAGATGTATCCTATTTAAGAGAACTCCAACAGAACATCCTCATTCTTAATCTTGAAAAATACGTATGGTCACTTCAACAATATATTATAGAAAAGTATTCAAGAGAATAAGCCTAGATTCTTTTCCTCTTTCATATTTATAGGCTTCTAATCTTAACTATATCCATTTAAATATTAAAAAAGATTCTTAATGCTAATTATTAATTTTTTCAATCTTAAGTGAATTAGAATGAGTATGCGATTTAGTAAAAGTCAAAAATATGCATTTTCATTAGGCAATGGTGTAGAGTGGTTCATCAACAGTGCGTTTAACCTTTGGGTGTTTACATTTTATTTTTCTGCTGTTAAATTGAGTATAGGCTATATAATGACGGCATATATCATATGGACTATTTGGAATGCTTTCAATGATCCTTTGATTGGTTACCTCTCAGATAGAACGCATTCAAGGTTTGGTCGTCGTCGAATATATATCATGATAGGTTTTATTCCTGTTTTGGCGTTGGAAATTTTAATTTGGCTCCCACCTTTAAGTGGAGAAATAACCCAATTCTATTATCTTTTGATAATGTTATTACTTTACGACACTGCTTATACTCTCATTGCTCTTCCTACTGACTCTCTTTTCCCCGAGCTTTACACATCTGTCGAAGAACGAACACAAGTGAACACTATAAGACAGATTTTTGCCGCTGTAGGATTAATACTAGCAGCTTTGATACCAGGAATATTTATTGGAGAAACTAATGTAAGAGAGGGGTATTTATTGAATGGCATTGCTACGACGATTATTGTGGGAGTTTCCTTAATAATTTTCTTAATATGGGGCGCTAAAGAACGAGAAGAATTTAAACTTGATTATCAAAAACAATTTTCTTATATTAAAGCATTAGGTTATACATTTAGAAATAAGGGATTTGTACTCTATATTATAATGTTTTTCTTATATGAGTTCATCCTTTTATTATTGGCTACAATCGTTCCATTATTCTCAGCGGAGATTTTAGGGACTACGAGCTCATTTGAAACTTCTATCTTGATGGGTCTTCTTTATATTGTTGGAATTGTCACTATGTTTCTATGGAAAAAACTTGACATTAAATTGGGTAGTCGAATCGGATATGGCTTATCAGTTATTTTATATTTCATTGCTTCTTTGCCAATGTTATTCATTTCCTCATATATAGATGCAATTATAGTTGTAATTTTCATGGGGATTGGCTTTGGAGGAATGCTTTACTTTATTTGGTACATCGTCGCGGATGTTATTGATGATGATGAGTTGAAAACTGGTGTTAGGCGAGAAGGGATTTTCTTCGGGATTGCAAACTTCTTTATGAGATTATCAATGATTCTATCAATAATAATAGTTGGCATAGTCTTTACTCAGACTGGTTGGGAAGAATATGTTCCAAACATCCCAAATGTTGAGTTCGGATTACGATTTTTGTTTGTATGGGTTCCGGGTATAGCCTTAGGAGTATCTTTGATAAGTTTGTATTTCTTTCCTTTTACAAAGCAAAAGGTACTTGAGATGAAGGTGAAACTTAAGGAGCTTCATCAAGAGAAAATGGATAAAGTTAAATCTGCTTAAATTTCTATTTTTTTATATTTTATTTAGCGCTTGTTCTAAATCTATAATTAAATCTTGGGGATCTTCTAAACCAACAGAAAAACGAAAATGTGTATCAGACATTTCCATCAATTTTTTTTCCCAAGATGCTAAATCGATTCCTGTCATAATCGAAGTGTATTCCATTAAAGATGTTGTATCGCCTAAAGAAACGCCTATTTTTATCGTTTTTAAATTATCAATAAAGCTATAACTTTCTTCCATAGAATTTAGTTCAAACCCAATCATCCCTCCAAAATTGCTCATTTGCTTTTTAGCAACTTCGTGAGCAGGATGCGAATTTAATCCAGGATAAATCACTTTAGCTACTTTTGGGTGATTCTCCAAAAATTCAGCGATTTGCATTGCAGTCGAGGAATGTTTATCCATTCGAATGCTTAGAGTTCTACAACCTCTTAAAATGAGCCAAGCACTAAAAGGACTCATTACTTGGCCCTCTAACTCTAACCAAAAATATCTAATATTGAGGAGATCATTTTTAGGACCGACAATTACCCCACCCATTGCGTCTCCATGCCCATTAATATACTTTGTTAAGCTTTCGATTACTATATCTGCACCTAATTGTAATGGTTTTTGCAACGCTGGACTTGCAAAAGTATTATCTACAATACATTTTCCGTTTACTTCATGTATCAAGTCTGCACATTTTTCAATATCGATTACATCAATTGATGGATTTGCCGGAGTTTCAAAAAATATAAATCTTGTATCAGAATCTATTGCCTTTTTTAAAGCATTTATATCTCGTAAATCGACAATACGAGGCATAAAACCCATTTGGGGGTATAGATTTAAAAATAAACGATATGTTCCAGTATATTGATTTTTATGAACAACGAAGTTTGGAATCTTCTCAGAGTTAGTCTGAGGAAGAAACTTTCCTATTTTATGTGGCTTTATACGCTTCAATCGTTTTTGAAGGATACTTGAACAAGCAAGATGTATTGCCCCCATTCCTGATGCTACTGATATAGCATCCTCACCTTCATGTAAAGTTGCTAGTTTCTTATCTAAAGCATATAGAGTAGGATTTTCAGTTCTTGAATAAAAATAATGATGTTTAAGCATATCAGTCATCGTAGGATAGACATAAGATTTAGTAGCATAAATAGGAACTCTCAAACTATTATTGGTGCTTGGATAGGGATCCTCTCCGGCTCTTACTTCTTGTGTAGCAAACTCTAATTTGTCCCATTCTTCTCTTAATTCTTTATTAATCTGATCTTGTGTTTTTCTTTCTTTTTCTTCCATCACTTATCCCTCCACTCCAGATAATCCAGAAGTTGAATCTAATTCATCCATTCCCTCAGCTTTACGGAAATCATCATAACTCCTCGCTGAAATAATTTTGAAGAATTCCTGAAATTTTTTATCTTCATCTATAGTGATCCCAAGTCCTTTTTGTTTACTTAAAATTTCATTTACTTTCTCTCCTGCTCGCATTACAATATCTTTAGATCCATTTCGTATCCAAATACCTCTCCGTTCTCTATCTACTAGCTTTGGAACAAAGATCTCTTTTCTTGTATTTTTAGCAGTGTGTTTTAACATTAAATAATTTTTTCCTTCAGTAATTACCCGTTTAATTTCTTCTTTAGCCAAGGTTTCATCATTTACCCTGATTCCTTCCATCCCCCGCTTCATTATATCTATTAATTCATCATCGATGACCAATAACTCTAAGGCTTCTGCTAATGATGATTCATATGTTCCGGCACATGTTATATAATTAATACCTGAATTGGCAGCATAATATAATGTCATAAAACGTTCAAAGCCATTTTGGATATCAAAACATTTAGATTCTGTAACTGCACCTGGACCTCGAGAAGGGATGTTATAATAATGTGCCATCTGAGCCACTGCTGCGGTGATTAACCCAGTTTCAACTGATCCCCACGCAACATTGCCAGTTGGGGGATCCATAGGGCAATTCATAGTAGAATAAAATACAGGAGTACCTTGCTTTATTAATTGGGTTAATACTATAGAAGAAAGTACTTCTGCATTAGTTTGGACAAGTAACCCTGCCAAAGTTACAGGGGCAGTTGAACCTGCACTTGCAGCTGGTGCAATAATGGTAGGCTGATTCCATTCAGCAAAAACAAAAAGGCCGTTTAACATTATTTTTGTGAGTGTTAATGGGCTAGTAGGATTGAAAAATCCAATCAATCTTGGGTGTCTCTTTAACTCCTCTTCTCCACCAACTACGATTGATGTTAACTTCATCATATCAGTGCTTGCTAGTCTTCCATAACATCCCAGACCATATGGTTTTAAACTATTTTCAGCCCATGCTCTTATTGCATGATAATGAGTTTCTAGATAGGGAACATCATTTGGCCACACATCCACATGAGAACACATAATGTTTTTCAAACTATCAACGATACGTATCTGACTAATAGTATCAGCAAGAACTGTCTTTCGTACTTTCTTTTTATCAGAGGGATCATAAATCTTTACAGGTGTGCCAACGGTGGCAAATTGGGTGCTAGTTGTGTTTACTTCAAACTGAAAGGACCCATCTCTCCCATACAATTTAAAGGAATTTGGGACATGATTTAATTGATTTTTTATCAACTCTTCTGGAAATTTAGCAAATTTTGTTTTTAAATCCACAATAACGCCATGATTTTTCAATAAATTTAATGCTTCTTCAGACTCAATCTTTACTCCAACATCCTTTAATAACTCTATTGATGCTTGATGAATCTGTTCAATTTCTTCTTTAGAAAATAGTTCTATTTTGCTTAAATTCATTCTAAAATCATATTATAAAAATCAGTTTCAATATTTACTAACAAGAAGTCATTTATTTATCAATTTTTTGATAAACTTTTTCTTTTATACTGAGTAGTACTAAATTAAAATTATATTTCGAAATTTATTTAGAGAGAAGAAAATGGCTTTAGAAGAAAAAGTGAAAAATCTTATTGTTGAATGGGATGAAGAAGGATTAATTAAATTATGTCTCTCTACTTTAGAGAACAAAGAAGCTACTGCTGAAGAATTATTAAAGATAATCGGAAAAGTTATGAAATTTATTGGAGATCAGTTTGAGAGTGAAGAAATTTTTTTGCCAGACTTAATAGGCTCTGCAGAAGTAGTAAAGAAAGCAATTAATGAAGTATTAGATCCTGCTATTAGAGCTTCAGGTGGAGAGAAGAAATCTTTAGGAAAAGTAGTAATAGGGACTGTAGAAAGTGATGTCCATAGTATTGGAAAGGACCTTGTTGCATCCTTTCTATTTTCAAATGGTTTTGAAGTTTATAATTTAGGTGTTGAAGTGACAGCTGATCAATTTATTTCAAAAGCGGAAGAAGTAGGGGCAAATATTATTGGTCTTTCTTCTTTATTAACGATGTCAATGGATTTTCAAAAACAAGTAATTGAGGAATTAAAAAAGAGAGGCTTAAGGGAGAAATATAAAGTAATTGTAGGGGGCGCTCCCACCACAGAAGAGTGGGCAGACCAAATCGGGGCTGATGCACATGCAGATGACGCAATAGAAGCAGTACAAAAAGTACAACAATTATGCAAATAAAGCTACGGAGTGCATAAATTGAAATTAAATTATCTGGAAGTTTTTTCTAAAGACGAGTTAGAATTAATTCATTCAACTTCTATGCAATTATTAGCTAATGTAGGATTGAAAATAGATGCTCAAGATACTAGAGCCCTTTTAAGAGATTATGGTGCTATTGTCGATGAAGAAACGCATTTTGTTAGATTTCCTGAATCTCTTGTTAAAGAAAAAATAAAATCTACACCTAATTCATTTAATCTGTATGGACCAGACGGTACGTTTAAATTTGAAGTGAATACAACTAGCACCCAATTTGCTACTATTGGGACTCCTGTAAAAATAAAAGATGAAAGTAAAAAAGCAGGTGTTCGTAAAACATTATTATCTGATACTATTCAGCAGATTAAAATTGTTGATAGTTTAGAAAATATTGTTTGTTCTCATATCGATGTATGGCCTAATGACGTTTCATATATAACTATTCACGCCCAATGTATCTATCAATGGGTTAAAAACACAAAAAAACCTTATGGTTTGGGATGTCTTGGACGATTAGCTTCCCAGGATATGATGAATATGGCCTCTATTATAGTAGGAGGGGATGATGAATTAATTAAGAACCCACGATTTGTTGGTTTTATGAATCCTACAAGTCCACTTCATCTTCCGCAATTAATGACAAATGGATTTTCAATTTTTACCAAATATAAGCAACCGACTATAATTGCTCCAGAAGCACTAGCAGGAGCCTCTGCTCCTGTGACTCTAGCAGGCTTAATTACTCAAACAAATGCGGAAATCATTGGAAGTGTTGTCTTGTCGCAGATTCTTAATCCTGGAGCGCCTGTATTCTTTGGGACTGTGTCACATATAACTGATATGCGAACAGGTAACTCTGCTATGGGATCTGTGGAAATGGGGCTTATTACGGCAGGGATAGCACAACTAGCCCGGTTTTATAATATTCCATCAAGGGGTCCGGGAGGTGGTACTGATTCTAAAGTTTTGGATTTACAGAATGGATATGAACGCCTTCAAACTCTAATGCTAGCAGCTCAAGCGGGAGTAAATTATATTACATGCGCAGGTACATATGAAGCCACTTTAGTAGAAGCATTAGAGCTACTTGTTATAGATGATGATTTAGCAGGGATGGTAAAAAGAGCCTTAGAAGGGATAAAAGTTAATGAAGATACGATCGGTTTCGATATAATTAAGAAAGTAGCAACGAGTGATATTAAAGGAGTTAATTTTCTCGCAGAGAGTCATACTCGGAAGTATATGAAATCAGAATTGTATATGCCTAGATTAGCCGATAGAGCCAGACGTTCTTCTTGGTTTAAGAAAGGGGGAAAGGATATCATAGAACGAGCTCGTGAGAAAGTTGATCAGATTCTTAAAGAGCATCAACCTACTACCATTGATAAAGATGTGGAAAATACACTACTTAAATATATGAAACAAGTTGGAGCGAGAACTTTCGATGATTATCGGAAAGCTGAAGGTATGATGGTTGATAGTGTAACTTTACCAGATGGTATTGAAATTAAAGAACAAAAGTAAGTTATATTAGCTACCAATAGATGATTATTAAAGATTCTTCTTAGATTTGAATCTGAATTTTTTCTTAAGATATTCAAGAATATCGATTTTAATTAATAGATACATAAAGATAGCTAATAAATAAAGGGTTATAATACTTAATATCCAATTTTCACCGCCTAATAGGGAACATATATTTATCAAATTGTAAGAAAAAATTAACATTAAACCTAATTTTCCTAACCAACACCAAAAAATGGTTTTTTTTAAGCTATATCTTATTATCCCTAAAGGAACTGTTATTAAATCATCATTTAATGGTGTTAACCCAAAAATAAAAATCAATATAGGTGCTAATCTTGGATGATTAACAAGATATTGTTGATAATTTTTTAAATTTAGGTATGTCTCGTCAGAAATTAATTCGGAAATACCCATTCCTAAAAAATATCCTCCTAATTCTCCAATTAGACTTCCTAAACTAGCTATCAAAGCTATTATGAAGGGAATAAAAAAATTTAAATTCAAAAATGGAAGGCTGCTATAACACAGTACGAATGTATAGGGTGTTGGAAAAGGAATTAAATTTCCCATTAAGCAAACAAGAAATGTAATTAAGAGTCCTAAAGCTAAGTCTTGAAAAGGAGGGAAACGTGAAATATTTTCGATGATTTCTCTATGAGATTCATTAATTATGAAATCTATGGAGATTATAGTAATAATAACCATAATAATCATGAAAATTAAATCAATTCTTTTAATCCGCATGAGAATAGAGAATGATTATTACGTTAATTTGAGTGAAAATACATAATTTTAATTATTAACATTGTAAAATTTTATGGCATCGAATAAATTGTGATGATAACGCTTGCAATAATTGAAATCGCAAATAATGAAATTATTAGGAGTGCAAATGTTGTTCTCCTTCTTTCCTTTTTAGAAGAATAGGTTCTTCCTTTTTGATATTTATTACGATTTGGTGGTGTCATTTTAAACATTTACTCCTTTAAGAGGCTCTTTCTTAATACTGTCGTCAATTTCTACCTTCTGTAGTAATTCTGTAAGTACAACGTTGTTGTAAGAAAAAAGCATTCGAGGGATATATTCTTCTGCGAGATATGTACCATCTTCAATTTCCTCCTTTAGAGGAAATAATTTCTTTTCTTTTATTACAGAACCTAAATAATTCCTTTCATATTCTCTGTATCCATAGATTTTATTTTTAACGATAACCATCTTTCTTTCATAACCCTCGGGGATATCTGTTTTTTCAAGAATATATAATATTTTCTCTCTTGATAATTCCTCAAGTAATTCAAGATCTTTTTCTGTTCCTTCATAAGTTGGACCTGTTTGAGAGGTTTCATAATCTATAGCCTCCTCTAAACCTATCATTACTTTAAAAGCATGGGATTCATTATCCTGATCCACGGCTGTGATCTTAAAGGCAATTCCATGCCTATCTCTTATTGGAGCTGCCATTTTGGCAGCGATAAACTTCATTCTAGTAGTAGTATTAAAACCATGCCATAACCAAACTCTATAATGCTGAGGATCAACAAAAAGTAGTATAAAATCATCATCTAATAAATCAGATAATGCAACGTCGGGATCAATTATTAATTCTTCAAAATCTCCAATTTGATCGTTGAATTGATATACTGTAATATGTAGCTCTTCTCTTTTTGGTGCTTTTTTCTTATCTGGGGGTTCATTATTTGGCATTTTATTGAGGGTTATTTGTTTTATTTATAACTAAATTGGTTCTATTAATATAATATTATTGTTACTGATTTAAAAATAGATTGCATGACCAGAGATTATTTTAAAAATTCAATTAATGTCTTTAGTACTTCATTTGGTTCTTCTGTGAACGGAGCATGAGCGCTTTTTTCAAAAAATCTTAATTTCGAATTAGGAATAAGCTCATTTAGAATCTTGCTGTTCTCAGGAGGAACTAAAATATCTTTTTTTCCGTGGATTATGAGGGTCTCAATTTCTAACTGTGGTAATCTATTACAAGTATTAAAATGGTTTATAGCATTTTGTTGCCTAATATAATTTTTGCCGGAAATTGGGCTCTCTGACATATTTATTATAGCATATTCAATTAATTTTGGATTCTTAGACAAAAATTCCTCAGAAAAGAAAAGAAATAAATTATCTTTAGCAATCTCTTCTACCATCCTTCCTTTCCGGGATCTTTCTACTATATTTAATACTTCTCTTGAAGGGGTTATAGACATTTTCCCGCCACAAGAAGAAGAACATAATACAAGCTTTTTAACTAAGTTATAGTTTAATGCTAATTCTTGGGCAATACTTCCTCCCATAGAGTGCCCAAACACATTAACTTGTTTAAGTCCTAATTTTTCGATTAAAAATTTTACATCCTCAGCAAGTATTTTAATAGTAAAATCTTCATCTGGATCTTGTGATTTTCCAGTTCCCCGATTATCATAAATAATGATGGTGAATTCTTTTGCTAATTCTTTTAAAAAATATTTACCCCACCAATTAATATTTGCTCCTAATCCAAGTATCATAACTAAAGGATACCCTTGTCCATGAATTTCATAGAAAATGTTAAAGTTATTTATTTTTAGTGAGGGCATTGGATGTGAATATTTTTAGATTTGTTTTCTTTTCAATAAATTAAAAAGTTATTTGAATTTTAGCTTTTTATTGTTAAGAACGTTGATAAAAGTGATTTTATTAGATTTTGTAATAAGATATAAAAATATCGTGAAATTATTTTTCCCATCTTATTTATTTCAAAACCCATTCTAATATTTTTTTAATTACTCGCGGGAATTGCCAAGTCTGGACAAAGGCGCTGGACTCAGAATCCAGTCCCGTAGGGGTTCGGGAGTTCGAATCTCCCTTCCCGCATTATTTTAATAACAAAAGACATTATATAAAAAAATCTGCTAACTGAAAGGTTTCAGAAATTACAGATTGCATAAATAAAATGGAAACCGGTTTTTTTAAGCTTAAGGATTTTACCATCTCATCTATTACGGATTTAAATTCTTTGATTTTTGGTTTGGCGTTAATTATAATAATATAATGTTGATAAGTTTCCCATTTTGGCAATTCATTTAGATAATTTTTAAAGGTATTTTCTTCAAATTTTGCACCTAATTCATTTATTAGCGATTCTTTATGTATAGAATCCTCATCAATTAATAAGTAATCAATTAAAATTTCATTTCTAAATTTATCTTTTAATATGATTATACTTTTCTGCTTTTGAGAATTAAAATTTATTTCATAACCTTGTTCTTGAGCTTTAATAAAAATAATATATGATAAGAATTGATAGTCTTCAAAGTAACCTAACTTCGCTTGCTTTATTTTATTATCTATGGTTTGCTTAAATTCTGGATTAACTTCATATCCAATCCCTTTACGTAGTAGTGATTTTGCGACTTTTAATGAGGTTCCTGATCCAAGAAATGGATCTAAAACCCTATCACCAATAAAAGAAAACATTCTAATAATTCTATAAGGAATTTCATCCGGAAACATCGCGATGTGTTCCTTTTGTAGAACGCCTGGTATTTTCCAATGACCAACAAACCATTTCTTCCATTCGCATAATGAAATTTTTGATAATTCTTTCCATCTTAATTCAGTAATTCGCTTATTTTTTCCTTTATATTTTTTAAAAATTAATATATGTTCATAATCATAAGTTAATAATCCATTTCGAGGATAAAAAATAGAACCCATGAATGAACAACCGCCAGTGGTATTTGTAGTACTTACTTTCTGCCAGATAATATCACCTAAGAAATCAAACCCAATATTACAACAATCGTTAATAATTTGACTCGCAATTGATATGATTCGATAACGCCCAAATTTTGCTGTCCTTAAATATTGATCTCCTATATTAACAACCATACGACAATGTGGCTCTAATACACGATAACATTCTTTCCAGACTTGTTGGAGTCTTTTGAAATATATATCAAATGAATCAGAAAACCCTATTTGATTATGATTTCCATAATCTTTAATTTTACCGTATGGAGGTGATGTTATTATAAGCTGAATTGAATTATCATTCAACTCATCCATATTTTCAGAAGATTTAAAATAGATAATAGGTTCTTCAATCTTCATTCTATTGCTTATAATAAGCCTTAAAGACTTATTTAAATTTTTAGTTGAGAATTTGGGTGAAATAACCAATTATTCTAAGTTTGTTTTCAAACTTATTAAGATCAGTTATAATTCCTTTTAGACCAGCACCATTGTGATATAAATATTTATCAAATTTCAAAATTACCTCTCCATTTTTTCCAGGGTAAAGATCTTCACCTGATATAAACTTAACAGGAGATAACTTAACATTTACTAAAGCATTATACTGTATGCCATTTCCAGGTTTGATATAATTATCTTTAGGTTTAAAGAAGTCATTAATGTAGACCTTGGCTTTAATATCTGTTTCAGGTTTATAAATTCCATGAGATATTAAAAAATTATCTCTGCTTATTTCTTTTGGTGATATATTTCCTTTCAAGGCAAGTCCAACCCTATCTCCTTGAAAAGCTGTTTTAAAATCTCTATCATGTTTTTGAATGCTCCGGATAATAACCTTCTTACTCGGTCCATCATAACCAGATAAATCTAACATCTGTCCAGCATTTACCTTTCCTTCTTTTACAATCCCTAAAATTACAGTCCCTATTCCTTTAACTGGAAAAGCATGATCGATTAAAATTTTTGTGTGATTATCATCTTGAGGTTCTTTTCCTAAGACTTTTAAACCTAGCTCAATGATTTTACGTTTCATTAGGTGATAATCTTCTTTTTCCCTTATTTCAAATAATTCACTGTTTTTCAAACTAGTTGTTCCAAGAATATGTGAAAGTCTCTTCTTTAATTCTGGCAATTTCCATTCATTTTTAGAATCTATTCCATCAAGTACAACTAAAATTTCAGTATTATATAATTGGTGAAATAAATCAAGAGCTATAATCATCTCTCCTAATACAGCATTTAAACCTAAATTTAAATCAACAATTAAAAGATGAATATTTGTTAAAGTTAGAGATTGAAGAAACGATTTGATTTTATCTGGATAATCTAATGGAGTTAAAGCACAAAAAATCTGATTTAACTCTGAGTCAAGTCTATTATAAAATTGGATATCCGATTTAGTTCCAGGGGATCCGATCGCTTGTCCAATACGATTATTTATTTCTAAATTTTCCCCAAAAATTCCTACAATAAAATTACGTTCTGAAGACTCACTCATTTGAAATATTGAATATTTAATAGAACAAAAACTTTATGTTAGGAAAATATAAGAAGATATAATTTCATCAAACTCATAAAAGAATAATAAATTTCATCCTTCTGATAAAATTAATATGTAAAAAATAATAGATTGTATATATGGTACATGATAGAAAAGTAAATCAAGTAATATTAATAATATTTGATGATATTCGAGCGTCTCAGCTTTTTAATCTTATAAACGAAGGTAAGTTACCTAATATTAGTATTATTGCGAATAATGGAATTAAATGTACTAATTGTATAACTTCATACCCAGCCATAACTTTTCCTTGTTATGGCAATATTATTACAGGATCATATTCTGGTTATTTTCCTAAAGAAGGTAATGGTGTTCCACTTTATCATTGGCTTGATAGAACCGATCCGCCAAAGGAGAAAAAAAAGCCTCCCTTTATTCGAAATTATGGTGATAGAGCCCAATTACTTAAAATTAATAGAGATATTGGATCTAATGTTAAAACTATTTTTGAACAAGCTAATGAGGGGAACTTTTTAAGTGCAACGAGTTTTTTATATCGAGGTGCTAATTTTTTCGCTCTTGCTGAAAACTTCTTTGATGTAGCACCCATATTTAAAAATATCGAAAATGCTTTTAGAAATCCTGGCTCTTTTTTCCCAAATAAGGAGGTCCCCAAAATTACAGTAGGCTATGTCTCTCATACAGATGATATAATGCATGCAAAAGGATTTGATCATCCTGATTTTCAAAATTTAATTATTGAATGTGATAAATATATTGGTTCTTTAATGAAAACTCTTAAACAGTTAGGTTATTATGATGAGACTGCTATTGGAATAATTACAGATCACGGGAACTATAAAGCGAAAAATGTTATTGATTTAAAACCATTTTTTAATAAACTTGGATTAATTCCTTATAATCCTGATACAGGAAAGGGCGATTTTGATGCCAATATTGGCTCACTAGGATTTTTTAACTTCCCTGGAGAAACATGGTATCATCATCCGACAATTACTCAACTTGAAAATTTACATAGTAGTGGTCCTAAAAAAATTCAAATTAATGTTTTTAACGAGCTATGGAAGATTTCTGGAGTGAAGTATATGTATTACAGAGACGATAATAATGACCCGAACAAAGGAATCATCCATATTAAACGATTAGAGGAAAAATCAGGAAAAATTTTAAATGCCAAAATTGAATATGAAGGTGCTGGAAAGGAACAAAAATCGCGATATATCTATGAAAATTTGGATGTTTATGGTTATGAGCATCATGAAAAATCTGCGAAATTAGTTAATAACGGAAAATTTACAATTGATGAATGGCTAAATGCTACTAATGAAATTGATTTCCCAATAATAATAGACCAACTCCCTCGATATTTTAAAAATCCACGTTCCTGTGATATTATTATTTCCACTTTGGGGGAATATAGTTTTAATTATGAACATGGTAAAACTATGGGTTCATCCCCATATTCTCATGATATTGGAACTAGATCTTCGATGGTTGTTCCATTTATTATTGGAGGGTCCTCAAATATCCCTCAAAAAGAACTAAGTTATTGTAAAACAACAGATATGGTTCCATCATTATTAGAATTATTAGGAGTAAAATCTGACAAATCTGTAGTGGGAAAATCGGTTATATAACCGACTAACAAACTAAATATATAATTTTATTAAATATAATTACGTCTTAGTATTATAAACATATAATTTTCTATATAATGGGATATTATGGTAAATTCACGTTATAAAAAACAAATAGTGTTATTTTTAGTTCTATTTCTTCTAGCAGTTTTGTCATTTGGTCTATTTTCTCTCATAGTGAACGAACCTGGGTTTACGAATCTATTACCAACTAATAACATGATGCTCCAAGCTACATTTATTTTTATTTTAATTCCTATAACTACTTTGATTGGTGGATTATTTACTGGATATTTTTTGGGACCATTATTTCTTTTATTCTATAAGAAAACTATTGGAATACAAATGGATTTTGGCATACAAACAAGAATAAAACCAAAGATTTTTATGCAAACATGGAAGGGCATTTTCCCTGCTTTTATGGCTATAAATTTTGCATTAATGATTGGCACTTCTCAATTTGGAATTGATCTGATTGTAAGATCAGATTATGCAACAAACAACCCAGGGTTAGCGCCATTAATCGGTTTTATAGTATCACTTCCATTAATGAGTGGAATTTCAATGGGATTATTCTCTCCAGTTTGGTTTCTTCTAGATTCAGGGATTGTATTTACAAATAAAACTAAAGTTAGAGATAAAATTGAGCCAATTGAAGTAAGAAGCATCGGAGGCTGGTATCATTACCTTTTAAAAGGGTATGCAGGGATTGGTGTAGTTGTTTCCTATATAATCTATGTTATCAACATTTTGAGAGAATTTAATAATCCACTTGATGGTGGATTTATTTCTGCTGCTGTTTCTCTTTGGATCATGCCCATCTTACTATCAATTTTTTGTTTGCCTACTTTAATAATTTTAGATTTAAATTTAGAATCTAGGCGAAGATTCATCCTAAAATTTGCCAAAAAGCTTGGAATTGAAAAGCCTTTAGAAAATCCTTTTGACCTTCAAAAATCATAACTAAAATATTAAGAATTCATAACTTTTTTTTCATATTCTTATAAAAAAGAATTTAATAAATGAATTTTTTTTCTGCAAGATGTAGAAGAATCATTATATTATAGGAAAATTACGATAAAGATGAAAGCGAAATATGTTATTATTGTCCCTGAAACTCACTGGGATAGAGAATGGTATCTCCCCTTTCAAGAGTACAGAGCGAAATTAGTGTTAATGATGGATAAACTTTTAGATATTCTTAATAATGATCCTACTTATACTAATTTCACATTAGATGGTCAAACAATACCTTTAGAAGATTATTTAGAGGTAAGACCAGAAAAGAGGGAAGAAATTGAGAATTTTGTAAAACAGAAAAGACTTTCGATAGGTCCGATGTACATTTTGCCTGATGAATTCTTAGTTAGTGGAGAATCTACAATTAGAAATTTATTAATAGGGCATCAGATAGCCAAAAAATTTGGAAGGGTAATGAAAGCGGGATATATTCCAGATCCATTTGGCCATATTGCTCAATTACCCCAAATTCTGAGCGGTTTTGAGCTCCCTTCAATAATATTTTGGCGTGGTTTTGGTAATGAATTTGAAAAAAACAATTTAAATATAGAGTTTCAATGGAATGCTCCTGGGAAAGTAGCTTCAATTTTAGCAATTCATCTCATAATGAGTTATGGTTCTGTAGCTGATTTAAACCTTTCCAAAAAAAGCGGAAGATATAAATTAGCATTACATAAAATTAAACGAGTTATTAATAATTTTGAAAAATATATTGCCACTCCGATTGTGCTTCTTAATAGTGGATCAGATCATCATGAAGCAAAACCAGAAATACCTGAAATTATAAGAGAATGGAATGAGATGTATCCCGATATAAGAATGGAGCAAAATGATTTTGAAGATTATTCATATAAAGTATTGCGCTGTAAACCCACTCTAAAATCATTTCAAGGAGAACTTAGAGGTGGAAAGTATGCCCATCTACTTTCAGGAGTACTTTCAGCAAGGATGTGGATTAAGCAGAGAAATACACAGATAGAATATTTATATGAAAAATATACTGAACCTATCTCAACAATAACATGGGTACTTGATAAATATGAAAAATTTAATTATCCTAACTCATATATACTTACTGGTTTGAGGTGGCTTTTAAAGAATCATCCACATGACTCAATTTGTGGCTGTAGTATTGATCAAGTACATAGAGAAATGACCACACGATTTGATTGGGCAGAACAAATAGGAGAAGAAATATTTAAGAATTCTATTATCCATTTGTCAAATCTAGTAAAATTAAAAGATGAAAATAATATTATTCCGCTTATTATTTATAACCCTCTTCCTTGGAAAAGAAATGATATTGTTCAATTTAATATAATTTCAAATATAAAGAGTGTGGGATTAAAAACTTCTGACTTTTTCAGAATAATTAATACTGAGGAGGAAGAAGTTGAATACCAAATTATTCCAATTAAAGAAAACCCACGATATACTCAAGTAGAAGGTAAAAGTGCCTTGTGTACTTTCATTGCTGATGTTCCTGCTTGTGGTTATTCTACATATTACATCATCCCTGAAAAAAAACCCTCTGTTTTTGAAAATACTCCTGAAACATTGCATTTAGATATTAGAATGGTTGAAAACCAATTTTATAAAGTTAAAGTTTCATTAAAAGGAGATATAAGTGTTTTTGACAAAGAAAGTAAAGTTTGGTACGAAAAAATATGCTTTTTTGAAGATATAGGGGATTGGGGGGATGAATATGATTTTTCTGGACCGAATGATAACCAAACTGACCTTAGATTCACATCTGAAGATCTCAATATTCTCTCAATTCAACCCTATTTTGATGGACCGACTCATAAAACCTTACTAATTAAAGCAAATCTAAATTTACCAGCTTCTTTTTCAGAAGACCGTTATAATAGAGATACCTATTTAGTATCTAATCCAATTGATATTTATATTAGTCTTTATAATGATATTAAAAGAATAGATTTTAGAATAGATTTGGAGAATAATAGTAAAGATCATAGAATAAGAGTGCTTTTTCCATCAATGATCATTTCAAATCAAGTTGAAGCAGACGGGCATTTTTATGTCATATCAAGAGATATTGAATTACCAAACTCAGAAGGGTGGGCACAAAAAGCCTTACCTACAAATCATCAGAAGGATTTTATTAGTATTAATGATAACATGCGAACTTTTGCGGTGTTTAATAAAGGTTTACCTGAATATGAGGCTATTAAAAATGAAGATAATACTATTATTATAGCAATAACATTGTTAAGATGCATCGAATGGTTATCGCGAGTTGATGTAAATACGAGAAGATCTAATGCAGGTCCTGATCTAAATACTCCTGAAGCTCAATGCTTAGGAAAGCATACATTTGAGTTGTCTTTAGTTATAGAGAGTAATAAACCAAATTGGATAGAATCCAATATTCATGGAAGGGCAAAAGAATTTAATAATCCTCTAAAAATAATTTTTCCATTTATGGCTCGAACTTCACTTCGGGTTTCAGATAGGGTTGTATTATTACCTTTCGGGATATTATCTTACTTCGGAGCTACTAAAGCGTTAGATTTAGAACCATATTTGCCCGAAAAGCTTAGCTTTATAGAAATTAATAATAATAAGATTATATTAAGTGCTTTAAAAAGGTCTGAAGAAGGAAATAATCTTATATTGAGAGTCTATAATATTTCACCTACATATGAAGAAGCAAATGTATCACTTTATGATGGTTTAATAATAGAAAAAGTTGAGCTTGTAAACTTATTAGAAGAAAAACCTATTAATCCAATCAAGGCTAAGATCGTTTCGGCTAATCGATGTGATTTTAAAATTTCATTAGATTCGCACGTAATAGCAACATTTCGAATTACAATAAAAAAAAAATAAAAAAAAGATTTTTATTTTTGAATTCGATTCACTAACCATTTTGGCATAACCAAGGATAAATACATAAGAATATATGCTAAAATAGCAAAAATCCAGGCAATATATACAAATTCAGAATATCCTGGATGATCGAATAAAGCAATCATTAAAGTGTCCCCAATAAACATTAGAAAGAAGAGAATCATTGAGATCATAGCATAAAATAAAAGTTTTAGACCCATATGAGTGATTTTATCCTGCGTTGCCCCCATACCCTTTTTGCTAGTAATTGCTATTTGGATATATATAAAATATGAATAAATAACTAAGCTAAGGGTTGAATATAATCTAATATTCAGCATGCCTGCATAATCTTCTGGAGGAACTCCCCACCAGTTCCATGGTAAAAATAAAATAATGATTACTATTAATCCTATTATAACTAAAGGAATGAAGATTTTTTTCCCACTATTGGTGAGAAAACTTACGAACTTAAAAAGGGTTATATCTGCAAGAATCACCATAGCATATGCGAAAGGCAAAGAAAATCGATAAACCTCTTTATAAAATCCTGTAATAACTGCCTCAGATAAGCCGATAGTTAGCATTATTATTGCAAGGGCAAAAAATATAAACGTATATGTTAAATAAAGAGGTGGAGGTACTTTTCTTTCTCGCCATTTCAAATACATCTTGACTGTAAGAATAATACTGAATATCGAGAGTGCAAAATAATAAAGAAACATTGGCAAAACGCGAAGTTCAAACGGTGTATATGTCATAAAACAAAAGTTGGGTAAACAAATTTAAATTTTTGTAAAATTGTTTATAAATCGTTTTGTCATTTAATATCTTTTAATTTTAAGTAGAAGTCATTAAATTATTAATTATATGTTTAATATATTGTTTTTATGTGGAGAGCCAGAATTATAAATTTCGCAAAAATATTTGAGCACCCTGCGTGGGGTTTTTCCCATTTCAGACGTACCTATGATTTAACAATTGAACTAGCAGCTTATCAAGAAAGAATTATAGATGAAGATTGTATATTTGCTGCGGCATATTTACATGATATAGGTGCTTTTAAGCCATATAAACAAGAAGGGAAAGATCATGGTGAGGTGACTGTCCAGAATTGTGATAAGATTCTTCAAGAGTTAGGTTTCCCTCAAGTTAAAATTCCAAAAGTAAAAGAGATTATCAGTAGTCATATGTTTTATAATAATCCTTCGAATAATATTGAGTCAATATTGTTTCATGATGCTGATACGTTAGACTTTATGGGTATAATTGGGATTACAAGAATATTATCTATTGTTGGTATTGATGACTGGACCCCAGATTTGGCAAGTGCATTAAAAATAGTTAGAAGATTTTGTAATGAATTACCTCAAAAATTATATTCAGATAAAGCTAAAGAAATTGGTAATAATAGAAAGAAAGAAATGATAGATTTTTTAGATAAATTATCAGCTGAGACAAATGATTTGAAACTTCTGTAATTTATTCATCATATTCTATTATTGAATAAAAGGCGATTCAGTATATTTTATATTCTCTATTATTAAGAATATTGTTTATGTGATACTCTTTTTATAGAATCATTATCTTTTTACTTAGTTCTAAAATTAATTAAAGATTGAAGTTTCATGCAAAATTATGATATAATTGTTGTTGGAGCTGGACCTGGAGGCTCAATAGCTGCTAAAACTGCTGCAGAAAATGGATATTCTGTATGTTTACTTGAAAAAGAGAGCCTTAATGAAGGTGGAAGGTATAAAGCTTGTGGTGGGGCAATAGCATGGGAGTTAGTAGAAGAAATTGATTATCCCGAGAATATGATTGGAAGAATTATAGAATCTCTAGAATTACACCATGTTGATGGTTACGATTTTTCAAAAAAAGGTAAAGGAGCTGTAATCTGGCGCAGCGTATTTGACAAATTTTTATCCGATATGGCTGTTGCTAGTGGAGTGATATTAAAAGATAGAGAAAGACTCATAAGGATAGTTAAGATTGGGGATTCATATCAAATTAACACAAAAAATGAAAAATATTCTACAAAGTATGTAATCGCCGCTGATGGTGTTACATCATCCACTCTGAAAGCACTTAAATGGCCATTTTTCGAAAAATCGAATCTTATTTTGACAATAACCAAAGAAATGAAAACTTCAAAATCCTATATTAATAGTACTCTGGGATCTGATGTAGTTCATTTATTTTTCGGAATTAAAAACCTAATTCCAATTGGGTATGCCTGGTTATTTCCAAAAGAAGAAATTATAACGGTGGGCTGGGGAAACCAAATTAATCTAATAAAGAATTCAAGGGAAGAGTTTAAAAAATTTGTAGCTCTCCCCTTTGTACAAACCGCTCTAAAAAATTCAGCAATTGAAATATTTAAACCACATTTGATTCCTGTAGGTTTAAGGTCTCAACTTTATAAAGAGAATGTATTTGCAGTGGGAGACGCTGGAGGAATTGTGGATCCAATAAGTGGAAAAGGAATCCCATATGCTATGATGTCTGGTCAATTTGCTATTGAGTCTATTAAATCATGTGAATCAAAAGATAGGCTTGATAAATTAGGAACTCAATATGAAAGATTATTAGATAAAAATTTTCTAAGAGTATTAAAGGCTAAAAGGACAGCGAGAGATAAAATATTTGATAATGATGAGACTTTAAAGAAGTTTTTATCACTTTGGGAAAAATACAGGAGCTCCGAAATTGTTATGAGGAAATTAATTTAAAGGAGATATCAAAAGATGAAATTTCCAGAATATGTAAAATATTATAATGAAAAAATTAACGATGCGATTAGTATAATTTACGATAAGAAGTTAAAAGAGGTCAAAAATAGCTTTTTACAAGAGTATTACCAGGAATTAAAAAACTATTTTTTAGCAGGGGGAAAAAGAATCCGCCCGTTATTATGTATTGCTTCATTTAATGCGTTTAGCAATGAAAAAGATGAAAGGATAATATTTCCTAGTGTTGGAGTAGAATTTCTTCATAATGCTTCATTAATACATGATGATATCATAGATAAAGACAATTTTAGAAGAGGAAATCCTGCGTTTCATTATAGATTTCAAAATTATCATCAGAATTATAGTCTGAATAAGATGAATAATATTGATTTTGGTAACTCAATAGGGATTATAGGGGGTGATTCAGCATTTTTCTTAGGTTTAGATGCTTATCTTTATAATGACTTTAAATGGGATTTGAATTTAAATGCTATTAATTATTATCAACAAGCTTTTATAGAAATTGCTAATGGAGTTTTGATTGAAACAGATATGGTAAATCGTAAAATTTTGGCAATTGAAGATTATATTGAAATGATTTCATTGAAAACTGGTGCTCTGCTAGAAAAATCAATTTTAATAGGAGCAAACTATGCTAAGGTTCAAGATAAATACAAGACTATGTTATCAACTTATGGGATTAATTTAGGAATTATTTTTCAAATCATTGACGATATTTTAGGAACTTTCGGAGATGAAAAGATTACAGGAAAGCCTACTGACGGTGATATTAGAGAAGGAAAGAAAACTTGTTTATTGATTGAAGCGTATAATAAGTTGGAAAATAACGACGTAGATCGCCTTAATCAGTTAATTGAGAGACAAGAAATAACAGATTCAGAGGTAAAAGAAATTAAAGCGATGTTTCTTAAAGCAGATGTAACTAATTCAAGCAAAATGCTGGCAAAAAAATATTATGAAGAAGCAAGAGACTCACTTGAAAAATTGGAATCTGTAATAAATGACTCAGATTTGGAGTTCTTTAATGACTTATTAAATTTTGTGGTTAATAGAAAATTTTAATATTTTTTGTTTAAAAAATGTTTTTTAAAAAATCACTAAAATAATTAAATATTATTCAGAAATAATAAAATTCAAACATTAATGGAGAGAGAACAAAGTGTTAATTGCGATTACAGGTGCCTCAGGTATAATACTTGCGGTTAAATTATTGGAAAAATTAAAAATAAAGGATATTAAAACAGAATTAATAATATCAAAAATAGCTGAAAAAATCATTAAGATTGAATCTGAATATAAAGTGGAAGATATTCGAAAATTAGCAGATAAAAACTATAATGCTGATGATTTAACTGCACCACCAGCTAGCGGCTCATATAAAGTGAATGCAATGATTATAATACCTTGTTCAATGAAAACCTTAGCTTCTATCGCTAATGGTTATGCCGATAATTTGATTACTCGAGCAGCAGATGTAATGATAAAAGAAAATAGAAAACTTATCCTTGTGGTAAGAGAAAGTCCTTTTAGCGCAATTCATTTGGAAAACATGCTTAAATTATCAAAACTTGGAGTTATAATAGCTCCTCCGATTCCTTCCTACTACATAAAACCTAAAAATATTGATGAACTTCATGAATATTTTGTTTGTAGAATTTTAGATCACGTTGGTATTGAGAGCGAGATAAAAAGATGGGGAGATTATTAGTCTAATACCTAACTTCGTTTAAATTGACTATTCAGATAAAGAACTAATAATTTTGATTTAACCACTGATTAAGTTTTCCAAGGAGTATGTATTTTTTCTGATTACCTTTCAACTCGAGTGGACTCTTAAGATTCATTAGCCATAAGCTAGACCGTAATTCGTTTTTTAATGTCTTTATTTCCTTTATTGTATTAGAAATTGTATGAATTTTCATATCTTCCCATGCGGTTATAAGGAATTTGTAAGCAAAACCACTTATATCTGCTCCTAATGCTATACTTTTAGCAATATCCAAACCTGTTTTTAACCCCCCGGTTGCAATTATGAGCTTTTGCGATATTTTTCTCACATTTAATATACTGATTGGTGTTGGTATACCCCATTCCCTAAAAACCTCAGCAGGATTACGTGAATACTTATCATTATCAAAATTATCCCGGTTAGATTCTATAGCTGCAAAACTGGTGCCTCCAGTTCCACCAATGTCAAAACCATCAAAACCAAGTTTTTCTAAATTTATGGCTACTTCTTGATTAAAGCCGGTTCCCACTTCTTTTGCGATGATCGGAATTTCGTAAGTATTTCTAATTTTTTCGAAATTCTTATTGAAATTTTTATATGAAATATCCCCTTTATCTTGAACTAATTCATGTAGAGCATTAAAATGAATAGCCATAACATCAGCATTAATCATTTCAATACAGCTTTTAAAGTCTTCAATGTTAAATTTAGGGTCACTGATCTGGCCAATGCCTAAATTTCCAATTATAGGGATATTTGGAGCGACCTTCCTCACCACCTTGAACGTTTCAACTGATGTAGGATCCATTAATCCAACTCGTTGGCTACCCACACTCATAATTACATTTTCAGCTTCAGCCGCTTTCGCTAAAATCTCGTTAATTCTTCCTGATAAAGCATGTCCGCCCGTTATAGCAGCTATACAAATCGGAGCAGAGATCATTTTATTAAAGAATCTAGTAGAAAGATTAACTTCACTAATATCTATTTGCGGAAGTGGATAATGGAGCAACTTTATATCCTTAAAATGGTTTATCCTATGTTGTACGTCATATTCTATCGGAATTTTTAAATGATCTAATTTTCTCTCCCTAATATCTTCTAATTTATCTTTATTAGGTGGATTTATTTTTGTGCATACTATATCTTTAGATTTTAAAGCCTTCATGATAAATTCTTCCTTCATACCGTTTATTATTTGAACAGGAATATGTTTTTTACAAATTTTTTTAATAATATCAATCTTTCCACGGATTCCTCCCGTAACATCGATTTTGTTATCTAAATTAGCTAAGACTAAATTGTCTAAATCATCATAGCTAATTTCAGATACTAATTTTTGATAATCTTCGTCTTTGTTGTTGCTACGTACAAAAATCCCATCCTTTTCAATTGCAAATATAACTTTTGAAACTTTATAATGCTTTAATTTTTTGCATAATTCAAGAATTATTTTGTCTCCTGAAATAATTGAAAAAGAACCATTTATGTCAAAAATGATATCTCCATATAAAATAGGCAATAGTTCAATATCCAGTGCAGTTTCAATTATATCTATCGTAGGTGTTGAGATTTTCTCATAATTTTTGAAAAAAATACTAGAAGGTTGAAAAGGAATCACGGGAAAATTTTTCTCTAAAAACTTATTAATTAGTAGTGAATTTAATTTATTCATAGCCTCGTGTGTTTTTGAAAGCCCTAATACTTGGTTTTCAATAGAAATGTTCCGTCCTTCAGAAATTTCATACTTTTTTGCTAGGGGGTGACCAAAAGATCCCCCTCCATGAATTAAAATAAGTGGTTTGTTATAATTTATTATTTGATCAATTGAATTTTCTATTACGTTTTGTCTTATTGAAAATGGTTGATTTTTATCAGTTAATAAACTTCCACCTAATTTTAAAATTATTACTTCATTGTTCTTTCGCAATTTTCAATCTCTCTCATCCTATCATGGTTTTCCAAACAACATATCCTTCTTTTTCAATAGCGTTAGCAATCTTTTCTTGCATTATCTCATTTTCTGCTAAAGCAATAACTAAACCACCTCGACCAGTTCCAGTCATTTTAGCACCAATAGCTCCATTTTTCAGAGCAAGGTTGACTAATTTGTCATTGATCTCTCCCGACACATTGATCTCTTGTAATAGTTTGTGATTTTGGTTCATTAGTTTACCTATATCGACAATATCTCCTTCAAGTATGGCTTTTTTAGCTGATTTTGCTAATTCTTTATATTTAACAAAAATTTTTTCGAACTTTTCAGGATTTTTTTCTTTTAAACGGCGAACATCAGCAACAACTTCAGTTGTTGAAGCCGTAATTCCTGAATTAGCTATTATTAGAGGTACTTTTTTTGGCATCTGTAAAAGATCCATTGTATTTTTGCCCCCACTTAGGTTTTTAACAAACCAAATCAATCCACCATATGTAGAAGCTGTATTATCAATTCCAGAAGGTGTTCCATGGTATGCTTTCTCTCCCTCATAGGCTGCGTCGTTAACCTTTTCGTTATTTAAATTAAGATTAAAGGTACTGTTTAACGCACGAACTAATGATGTACATTGAGCTGCAGAAGCCCCAACTCCACTTGCAGCAATTAAGTCACCAGAAAAAGTAATCTCAAGTTTATTATTATTTAAATCAATATTTAAATGATCAATTACATTCATTATTGATTGCATTGACTCTTTATATTTTGTTTTTTTATATCCGGGTGTAGCAGGTCTCTGATCATTCACAGTATATCCTTTTCCTTCAGAAACTTTAACTTCTGCGAGGGTAAAAGATCCTAATGCTGAAGCAATTGCAGGGAGCCCAAAAACTACAAAATGTTCCCCGAATAAGATAGTTTTTCCATAACCCCTCCCGGTACCCAATTATTTCACCTCTACAAATCCTTCTGAAGCATTAACAAGTATATTTTGTCCCGTTTTAATATTATTTATGTCTACTTTATCTATACAAGGAATCTCGCTAATGATACACCCTACAGCTACGATTGTATCAATTTGTTCATTTACAATTGCTGCAGGGGCAGTATTATTTTTCGTCATTCTATACATGGTATAAGATCCAACTGTAGAGCCTTTGCCAGATGGAAAGACTAAAACCTTTCCAATGATAGATTGGCCTTCAAGTTCATGGCCTACCTCAACAATCTTACCGGTTTCAGGATCAACTCCTCCATAAAATGAAATTCCTTCCTTAGTTACAATTGCTTTAGCTTCAACAATTCCTTTATATATTTTTCTTCCCTTTAATTTCATTTTATAGCCTCCTCAATGCAATCTTCAATCGTTCCAATTTTTACTTTAAATTTGTTCTTTGCACGACCATAATAACAAGCCTTAGCCGAATCAACCATAATTCCTTTGAACCGTCCCTTTATTGGAGCTACAACACAGCATGTATCTGCAGCAAATTTTGCTCCCGCTTTTTCAATAATTTTAGAATAACCTGCTTCATCAGCAATTCTTTTAGTAGGTCTTGCGGTAGTAATCCAAAATTCTTTATTTACTTTTTTACCCTTTAATAAACGCGATATTTTTTCAATTTCATAAATTGACGCATGAGGACAACCAATACTTACAAAATCCACTTCAATATCATCATCAATAAGTTTATTTCGGGCTTGTTCTAAATTAATCTTATTTATTTCAATTAAATTTTCGCTAGGTTGTGGATATTTATCATATTCGGGAGTTATTCCTTTCATATGAAATAATGCTGTTCCCCCATATGTAGCTACTGATGCACAAAATGATTTAAGCTCTTCAACTGTAGCAGAAGTTATTCCAATGATATAGGGGATTTTCATTCCTAATTCTACTAATTTATCACCAATAATTTTTCCTAATACACCAAATTCGTCAGTACCTTTGAGATCACAATTTACCTTTACTAAAACTTGACCGTGACGATTTTCATCTAAGTGATACCCATAATTTGGTGTTTTTCCAGTTATTGCGGATGCTAATGCACTTGGTCCTCCTTCTCGATTTGTTCGTGCACCAATAACCGAGTTTGCATAACATACTGCACTACTTTCAGCCCATGCAATATGTTGTCCAAAGTGAGGCGAATTTCCGATTAAATAAGGAGTGCAAGAACATGTAGTAATTACCCCCATTCTTGCAAATGCATCAATTACACGATTCTGATTCTTAGCAAAGTCCTCATCTATTCCTAATAAACGCCAATTTTCGCGATCCATTCCTGCGGGGTTTAAGGTTGTTAGAACTTTAACCTTTCCATCTTCTGCCATTTCACTTAAAAATTCCAAACCCGCTTCACCTAGATTATCATATGAAACTCCAGCTATCTGAACACCGGTAACCTCAACCATAGATTCAGCATTAAAAATCTCACCTAAAGCTGATAAAATTTCCATAGATTTCTGAGCTGCTTTTCCAAATTTACCATCGAGCATATCTTGCTCTTCTGATGTTAAGTCCATTTTCAACTAATCCTTTCCTTTGAAATATTTGTTAATATCAACCTTAGGAAACTCGGCAATTTCAAAACTCTTTCCTTTTACTGTAAGGGGTTTAGTTAAATCAAATCCGATTTTCGTAGTCATCTTTGTTCCTGGTTCAGCACTGGGATCTAAACTACTGCCTGGTTCTTTATCTTTGATGATCATTCTCACATCTCCTTGAAAGCGAGTAGCCATTGCCCACTCTACTGAAAGAGGATTATAAATATCAATATCTTTATCTACAATAAAGACATGTTTACAGCTAGTATGACCAGCAAATGCACCCTCTATAGCTTTTTTACCATCTTCCTCTGAATTTTTATCAATTTGAACTATAGCATGTAACCAAGAACATCCACCAGGATTTACATTCACATCTAGGCACTTAACACCTGTTTCATTCACCTTTTTAAAAATAGTAGGTTCTCGAGGCATTCCCATCAACAATTTATGCTCAAGCGCGCCTGGTAATAAAGCTTGCCATATAGCATTAATTCTATGAGTTATTTTTTTAACTTCAAAAACAGGTTCTTCCCTAATTACATCATAAGTCTCCGTTAAGTCAACAAAAGGACCTTCAGCATGTTTTTCTTCTAAAAAAACCCGTCCTTCTAAAACAAATTCTGCTTCTGCGGGTATTAAGAGATCAACTGATTTCGCTTTAACAAGTTTGATAGGTTCTAATGCGTTTGCTATATGTAACTCATCAATTCCAATATCTACTGATGTTGCTCCTGCAATAAGGACGTTTGGAGTATTTCCTATGCAAAAAGCAACGTCTAATTCGATATTTCTTTTTAAAAATTGATGAAAATGGCGTCCGCTGACAATTCTCGTTGAAAATTTATCTTTAGAAAATTGCATTGCTCTGTGAAAATCCATATTTTGACCATAATCCGGATCTCTAGTAATAACTACAGCAGAACTAATATAATTTCCACCATCTTTCTCACAATGGAATAAAATGGGTAATTTATCTAAATCAACATTTGATTCTATAACTTCTTGACAGGGAGCATTAGGCTCAATTTCTGGTTCTGAGGGTTCAGAAATAGCTTTCGTGAGCATGGGTATAAGATCTGTGGAAGGTACTCCGAAATATGAAGCAACTACCTCCTTGCTACAAAAAAGGTTTCCAGCAACACGAAATTCAGACTCTTTCACATTATTGAATATTACTGGTGTTGGTTCTATTTCTTTTAAAATTCCAGAGATTTCTAATGTTTTTGAGACTTCAGCGTCTACATTCTGAAGATACCCCGCTTCATCAATCTTTTTTAAATATTCTCTAAATCCCATAAATTTCAACTCTATAATTTATCTATTATAATTCAATTTTCAATAAAAATGGTTTTCTAAGTGGAGTTACAGAAACACTTTTTATAAAACTAAAGTTTTTCACCCTCACTTATTCTTTTTAATATTTCTTTTGCGTAATCTACTCTTATTTTTTTCTCTTTAACCAATAAATTCGCTACTTTTTCTATTAAGTTATCTGGCACACCCGCGATTTTTGCAATATTTCTTGAATGAAGAGCCATATGACCTTTTTGTATCCCCTCTGCTGCTAATGCTCTTAATGCCGCAACGTTCTGGGCTAAACCTAACGCAGCAGCCACTTGAGATAACTCTTCTGCGCTTTTAACTCTTAATATTCTTAAAGCTAACCGTGCCATAGGGTGTATATTAGTAATTCCTCCTATAATTCCTAAAGCAAGAGGTAACTGTATTTCTCCCAGCAAATTTCCATCTGAATCTAATCGAAAAGTTGTTAAGGGCGAATATTGACCAGTTAAAGACGCATAAGCATGAGCTCCTGCTTCAATTGCTCGTGTATCATTTCCAGTTGCTAATGTTAATGCAATAATGCCATTCATTATTCCCTTATTATGAGTAGCTGCCCGATAAGGATCAGCGAGAGCAAATTCATAGGCATTAAGTATTCCTTCTATCACTTCTTCACCCCCAAGCATATCTTTATCAAATACGGCCTGACATCTTACAACACGCTTAATAGCTAAATTTGATACTATTCTTATGTTTACTTTCCCATCACTAATATCTTCTATAAAAGGACTTATAGCTTCAGCCATTGTATTTACTATGTTTGCACCCATAGCGTCTAATACATTAACATGAAGGTGAACAATTAACATAGATCCTTTTCTTGTATTTAAATCTCTAATCTCAATATCGATTGCACCCCCTCCAAGCTTATATAACATTGGATCTTGCTCATTTGCAATTTTCAATATCTTTTCTTTATTTTTTATTAGCTTTTCTTTTGAAGATTCAATATTTTTTAAACCTACAATTTGGATTTGTGAAATCATTATTGATTCTACTTTATCAGAATGAAAACCACCATGTTTTCTTGCAATTTTTGCGGCATTAGAGGCAGCAGCAACAACAGAAGGTTCTTCAATAACCATAGGGATAATATAATCAATCCCATTTATTTTGAAATTCAAAGCAATTCCAAATGGTAATTGATAACTTCCTACGACATTTTCAATCATAGTATCAATTTGAGATTTCGTTAAGTATCCTAAATTTTTTAATAGATCACGATCATCCTTGTCAAGATTAAACATCCTTGCTAACTGATTTTGTCGTTCAGTTAAAGAGAGTTTGTAAAATTGGGAAATATCTGAATTTATCTCGTTTATTTTTAACACCTATCAATCTATTTTCACATTTTTTATTTCTTCTTCTAATAATTTTACCTCGGGTGAAATTGAATCCATTTCTATATATAAGATTGCTTGAAATTGGTAAAATCATAATTAACAATAAGTTTAGAACGTAAATTTAATAAACATTTTGAATTGGAATATACATAGGACTCCAATTTAATAAACCAATTGCATTGAAATTTTTCTCATTTTTATTTTCAATCCGCCGGAGTTCATATTCTAGTAATGTTCCTTGTTTAACTTTACCTATAATCCTAACTAATCCATTCTGGAGAAAGGTAAGATTATTTTCGTCAGGATTTTCTATAGGTTCTGATTTTAGAACAGCAAAAAGTGGAAAAAATCTTGTATGAAACCCAGAATGTCCTTTAGGGCAATGATTTAGCCCTTTAATATTAGGAATAATGCATCCTTCATCACAAAAATGGAGCGTGAAACCTCGATGTTGGTTTTGTTCGTGTTCGATAATTTCTCCTAATACAGTGCTAGGTAAGAAATTCCCATTTTTTATTATTTCATATTCTTGAACTGTTTTTCGTTCTTTATTGTTTATAAAATCATCAATTTTAGGGCTTTTATCAATAACACTTTTGAAATCTTCTTTAATCTTTAATAGTCCCGAGATACATGTTGCCCCCGATCCATAAGAACCAAAATAGATAGTATCATTTACGCGAGCATAATTTTCAAGAATATATAATATTTGAGCCCAAACGGAGGCATTATACATATTTCCAAAATGAGAGGGAACTCTTAATTGTGGAAGTACTCTTCCTTTAATATCACGGATCAATTTATGTGAGAGGGATTCCAGTGTTTCAGAAGAAAAACCTCTTTCTCTCAATTTCAAATATAACCATTCAGGTAAAACTGTTATATCATGCATAAAGGAATCTAATTTCTTTAGAATAGATGATTTAATTTGGTTTCTTTTTAATCTCGGTAGGTTATTGATATGATTTATCCATCGTTTTTGAATGATATATTGCATGCATTTTATAGGTAATTTAGAATAAGGGGCGTGAAATGTATAAAAGTCAGCATAAAAATCTCCCACATTATTAATTAAATCATCATATGCTCTTAATTGAAAATCAAGGTATGTATCTACAGAATAATGACCAAATGCTTTAGCATTTTTTTCATATGCTGGTCTAAAAAAGTCATCAACATTCCCAGAAACCTTTCCAAATTTTTCACTAAAGGCAGCAACTCTTGGATTCTTTGAAATAACTAATGCAACGGCACCTGAACCCTGAGTGGGCTCACTAGGAGATCCAATCTGATATGAAGAAATATCTGCACTAATCACAAGAGCTTTTTTGATAACTTCTTTATCTATTAATGCAATAGCATTAAGTAGTGCTAAAGTTCCACCAGCGCACGCATTATAGCAATCTTGAGTAAAACTGTTAGGTGAAATTTCTAATAACTCTGCAAAAATATTAGAAACACTCTTAACGGCATATGTTATTGTCTCAGTTCCTACAAAAAGTGCGTCAATCTCCTTAGGTGAAATATTTCCTTTAATAAGCGCATTATACCCTGCTTTTAACCCAATAGAAATAATATCCTCATTAATTTCAGGTAATCTCATTTCTATTGCCATCAAACCTTTTTTATACTTTTCAGGGTCTATTTTTCTTTCTCTGGCTAAATCTTTTAATTTAATAAAATATCTAGGGGCATGAAATCCAATCGAATCAATCCCAATGTTAGAATACAAAAAGCCGTTCCTCATCATGCTCCATTTCCACTAAAATCATAACTAATTATCTTTTAATTTAAAAGTTAAATTATTCTTTATAGTTTTTATTTACTCAAAAACTTATCTAATTAAATATTACTGATTCTAAGTAAAATAGCTATTTAAAAATTCCCATTATTATCATATTTTCAACAATTCATATTATTGAAAGTAGGGAAATTTACTATAATTCTTCGAGATTGTATTTATCTTAAAATTTTAATGATTTATTTTTACACCAGCAATTTAATATTTTTCCGAGTATTAATATTCATGAAGTTTTAATAATAAATTATAGGAATTAATTTTGATGTAAGGTTAAATTTACCTTGGAAGAATTAGAGGAGATACCGAAGAATAGATTACCTAAGCATATTGGTTTGATACTTGATGGAAATCGTCGGTGGGCAAAAAAGAATCTCCTTAGTCCTAATGTGGGCCACTTGATTGGTTATAAAAATCTGAAAGAAAGGTTATTCGACTTTTTCGACGCGGGAATACATTACTTAAGTATTTATGCCTTATCAATTGAGAATGTAAGAAAAAGAAACGAAAAAGAAATTGAGTATATCTTTGGTATCATACTAGATGCTGTAGATACAGTTATAAAAGAGTCAACTGTCAAAGAAGATAAAGTTAATTTTAATGTAATTGGGCGGATTCATTTATTACCATTGAGTGTACGAGAAAAAATTAGGGAATTGATTGATTTTACTAAGGATCATAATCAATATTTTATCAATCTATGTATAATGTATGATGGACAAGAAGAAATTGTAGATGCTGTAAAAGATATAATCAAAAAAGGGATCAAAGTGGATGATATTAATAAAAATTTAATTAAAGGATATCTATATACACGCAATTTTCCTGAGGTAGATTATATTATAAGAACTGGTATGGAAGATGGAGCTCG
>RDOE01000034.1 GCA_011364975.1 Promethearchaeota archaeon | reverse complement strand
CAACAAATGGAAGAATACCTGGTCCAAATCTATTCGTAATTGGAAGCGTTTCCGCGATTATTATCATCTACTTATTGAAAACAACATCTAAAAAGAGAACAATAATTAAAAGATAAATTTATATCTAACTTTCAAAGTTTTTTACCTTTTTTCCTTTTTTTTTTTATCCTTTTATATTTCATCGTCTTTTTATCTCGATGTTAAAGACATGATTTAAATAAGAAAATGGTTTCACATTTAAATTTGGAAATTATCATATTTGTTATTTATGTTTTAGGTCTCTTCAAGTAAAACTGAACTCATCTAAAAAAATAAAAAAAGTAAAAAAAGAGAGGTTTGCTTATTCTTTCATATCTTCATATTGCTTCATAAATTCTTCTGGTTTCCATTGTTCCTTAACATATTTGCCAATACCAGAACTATCTCGTGGACCGACAACAACAAATGCATCTGCCTCATCTTCTAATGCTCCACTTAATCTTGCAGCCATTCCTGGAATTATAAGAATTCTATGCTTAACTTTGTCAAAGACTTTGAATTCTTTTACAGCTTCAGCGATGGCTCCTGCATTAAATTGCCCACCAGCGACAGCGCTCTCAATTCCGATACCCTCACTGTCTACAACCAATAAATAAGCGTTAAGATTGGCTCCTTTAATATCTATTTCGACGGGAATCTTCGTTAATCTGTAATTGCTAGTTACAAATACAGGCGACATGTCATTTGGTTCTCCAATCTCATATAATCCCGGATCAACTGCAGGATATACTCGAGGATCACTAAAAACACTCTGTCGTAAAGTCATTAATGCTAATAGCGCCCATATTTCTTCTTTCTTTTGACCGGTATGTAATACAATTAAGTTCGTATCAATTGATTCCATGATAGCCCCCATTATTAATTCTTGGTATTGGGCTAGCCATAGTTCTTTATCATCTCCAATTTTAGTTTGACTCCAATATGCAGCTGGTACTCCCATTACAGGCCAACCTGCATTCTTATTCTCTTTATCGATTGCAGCTGTACGTAATTGCATTATGTTATCATATGTAACCGCGAGTTTACCGGGACCAAAAAAGGTTCCTGCATCTAATACTAATTCTTTCACTCCAAGTTTTTGCAATGTGGCGCTAAGAGACATTAATTCATCCAGATTGCTCGAAACTGCTACTACGGGTAAAGAATTCTCTACGGCGAACTTACCAATCTGTTCCCAATTCTCTTTAGTTAATGCGTAGAGTAACGGTTTTTTAGTCTTGATCTCTTCCGCGGCGGAAAGTAAAATCTCAGGATTCAAGCAAGTTAACATAATAGGTAAGCTCGATGCTTCACTCAACTTCTTTGCAGCTAACTTGAACTGTTCCATTTCACCTGAAACACATCTTAAAGCTATTCCATTTACTTGAAGTACATCACCAATTCGTTCAACCTTCAGATCGGTTAAATATTTAGCAGTTTCCTCCAAATCGGGATCATCATCTGCAATTTCAATAAAAATCGCAGTTTCGTTGTAAAATGTCAATTGATGGCGCATAAGAATCTCTTCTCCACCAATTACACAAGTTCTTTCTCCAACTCCTATAGTTACCGGTCTTTGTGGTGGAGTAACAAGTGTTATCAATTTTTCACGATTTTTAGCTTGTTTGGGCTCCTGCATTAGATGGGTACAGTCTTGCACTTTAACCTTACGTTCAAGGATATCTGTTGCAAATGCCATACAGGTGTCTCTTCCGCAGTCCTTGCAATTGCTTTTATCGAGCAACGTATATATCTCTAACGGACTCGGTCTTGCCATTTCATAATCTCCTAATAATTAATTTGAACTCTTATTCAATAAGTATGTGTAGTCTAATTTTATTTTAAATTAAAAATTTGGTTTTTTGAATTAAGTCATATTTATTTTCTCCTTAAAACTTATGAAATAAACGGAAATAAAGAAAATTACAACTCTTAAATTTTACTTTAAGATTCCCCAAAAAAAGTGAGAGGAAAGAGAAGTTGTTTAGAGAAAAAGTGTTTATTTTTTCGAATTGAATGTTAAGTAGCCCTCAATCCTCTCTTTTTGGGGTAAGGGGAGATACACAGTACTAATCTATCTGCGTCTAAGTATTTAAAGCCCTTTAATTTCATATTTTAATTTCGGGTAATATGTCCTCAATATAATGAACTTTAAAATCGCCAGCAATTCTGATTAACTGATTTGAAATTGACTCTCGAAAGCCCCAAATCTCATAATCTTTCTTCAACTCCTGAAGCCTTTTAATAATATCAACAAAATCGGAATCTCCCGAGACAAGAATTGCTTTATCATATGAATCTTCTTCAGCCAACTCCACAATGTCTCGATAAATATAAATATCTACACCTTTCTGGGCTTTTTTCCCATTAGGAGAGACTTTTATCTCTTTAGATTGAATCACAAATCCTTGGGCATCAAGATACTTAATAAATCTCCTTTTTTTAGGATACAGTTCTGGAGGGAACCCCATGTATATAAAAGCTCCCACTAAATGAAATTTATTACTTAAAAATTCTTTAAACTTTGCATAATTAATTCTAATGTGATGTTTTTCCAAATTATGGAAAAAATTCGCATGGTCAATAAAAATTATTAATCTTTTTAACATCCTTATCACAAAGATAATTTCCCTTATAATGAAAAATAAAATTTTAGCAATTTATTAATTTTGAATTAATATGGTCAATAATCTAATCCTTTCTTTAAAAAGTACAAGGAATACTAAGATTTAGATTTATTAACTTTGTTGAGTAGGTAATTTGGAATATAAGAGTGGAATAATTGATATCAGCGTGAGGGCGCATGTAATCATCATTAAACCCTCAACTTTTAAGGTTTTTGTTAATAAAATACCAAGCGGTTTAAAAATAAATTGAGCTAAAGAAATGGATGTTCCAGTTAATAGATAAAAAAATGCTTTATTTTTTAGCCTTTGAGAAAAATCTATATTAAAATTTGTTAAAGATATATTATAGATTCCTGCTAGAAAGTTAAATATAGCATAACAGACTATAAACGGAAAAAAGTCTACTGTAGTGAATGTTAAATATAATATACAAAAGCTTAGAGTGCTTAAAATTAAGATTTGCTTCCGAAATGTATTATAAATTTTTTCCCTTTCGTAAAACGAGATGAATTTTGTTTCAAGACTTTTCAGTTTATTATTTAATAACCTCTGAAAGACAAGATACCCAATTAAAATTAATATTTGAAATGTTGAGTATAATGTCGTAAATATCTTGAAATTATTATCACCAAATTCTATAAGAATCCATGATGAGAATGTGTATGAATATAACTGGTCGCTCGATGATAAGAATCCCGTTAAGTATATTAATAACATAGGAATAAAGATTTTTTTATTAAATGATGCTGTTTTTAAATGGTTTAAATTCTCTTTTTGAGCTTTTCTTATTTCTTTATCGAATGCTCTATTATTAAAAAATTCTTTAAGATTTGTAAATTTTAAAAATATCGGCCCGAGCATAATAGTTAGAACAATTATGCTCCCAATTATAAGAAAACGATTCCATTCTGACAAATCATAGAAATTTCTGATTACTATATTGAATATAATCACTATAAATAAATATGCGGTAATTGAACTTGAATTCGCAACTACTAAAAAGCTGTTCTGAAATTTTTTTTCTGGCATTTTTGACAGAGCTTTAAAATAAAAATTACTCATACATCCTCGAAGTAAAGCCTGGGAAATGAAATATATGATTGAGAACAAAATGTATATTACTAAATTTCCACTGTAAAAAGAAAAGCAGAAAAAGCTAATCGCGATTAAAATGCAGATAAGAGAAACTAATGTCAAATGTCCTCTTCGAATATATTTATCAAAAATTAATCCACTGATGGGTAGAAACAGTAATGTACTATAGATTCCATATTGAATGATAGTGAGCAAGTTTACACTAATCTCCAAAATACTGAAATAAAGTAAAGGGAGATAAATCAAAAAGTAGGCATCAATCACTGAGGTTCCAAAATATATCATAAAAAATGAAATTAAAAAAACCTTAATTCGAAAGTTTATATCTCCGATTAATACCTGTTCCTTTATTTTGATTGACGTTGTTTCCATAAACTCATACACTTTGAAAAAGTATAATTTGATATGATACCATAAATTTGAAACAGAATCTTATAAATAACAATAAAAAAAGTCTTCGGAGTTTAAAAGCATAATTTGTAATTAATAAGGGACAAATGGTTGAAGTGATTATAATGCCTGGAAGTGCAGATGTTATTCCCCTTTAATTCAGCTAGTGCAGACTGAACGTCTGCTCTAAGCTTATATTTTTCTCTTTCTGAATTACTCTGAGTATAATTTAATCTATTTAATGTATTTTCAAATTTAATACCAAAGAATCTAAAACCTATAAAGATTTAATACTGGTTATAACCTATAAAATTTTATTATGAAATCTCTATTTATTAATATGAATAATATTTTAGAACATTAGTAATTGTTTAGATGATAATAAAAACCTTAAAGTTATTACTGGAAACCCCTACAGACTTAATAATTCCAAAAATTAACCAGATTTTTAATGAATTAATCCAAGAAATAAGCTTTATTTATAAATTGGACATTATTGAAGAAAATGTAAAATTTGTATTTGAAGAGCAAAAAGAAACAATCAGAATAGAAGATACTTATATAAATAATATAGGAGTTCATAGATTTTATGATGGATTTACCCTAATGATCTTATTGTTGAAGGATTTTGAAAAATTCATACCTATGATTTTAGTGAGAGAAGCCTATAATTGTTTTATATCTAAAAAGATAAGGAACAGCGATATTGTTAGTAACTTCATTCGTCAAAAAGTGGAGATTGATTTAGAGAGACATTCTAGTATGATAGATTGGAAGAAATTAATGAGAAATAAAATCATTAATTATGATTTTTTATCTACGAGTTTTGATCGATTAGATAAGTTTTTAAGAAGAGGTAGTACTGAAGAATTTCAAAGTCCATTTCATTATTTCCTTAAATATGTCAGAAGATATGGAGAAGAAATATTAACATTTTCAATTGAGGAATTTTATGACAAATTCTATCTAGATTATCATCTAAAAAGTAATAATTATCTCTTTGAAGATGAAATAATCGAGGCAATAAGGATTGCGGTTTTTATTTTTTCTAAAGTTAAAAAATATAGGGCTTTTTTAGATTATAAGTCTTATTTTAAAGAATTTATTCAAAATGGCACAATTAAATCATCTCTAAGCTTGAGAAAGTTTTCAGAAAGCATGCAATGGATAAAAGATTTCACTGAAATTAGTCCCGCATACAAAATCAATTGGATTTCTCTCGGTATTAAAAACATATTTACCCTTTTTATATTTAATCCTAAATTGAGAAATTATGATATCCAAAAAATAATAAATCAACTACCTTTTTTAGTCTCTCCAAGAGACTCTAGAACACATTTTGGTTATGAACTCTACTGCTATTTTGTGATACCTCACATATATTTAGAGGATTTAAAAAAGACTATATATAATTTAAAACAAGATGGTTATATTATCAAATATTTCCTTTTTAACATAGAAAATTTTTACTATTTTATGAATTTGAACTATCATCGAAAAAAATATAGAAACCATTGTTTAATATCACCATTTTTAAATGATTATGATAAAAATTATGAAATCGAACTATATATGGAATATGGAGATAAACAAACTATTTCATCATTATCACTTTTGGATTGGTTATTAATAGATCGGATTAGATATTTTTCGATTACTGGGTTTGGGTTTGAAAGAAGATTGGATTCATTAAATGTTTTAAAATCTGACCTTCTTAATGAAATATACAGTCAAAGAAATCTTATTTCAAATTTAAGAACGAATCTGAAAATACTAAATAATAAAAATCTCCCGGATGAAATTATCGATTTCCTAGAAATAAATCAAAACACTAGCTTTTTTATGGTAAAAGAGAAATTGAATTATTATTTTACCGCTCTTAAATTGATTGAAAAAGTGTTAAATAAACATCCAAACATTAAGAATGAGTATCAATTTCGAGACTTTATCAAGAACCACGGATTTTCAAATAAAATAGAAGATAATATCATATATAATCTTAAAATATTCGATGAAGCATTCTTGAATTCTAATATTTCGTTATTCTTCAGCTCAAAAAAAGAATTTAGAAATAATATTGAGAAAATTCAGCATTTTTTTAACATTTTTCAATCTTGTAGTGATTTAAAAATATTTAATATAAGAGATATAAAATCATTAGTAGAAGATAAATCATTAATAGAGAAAATTTACTCAAATAAAGAGCATAAATTAAATAAATACTATGAAAGTATAAGAACTTACCAAATTACAAACAAAGTAATTGAAGACAGATTAGATAAATTTTCTAATTCTTCAGTGATAATTCCTAATTTAATTGGAACTATACTCAGACCATATATAAGCTATTCATTATTAGTGATTTTTAAGAATATAGAAAGAATGAAAACAATTTGTGATAAAATCAAATTTCGCTTTCCATTACTAGCTTCTGCTCGGATTAAAGACTTAAATCTTAATAAGGACAAATTTTACTTTATTATAGAAATTCCTAATTTAAATATCAAAGAAAAGAACAAATTAATCTCAATTTTGTATAATTTATTTAAGAAGGATCTTTTGTTAGTAAAAAGATATTTTTGGACTGGTTTGATGGATTCATTTTCTAGAAAAGATTTTTACGATCTTGAAAAACAAGATTTTTATTATTCCAAAGATTTGTTTGAAAATTATCTAAAATATATCAAAAATGTTATAGGGGAGCAGTTAGAACCCCCTAATATGCTAGAATTTAATAAAAAATATACTCTATGGTTAGAGGATTCAAGTTTTGACGATCTTTTCTTAGAAGTGGAAAAGAGGATTCAAAAACAAAATATAGATTTGAATAATAGTGAATTAAATAATATTTATATCTTCTTTTTAGAATTGGAGAATAACATTATTAATTTAGCGGATTATAAGGAGAAAAAGTCTCAATATTTTTTTAAAAATTTTATCAAGAATATTTATTTTATACCTCTCTTTCAAAAATTTGGTTACAGTATGTTTTCATTATACATGTACCCTTCTGAGTTAGATAAAATAGATTTCAGACTTCTTCTTGGAAATACTTTCTGTTCAATAAAATATATTGCCCAGATTGATTATTCAAATTCATTCTTAATAAATTACATATATCCATTTAGAGATCCTGGACTTATTTCATACTTAAATTGGTTAACTAAATCAAAAAAAGTAATTAGAGAGTATTGTTTATTTTTTACTAAGAAAATTTATCAAGTTCTTCATTTTAATTTTAATATAACCTCAGAAGGATGGGATTTAGATCCAAACCGATTTAGAGTATATTTTCAGAAAGTGTTATTTGATCCAAAATATAACGTTCAGATTCCGGGTACTAGGGTAATTAATGTTGGAAGTTTACCTATTTCGGATTTTAAAGGTCAAGTTTCTGAAGAATATCAGCAATTAACACAGATATATAGTACAAAGCCAATAGACATTAAATCAATATGGGGTACTATCCCTTTAAAAAGAGCGGAATTTGTTAAAAACCTACTTAAAGATGAATTAATAATGCCTTATATATCTTTAGAGAATTTAAACCTAATTGAGAAAGTGCAAATAATCATACCAAATATAAGGTTAGAGTATAATGACAAATTGATAAAGATATTTAGTTTTTTTAATGTAGCATTTATTCATGAAATTGAAGGGGAATTCTACATCCATGGATTTGAAGATGTAATTAGATTTGAAAATGGGTTTTTGATTATCCTTCATTTACCAGATTGCTCGCTTGATGAGTTTGAAAGACTGTTTGATTTAATATTTAAATATATGGAAATTGATCATTATATTATTTTAAACGATTTGGTGGATGGCAAACCGTTGCTTAACTCAATTTACGGCAACCTGAAATTCTTAGAAGAATATAATCCTTTAACTAATCTTATTTGGGGCGAGAAGGATAAGCGCTGGTTTAACCATAAATTATTCGATCAGAATTTTAAACCCCAATATCCAGATTTGTTTTTTGGAAAGCTTGGATTATGTAAACGATGTGGTGTGTCTTTAGAAAAGGGGAAATTATGTGCGGAATGCCTTTACCAGTTAGCTAGTTTAAAGGATGCTGCTGAAGACGAGCTTAGGAAGATTATACAATCAGAAAACCAAGAGTTATATTTAAAAATCCTTAAAGAAGTTAAGATTCTAAAAGAAAAAAATAATGAACCCGCAGAGATCATAAGGAAAGTCATCGATTCGATAAACGAGAAAGTAAGAGAATAAAGGGAATTTTTTTAAATTTCTGGCTTTTTAGATTATTTTTTTTTATACAAACTTTCCTTAATTAGATAAGAATAATTTGGTCATATTAAAAAATACATAAAAAATATAATTTTTCTAAAGTTTTCACACTAGATGACATCTAAACTCTATAATTTCACTCAATTTGATACACTTTTTTCTCCAAAGCATATCGCTTTTATCGGGGCAAGCGAGAAATCGGCGTTAGGTTCTATGCTGTATCTAGAAGCATTTAAGGATTCAAAATGGGCGGATACATTTTACCCCATTAATCCGAAATATAAAACAGTTCTTGATTGGAAGTGCTATTCTTCTGTTTTGGAAGTTCCATTTCCGGTAGATACAGCATATATTTCTGTAAAAGCAAAATTAGTACCAATTGTATTAAAAGAATGTATGGAGCGTAAAATTCCATGGGTGATTATTTTCTCATCGGGGTTTTCAGAGTTAGGAAATACCGAGGGTTTGCATTACGAGAGGCAAATAAAGGAACTAATTAATCATAATTCTGGAACTAGGGTAATTGGTCCAAACTGTTTGGGACCATTTAACTCTGAATATGGGATGGCTTTTAGCTTTAGTAATACTAAGTCTATACCAGGTACTGTATCATTTATGTCTCAGTCAGGTGGTCATTTAAATCAGATAATGGACATTGGTTATAAGCGAGATATTCGTTATCGGTATGGTGTGTCATTTGGCAATCAAACGGACCTCAATTGTATTGATTTTTTACGACATTATCGAAATGATGAGAAAACAGAAGTAATTGCGGCTTATTTGGAAAGTTTTGGCTCAGGAACAGGTCATGAATTTTTTCTAGAACTTAAAAGGACAACGAAAGAAAAACCAGTAATTATTTGGAAGGGTGGTTATACGGAAGATGGAAAACGGGCAGCTTTTTCTCACACGGGTGCAATTGCATCTAATTTGCGATTATGGTATGCTATGGCAGCACAAACTGGAGCAGTAATTGTGAAGGATAATGAGGAATTTTGGAATGCTATGAAAACTTTCGAAATCCTTTATCCAAAATATATTCCGAAAAGAAGAAATATAGGAATCATCACTCCAGGAGGAGGTAATGCGGTTAATAGTACCGATTTATTTAGTTCACATAACCTTAGAATCCCCGAGCTTACAAAAGAATCTCAAGAGAAAATGAGCTATATTTTACCCCAAGAAAACGTGAACATAAGCAATCCTATTGATCTTGGTGCCTTTGGATTTATTGTTGACATTTTCATTGAATGTATTAATATAATTGCTAACGATCACAATATTGACTTTATTGTTATTCCATTATGGGGCCATTTTCTATATAAACATATTATTAATAAAATGTTAGATGTATTAGAACAGAGTGAAAAACCCTATGCTCTTATCATGCCAAGTATCGCAGATTCTGAAGAAGTTGCTCAAAGATTTTCAATAATAAAAAAGACTTTACATAAAAAGAGGGTACTTTATTATCTTTCAACTCGAGACGCTGCACGAAGTATTTCTCTTTACTTTGATTATACTGAACATTTAAGGAGAACTAGTTATTTACAGGAAAGATCTTAACTTATTCTAGCTTTTTAATTACATCCTTTAAGTATTGTTTCATAAAATACCTTCCTACATTGCAAAAATCAAGTTTTTCACTATTTGATAAATTATTGTTATTTAAGAGGATTTGGTGGATCTCAACTGCTTTTTGATATGAAACATTTAAGACAGTGATATTCTCAATTTCAGTGAAGATGGTTTTGTTTGGAAAATTGGAATCTAGAATACTAAAATTGAAATGAGGGATAGTAATCTTAGGAACATCGACAAAAAAACTCTGCTGAACTTTTCCTGAACTCATAGATTTTGTCTCCTAATTTATTTGATTATGATCTTTTGCAATGTAATAAAGTTTTAAGAAGAGTATTAAATTTTTGTCGGATAACACCAAAGAATTTGATAAATTATACATTTTTGAGAGTTGGCAGAGCTACTTTTTCAAATTTTAATTATAGTATTGTTTTTCATATATTAAATAAAGACTGAATTCAATATTAAAGGGTTAATAATTTAATTCATAAATCTAAAATAGCGCAGAAAGCGATAATTAAAATAAGTAGAATAAAATATCTTATTTAGGAAATTAAATTTAGTAGGGGATAAATGATGAGATTCATAACTGGTTTGAAAGGTATCTTTAAAGAACCGGTTTACATATTTATAGTAAGTTCTTTTATTTTGATATGGGGTTTAATATTATTAAACACATTTTTTAGGATAACTTGGTTAGGACTTTCTATTTTTATTTTTGGTGGTGGTTTATTACTTTTCGTCTTAGTATTGCTTATTATATCCTTTATAAAGCCGATAAATCAAGTTAAAACTTACTTTTTCGTGATTTTGCTCATAATTGGGCTAATTTTAGCAAGTCTTCTTATGAATTCCATATATTTCCCAACGTCAGATATCTTTTTTCTTATCACCTTAATCGCTAATCAAATCTTTACTGCTTTTTTTGCATTCAAAATCTGCATGGATTCTACCACTAAAGTAGATGATTTCTTATATAAGAAAGAAAAATCTCGTATTATTACCCGTAGTATAGAATTTATTGTATTTGGATTTTTGTTATGGTGGATAATGCGAATTACATTAATCTTTTTTAGCCAAACACTTACAATTTTATTCAGTACTGTAATTCTAATTATACAGATATTGTTTTGGGTGTATTTGTTATTAATGATTATTGTTATATTAAAATTAATTGTAACCAAAAAATTTTCTGCTTATATTACATTGTTTTTCTTACTTACATTTTGTTATGTGCTCTATATTTTACTTGATTCGATATTTGGGGCTTTCTATAGCACTGAATCCGGTGATCTTACCTATATCATTATATCTTTTATTTTTGATGTGGTTTTATTCTTTTATATGATCGGAACCGTATATTCACGAGTAGATTATATCACAGAGAAATTGAAAATTTTTAAGGTTGATACAATCGCTTTATTCTTAATCCTTATGCGAATCTATGTTCAGATTTCAAAAATTCTTCCCAGAACGATATTAGATGAACTTAAAATCCTACAAGCAACTGGATTGTTTGTAATCTTTTTATTTTGTACCTTACTATTAGGAATACATTCTATTATTGCTCATAAACCATATAAAGAAAAAAAAGAAAAGTAAAAAAATGAATTCTAATAAGAATTGACCTAAAATTCTTAATAGTACTCTGTTTTTGTGAACATGAGACTAAAAGCTCCATAAAAGACACCATTCACAGCTCCTGCAATGAGTAGCATTATCAGAGTAGCTGTAGGGTCGATAACTGGTATTGAAAAATATATTAATGTTTCGGGGCTCACATATGCTAAAATACCTAAAGCCAAAGAACCAAGAATACTGGTTAGAAAAAAGCCACCGAAGCTTCCTCCTTTATTCTCACCTACTCTCCCAGCAACAAGAGCTGCTACTAATGGAGTTACAAAAAATCCAATTGTTTCAATGAGATTATAATCAATTGCTCCTGTAGCAATTTGTGCATACATAGATAAAAATACATTTCCCGGCATATTTGCAGTAGTACCAAAGAATATAAGCAGAATAATCAAAGGATTAGAGCTTATATCGCTAAATAGTAGATTCAAATCTCCACTTAGTGTCTCAACAATCACAATAAACAGAAAATTAAGGCCAATATAAGCAAGTAAACTAAAACCAAACGCCTTACCGAAGCCCAATGATCTCAACTCGTTTAGTAAATGTGATTTTTCTATTTTATTTAGTTATTCTATACATAATTAGAAGGTTCAAACCATATAAATTTATTTAGCTTAGGAAATAAAAGTTATAATTTAATAACAGCATTATTACTAGTCAATAGCAATCATAAACCTAAAGAAAGTTCAAAAAAACTTATTTCTAAAATTATTCAAAATTTAAATAATTTATAGCTCTAAATATATTGACAAGCAAATGAGCGGATCTCAGAATAAATTTCAAATAGGGAAATTGAAACATCAAGTTCTACTTAAATTGTTGAAAAATTTTGTATCAAATACTGAGATTGACGATAATAGAGTGATTATGGGTTCTAAACTGGGAGAAGATGCTGCAGTAATAGACATTGGGGATAAGTATCTTGTAGCTAAGACAGATCCTATTACATTCGCAACAGATGCTATCGGATATTATGTTGTAAACATAAATGTTAATGATATAGTTTGTACAGGAGCATCTCCAAAATGGTTTCAATCAACCATATTATTACCAGAAAAAAAAACAAACGCAGAATTAATCGAGACGATATTTAGGGATATTCACGATACTTGTGAACAAATGCATATCACTGTAATAGGAGGACATACAGAGGTTACTTCCAACCTTGATCGCCCTATAATTGTTGGTTCTCTCCTAGGAGAAGTTGAAAAGGAAAAATTAGTATTAACTTCAGGAGCAGAACCCGGAAATGATATAATTTTAACAAAGGGTTTATTTATTGAAGGGGTTTCAATAATAGGCCGGGAAAAAGGAGAATTCTTAAGAAAAAAAGGATATTCAGACGAATTTATTGATAAATGTAAAGATTATCTCTTCAAACCTGGTATTAGCATTTATAAAGAAGCAGTTTTAGCAAATAAGAATTTTGTCATAAAAGCAATGCATGATCCTACAGAGGGAGGTTTTGCTACTGGAATAGCAGAGATGGCTTTAGCTTCAGAAACAGGAGTTTTAATTGATGAAAAAAATATTAAAATTCTCCCAGAGCCAATGGAATTGAGTAAAGTCTTCAATTTAGACCCTTTAAATACAATATCTTCAGGTTCTTTATTGATTGCAATTGAACAGGAATTTACTAATGAATTAATTGAATTTCTCAAAAAAAATGAAATATATGCAGAGAAAGTAGGAGAATTTAAATCGAATAAGGAAGGCTTAAAGATAAAAAGTAAACAAGGTAAAATTAAGTTACTAAAATATTCTGAGAGAGATGAGATTACAAAAATTTTCTAAGATTAATTCAAATATAAATCACATTTTTACAAATCAGAAAAATTTGCATAAATTTTTTTGTTTTGCTAATATTTTTATTTTTGAAATTTTATTCTATCTTATATTGGGAGTTGCTTTAAAGGGTTGGTTTTTTAAAAATCGATAGTATAAAAATTACTAAATTCAAATTTGAGAAACCTTGGTAGAAAAATTAGAAGCAATACTGAAATCTATTGGAGAGAATGTTAAGGGAAACAATTTAACCTTAAAAATGAATTCCAGTATGTTTTATGAAATTTTACAAGAAAAAGAACTAGAATATATTCAATTTAGAGAAGATATTAAACGAGATTGGGAAGATTTTAAACAAAAGAATCTAGATAGAATTATTAAAAAAACTTATTCAACCTTTTTCTATCAATTTTTTCATAAATATTTTAAAACATATTTAGATTTGTTTTGTGGATTAGATAAGAAATCTTTACAACTAAATTTAAAAGAAAAAGTATCTGAAGAAAATTTGTTTTTGGAATATACTTATTTATTATATTCTAAAGAATAAAGTTCTTTCGATCACTTTGCAAGTAAATTTAACGATTTTGCTGGTGGGAATGGAATTACTACTCCTTTTGGTTACTTCTATCTAATAATTTCAATATTGGGAGTAATATTAAGGAAAATTTTAGGAGAAAAGTTCTTAATTGTGTTGGATGGAGCAGTCATTAAGAATGGACAAGCAAAAAATAATTTTCACTTTTTAATTGTTATCAAGAATAGTAATGATGATGTATTTGAAAATTATTACTTAATGTTTTTATATTACTTTCTAAGACATATAAAAGAGATTCCAGAAGATTATTTTGAAAGATTATTAAAAGGGAGGGAAAAACTTTATGAGATCGCAAATCAAGCATATCCCTTAGCAAAGGACAGGTTGGTTGACTTATTATATTACTTTTATAAAAAATGTAATTTACTTGAAAATTTCTCCCCTCTTCTAGACTTCATGAATTTCGTGTGTTCTCGAGTGGAAGATTCAGTTTTTTCTAAATTTGATATTGTAAGAGATGAATTTTTAAAAAATCTTAATTATTCTGATGATAAGCGTAACTCACTTTTAAAATTATTTGACTTCCTTGATAGAAAATCAACTTTATATTCTACTTTTCAAGCAAATAATCTTCCTTCTGAAAAAGCTCAATTGAATCTATTTTTACTTCACACAAAATATTATTTTGGATCTGGAAGTTTAGAGGCATTAGAAGTAGGAGATTTATTGTTTTTGCCCGAAAAGTTTCAAAGTAAACTGAATAAGCTAAATGAGGTTTTAGATCATCCGATTGATGCTAATAGTATCAAGGAGATTCAAAAATTCTTAAATTATTTTTCCATCTTAACTAATATTGAAAATCCAGATATCTTTTTTAACCTTATTTTCAAAAAGGATATCGCTCAAATCAATTATAATTTTTTCAAAACATTTCTTAGAAGCCTTAATATTAATCTTAATAGATTAATTGAACGTGAAAACAATAAGTTATCTAGAGATCCTGATAATGAACTTTTAACATTTAAAACAATAGTAGATCATATTTGTCGGATGTTATATATTCTGATAGATAAAATTTTTCTCAGAAAACGACCTGATCAAGCTTCTAAGAATTTTATTGACCCAAGAAGCAGATATATTGGTAAAAACATCGCATTAAGAGTATTAGAATTATTTATTTTTCAAGATTTAAATCTCTCGGATGATTTATGGCCAGATTATATCATCACTTTAAATAAAGAAGAGTTGATAAGCGACTTAAAACAATATAAAGTAGACTTACCTACGAGCTCATTCTATAGATATTCCGATATTGTCCGTTTCGTAATTACCTATAATTTTCAATCTTATTCTGATCAGCGAATTTTTGAAGAATGGATTTTAGATGAGATTATTGTCCCAATAAATAAATTTATAATTGATATACGTAATCTTATTAAAGATTGTAAAAATAATATCGAGATTTATGAACAATTGAGCTCACATATACTAGAGGGCGTCTCAGATAAACAACTTATTAAGGAGATTAAATTTGTATGCAAAGAAATCGCACCATTTTGGGAAAAATAATGTTATTTATTCCTATTAAGGTGAGCTTTAAATGATTTCAAAAATTTTAAGGAAATCATTAAAATTTTTGCTTATATCCATCAAAGGTATTCCATTATATTCCTTTGGGGACTGATCCTTTGAAGGAAGAATCCATGAAATCATTTTAACTTTATCTGATAATTGATGTTCAATTTCTTTATAATCCCTTACACATAAAACTGTGGGATAATCTATATCTCTAAAACCTTCTAAGAATATCAGATCGACTCTTGAAGGACCCTTTTTGATCCATTCTATGATTGTTTTAACATCAAGCTTACTTTTAATATAAAACGCATGCTCATTGAATTGGTTCTTTATTACTGAATACCTAGCTCCGGCTTTTGTAAACTCAAATGAATCTTTTCCTTCCTCATCAATCTTGTGCTGGTGAACATTTTTAATACAAGCAATTTCATAATTTAGATTTGTCCTTAATAGCTTTATTGCATTAATTATAAAACTAGTCTTACCGCTCCCTGAGAAACCTATTAAATTAATGATTTTCATTTTAAGATTTTTTAAATTTGTATATAATACTAAGGATTTAATATAATTAATTTATAATTTAATTAACTTTAGGAAAAACTGAAAAATTCTCGACTAGAGATGTCTAAGATTAAGGAGAAAATAATTTTTGATGCTAATTTTTTCATTTGTATGAATTCTATTAAAGCTAAAAATATTTTAGAAAATTTAAATGTCGCAGCAAAAGATTTAGGATTTGAATATTATATTAGTGATATGGTTTTCAATGAAATTAAAGCTCCAGCTTTGTTTAGGGATAAATTTAAAGAATTTATTGTTATTAAACAAATAGAACCTTCTCAGATATTAGAGATTAAAGAAGAGTTAAATTACTACGGAATACGTTTTCCAGCGCAAGATCCTGATTTGTCATTATTGTCATTAGCGAAAGAGTTAATCGATAACACTGAAAATCGAGAGGTACATCTAGTTTCTGATGATTTTAAACTAGTAAAAAATTCAAACTTAGTATTTAGAAATAAACTTAATAATCTCTCACTTTCTAGCTTCTTGCTAAAAATTCAGAGGACAATATCCAATAAACAAATGAGGTCTTACTTTAAAAATATATGGAAACGTTCCCTGAATTATACCCTTTCTTATATGATTGAAAGGTCTAAAATGTATCCTGCTGAAGAAAAAATAACATGGTTAATAGAAAGGGCCGTTTCAGTAACAGAGAGCTCAATATTAACTCAAGATGCCCATTATATTGATAAAAGATCGGGCGAGGTTAAATTTCAAATAGGAGTAAGTAAATATGAAAAGGAGATTGCGGTTGCAGAAAAATATATTGAAAATCATCCAATTCCTTCAAGTGAAATGGATTTAATTTCTGATACAATTAACTTTTTGGAAAATCTAAAAATATCAAGAGAATATGTGAAAAGATCTCGTGATGCTATTATAAAAAATGAGTCCCAAGAAGCAGCGAAGTATCTAAAGAAGGGAAACGGATTTCTAATTTCCCTATTACAGGTAGCAGCAGGACAATTAAAAAATGGTAAAGATTATGAAATAATAGAACAGCTAATCTGTAGTGAGATTTCTAAGATGGAATTTCTCCGAGCCTTTATCTTAGTTTCTCTTGGAAGAATAAGCTCTGCTATAAATTCATTAGAACGTGCTGCACTTTTTTCCACGATAATCCATAATCATCAAACTTGTCTAACATTAAATTATGTGAAAGCTTTAATTCTTCTGTTCCATGGATTATATGAGAATGCTATAATGTCTTATAATTTTACTGAAGAATTAGCTGAGATATACCATGATCAGAATCTTAAATTAAAATCTATGATTGGTAAATCAATCGCATTGTATATTGAAGGAAAAGATAGAGATGCAGCGATCTCTATTATGGAAGAAGTATCTGGTATTGATTTTGAAGAGAATTTTTTGGATGCAATAATTGTCTTTAGTGAACTTGGTGATTATTTTTTAGCATTAGGTCATTCTCAATTAGCCGCAAATCTCTATAATGAGGCTTTAGAAATCAGTATTGATTACAAATTACAAATTCGGAGTGATATTTTAATTGAAAAATTAAAACGTGCGTATATAGCAACCGTTTTAAATGGCTACAGTGCTGAAGATTTAATTGTAGATAAATTAGATGTATTATTAGATAAAGCTTATTCAGTCAAGGATGTTGAGAAATATAATGAACAAATCAAGAAAATCTCTAGTTTCAATATTTTGTTTTATACACCTTTTCCATACATATCTGGTAAAAAAAAGATAATTCCCTTTATTAAACTTCCAAAAGAATTACAGAATGACTATTTGGAAGTTGTTCATTTTGAAAAAGTAAACCAAAAGAAAGAAAATGAATATCTTTTTATTGTATCGCATTATGAACTCGGTTTATTAGGCATTAGATTAACTTCTGATGAAAACATGACGGGAATTGCAGAGAATTACACATTAAAGTTGAAACCCTCATCTAAAGTTAAAATTTACAATCCAAGTGAACAACTTAGGGATACTTACTTAATAAGAGCAATGATCGAAGTAAGCTCAAAAAACGATTGTGAAGTTATCTATTCACTTCCTTCTTTCTTTAAAACCTTAAACTTATAGGTTATTCCTTTCTAAGGTTTTTATCACGCTGGGATATTTGATGGCTATGCACAGCACAGCTAATGCAATAATAAGCCGTTTTGCTTGGAGTTTGAATAATAGTACCTGCTTTTTTTAGTTCCGCAAACATTCTCCCATCAACTAAAGATACTCTTCTTGTTACAGCTTTTGCTTTGCTTCGTGGAACAAATCGTCCACAGTTGGTGCATTGAACAGTTCTATATTGTCCCTTACTTGAACCGCTTTTTCCACCGCTTCTCCTTTTTTTTGGAATGAAAATCAGCCTTAATTTAAGTTATATTATCTAAATTATAGATCTTTGAATTGTACAAACCTTAAAAAATTTATTCTTTATCGCTTTAAATCAATAAATTCTAAAAAATTCTTATAAATTAATACAAGCTCTTATTTTGATTATCTAATTTACGTAATGCTCTAAAGGAAAAAACCAATCTTTGTATTACTGTTAAGGCTAATAGTAAAGTGAAGATTGAAATGAAGATGGGAAAAAACCATTTAAAGGGTGTCCCAAAAATAAGATTTGTAAAAAAATAGAGCTCAATTTCTGCAATAAATCCGAACCACAAGATAATAAGACGTTCTCCACGCTCCATCATGCCAACTCCCCTCATATCAATCCCTTGGTTTTCTGCTTTAGCTCTAATATATGAAATCATAATTACTAGGAATAAAATTATTGATCCTAAAAGATAATTAATATAGTTTCCCAATATTAACGAGATGATCAAGATTGCATCAGAAAGTCTGTCTAAATTAGAATCTAAGAAAGCACCTACCATTGAGTTTGCGTTGGTTCTACGAGCAACTTCCCCATCAAATACATCCAAGGCTCCTGCCCAAAATAATAAAAGTGGAGTAATCCAAGCTATAACAAATGGAAAATGTAATCCATCGAAAGTAATACAAATCGCTGTTGCTAGTGAAAATAAAAAGCCTATGTAAGATAACGTATCAGGACTGATTTTATGCTTAACCAGATATTTTACGGGACGATCTATGAATCTATTTAAGATTCTTCTCTGATTTTCTCTTTTAGTTAAATAGTTTTTGTTATTACTCAAATTTTAAGCTCTTAACCTTTTCTAGCGATGATATGAATTAAACACTTTTTTTTAATAAAAAATTTATGATATTAATAAGTTTAAATTAAGTTTGATAAGACGGATAACAGAAGAAGCTAAATATGATTTCTTTCCTAAGCTCATATTTATAACACTTTGATCTTGTAATTCAATATTGTTTACTATCTCTCCTGTTTGATCTCCAACAATAAACAGTAAATTATCATCCTTAAGAATATTCAAGAAGATTTCCTCGAAATGAATCCCGTTTTCAGTTAACACTACTATCTTATACCATTTTTTCTTAAATCTTTTTACTTCTTCAAAGAAATTCGATTGAATATACTTTACGGTATTGAGGGGATTATCTTCTATTCTTCTATTCTCCTTTTTATCTAAAATTAAATTAACAAAATAATTTGAAAGTTTTATTTCCGAAACGGGAAAAGTATTTTTATCAAAACCATTAGAATCAAAAATAAAGGTTCCATATTTATCTAAAAAAATCCAGATTTGAACATTATTTTCCAAACCCTCTTCACCAATAAGCGCAGATAGGATACACCTAGATATCACATCTAATCTCCCGGAAGAGCCTGTTATATCTTTAATATTAAACTTTTCAATGTCCACAGTTGCAGATTTAACAAAAAAGACTAAATGCATGAAAAAGACTTAGATTTTAGTTATTAATTTTATTTATCACAATAACTTTATAATAAAAACTTAGATATAATATAATAATAATTCTTCAATATTCTTGAAATTTGAATTAACTATGGATGATATAGATTTCACTCTTTCTATGATCTTGATGGGCAATTCAAGAATCTCATTTAAGGATCTATCTAAGATGTTTAGTATGAGTGTTAATTCCATCCATAAGAGAGTAAAATCTTTAGTAGAGTTAGGTGTAATTCAAAATTTTAAAACTCGATTATCGATTTACTTTTTTTCTAATGTTGTAAATGTGATTATGTTTGGAACACCTAAGAGTTCAAACGTTAAAGATTTGATTAGTAAACTAGGAGAAAATGAATTTATATACAATGTAGCGCGAGCAAGTGGTAATATCTTTTTCATCCATGCCTATATACGAAATTTGAATGAATTAGACTCTTTAGTTTCTTTTGTTCGCAGTATCGGAGAAATTGATGATCTTATTGTTGGTTTAGAAAAACAAGAACAGTCAACCACTCTAACCGACATTGAAAGGACTAAAGTTGATAGTTTAGATTATTTAATTATCAATTCATTAAAAGATAACTCACGTAAGACAGTTGTAGATATTGCGGGTGAATTAGGGTTAAATGTTAAAACAATCAGAAGACATTTAGATATGTTAATTGAAAAAAATCTTATAATATTCACAATTGATTGGTATCCCGATAAAACTGGAGAAACCTTATCTTTTATTATATTAAACCTAGATCCTCTATTAAACCCCGTAGATTTAAACTTAACAGAAAATTTGCGAAAAAAATTTGGGGCTAATTTTGTCTTCTTATGGGAGTTTAGCAATTTACCTAATATGAAACTATTATGTGTATGGTTCCAATCTATGAAACAACTTCAAGAGATTGAAAATCAATTATTAATAGACACTATTTTTGAATCTATTAAGGTGCTGGTGTTGCTAGAAGGAGAGAATTTTCCTACATGGATAAATTTCTATCTAGAAGGTAAAGTTAGAGAAATCAGATCAAACTGAAGTATAGGAAGTGGACAATTTTAATACTTTAAGGTGAATTTTAGGTATTAATTTTAAATTTTTCATTAAAAAAAAAACCTATAAAAATCCTATTTACCACCTTGAATCCATTTTATATTCTAGCTTTAAGATTAAAATCTAAATTTATGTAAATTTTATCATCCAAGTGGGATAAAAAATGCCTATTTCCTTATTAATTTTTACCATTTATTCTGAAGGATGGTTATGGTTAAAAATATAAACGATATTACCTATTTCAACATTAAAAATTGGACTAAGAATGTCTTATATAAACTTAAAAATAAAAATAATTAAAACAAAAAAGTGAATTATTATGGCTGAAACAAAATCAAAATTAAAACAATATCAAAAACCAGAAAATATTATTAATCCTGATGATGAATTAGCTATTGAAGTAAGGGGTTTAAAAAAATATTTCAAGGGAAAGAAAGGCTTTGAAGACGTGAAAGCAGTTGATGGAATCTCATTTAACATTAAATCCGGAGAGATTTTCGGATTATTAGGCCCAAATGGTGCTGGAAAAACCACCACAATTAATATGTTAATAGGGTTAATTAAACCTACGGATGGAACTGCATCTATCTACGGCTACGATATTCGTGAAAATCTTTCAGATGTAAAAGAATTGATAGGCGTGTGTCCACAAGAGCATGCAGTATTCAAATTTTTAACTGGTAGAGAAAATATAGAACTATTTGGAAGTCTTTATTCAATGCCTAAAGAAGATTTAAAAAAGAGAGCTGATGAACTTATTAGCAAATTAGATTTTTCTAATGCAAGTAAGCGTAAAACAAAAGGATATAGTGGTGGAATGCTAAGTCAATTGAATTTAATAATTTCAATTATAAACAGTCCCAAGATAACTTTCTTGGATGAACCAACAGTTGGAATGGATCCCCGTGCTCGAAGAAGGACGTGGGAATTCATTGGTAACTTTAAAAATGAACGAAGAACTGTTTTATTGACTACTCATTATATTGAAGAGGCTCAAGCTCTTTGCGATAGAGTCGCTATTATCGATTATGGTGAATTATTAGATATTGGTTCACCAAAAGATTTGATGAAGAAATATGAATCAGATAATTTAGAAGGTGTATTTATGAAAATTACAGGAAGAAGAATCATGGAGGGGATGTAAATGGATATACAAAAACTTTTTGCTTTATTGAAAATGGAATTAAAGAAGATAATTAGAGAACCTGCTTATGTGTTCTTAATGTTTCTCTTTCCAGCCGTTTTAACAATAATTTTTGGATTTGCCTTTAGCGATCCAGAATTAGGAATGTCATTTAATACAATGGCACCTGGCCTATTTGCTTATGCGTGCATTTTCATTATAATGATCGTAGCACAAGCATTTTCCGATGCAAGAGAACAAGGATTATTAAGGAGATTAGCTATTACTCCAATGAAGGCTTCTGAATTTATGGGAAGTCAAATTATTGCAAACATGATAATTTCGATGCTGCAAGTATTGATTGTTTTCATTTTAGCCCAGTTTTTTGGATTCAGTGTAAATACCAATATTTTTGGTATACTTTTAGCAATTCTACTAATGGCAATTTTCTCGCTTAGCTCTGTTGGGTTAGGATTAATTACCGCAACCATATCAAAAAGTTCCGGTGTAGCAACTGGTTTATCATTTATCTTCATCTTACCCCAAATGTTTTTTGGGACATTTATTCCAATCACAAGCACCACACGTCCGATAGCAATGATACTCCCAAGCTATTATGCAACTGATGCGTTAAAATCAATATTTGGTGGAAGTTCTCTTATGGCTTCTAATATTTTAATTGATTTTGCCTTTATCTCCATTGTAAGTGTAGTTATTGTGCTTCTTGGGATTATATTATTCAAAAAATATGGAAATAAATAATAAAAATTTTTTTTTTCTTTTATCTTTAACTTTTTAACTATTAGTTCATAACATTTCTAAATAAATATCCTATTAAAGCAGCTTTTTCAGTTGCAGAGGCATTAATAGTTAATTAAATCTCTTATATATATTGCTTTTGTAGTTCACCAAATAAAATTAATAACCTAGTAATTCTTTAATTCTATTGGGAAAATAATGAAGGAATAAAGGCATTTCTCGAGGACATATATGAATACATGAGTATATGCGCAAAAAAATGCTTACATCCTGAATTTAAATAGTCAATATATTCTGATAAAATGGGCTCTTAACCTAGTAAGGGTAAACACCCTAACGATGAAGTTTGAGTCAGTACCCACGCAGAAGACATGATTATGTTCCCAAAAAGGCATAGAAATTATTGCCTAACACGAGAGAATTTTTTCGATTTTAAAGGTATTACCTTAAAATGACAAAAAAGGTTAGTGTTTTCAGGCTACAATATATGCTGATATTTTCTATAAAAGACTTATAGAATCTGAATTAAATAGTTCTTTTAATTCTTTATTGATTTCTCCCTGATCGGTTTTTAAATATCTATTTAGTATGGAAGAGAGATTTTTAGCATAACGTTTCATAATCGCTGTAATATATCCAATTTGTACCTTTTTGTCGGTAGCGATGCATAAAACCCCTTTCCCTATTTTAATAGAAAATAACATTCCTTTGTCGTATTCTGTAATTTGGAGCGTAATATTACCATAACCGAGAATATATCCTTGTTCATCTCCTGCGGTAAATACAGCACCTCCTATAGCCCCTATTTTCTCAACGGAGGTATCATCAAATTTAAATTTTGACTCACTCATTACTGTTATTCCAGTATCGTCTATGATTATTGCGTATTTTAATCCTGCCGTACTATTAATTATCTCCTTTAAGATTAACTTAAGTTGACGTTCATCTTCAGAATAATTCACTTATTTCAACCTTTTTTCGAATTAGCTAAATCATTTTAGAATTTATTTAGAGTTATATAAAGCACACTCTAGTATTTCCGTTATTAATATACTATACAAATGAAATTTAATCTTTAAAAATTTATTTCACATAAAAACAAGACGGTTAAAGAAAAGGGGCATACATCAAAATAATTCTTGTGTTTTTATAATTTCTTTGAGTGGTTTCATCCCATTTTTAATACTACCATTTCCATTCCTTTCGAGTAATATGAATAATTTATATCTTTTTGCTTTATCAATATCAAACTTTAATTGGATTAGGTTTGGATCATTAATTAAATCCTTATTCTCCTTACTTTTTGAAACCGCCCATAAAGCTAATCTATTTTCGTGTATCCATAATCGCTTTGATATTTCAGAGCCAATTGGAAAACCATTTCTATCAGTAATGACTCCAGCAACAAAATTCGGAAAATTTTTTTTTATTCGAAATAAGAAATAATTTACTTCAGTCTGGTTTATTAACTTATCATTTTCTTGTTTCATATAAAAAGACCTACCAAAAATAAATTGCTCTTAGAAAACTAATGAAAAAATGTAAAAATTAAACAATATATTATCGTGATATTATCGCAAAAAATGATGAAATTTAATAATAAAGAATAAGAAATATTATTTCTTCTTGAGATTTATTCCTAAATCTAAATTCTCGATTAATTCACTAAACCGGTTTCTCACAGTTACTTCGGTGACTTGAGATATTTGCGCAATCTTTCTTTGTGTTCGTCTTTCTTTTGTTAAAATACTTGCAGCATATATTGCTGCAGCGCATACACCTGTTGGTCCTCTACCTGAAGTTAGTCCTTTTGATTCAGCAATTTTAATAATCTTTTTTGCTGATTTATGACATTCTGAACTCAACTCTAACTCTGAAACGAATCTTGACAAGAAATCTAATGGTTTTGTTGGATTTAAACTCAAATATAGCTCATTTGAGATAAATCTGAAACTCCTTCCAATCTCTTTCTTATCAACTCTAGCAACTTCAGCAATTTCATTCAAAGTTCTTGGAACCTTATACATTCTACAAGCAGCATAAAGTGAGGCGGCGGACACACCCTCAATGCTGCGACCACGGATAAGATGAGCTTCAACAGCGTCTCTATATATTTTGGCGGCACATTCGCGAAGACTTTTTTGTAAATCTAAATTCGATGCCATTCTGTCCAATTCACTTAATGCAAAGGTAAGATTTCGCTCTGTGGCATCTGAAACTCTAATTCGACTTTGCCATTTTCTTAATCGATAGATCTGCCCTCGAATTTTTGCAGAAATTTCTTTACCAAAAATGTCTCTATTTTTCCAATCAATCATAGTACTTAATCCTTTATCGTGGATCATATATGTCATAGGTGCTCCTGTCCTTGTTCTCTTCTTTTTCTGATCAGCATTGAACGCTCTCCATTCGGGACCGTGATCAATATGCTTTTCTGCGTGAACTAGTCCACATTGTTCACATACTATTAATCCTCTATGTTCACATTCAATTAAGTTATTTCCACATTCTATACAATTAGTTCCCTGAGAATTAAGTTTTTCTTCAAATACAGCATTTACTGGATATTTACTTGAAATATTTTTCACCTAATTATAAACTATTAATTTAATTTAACGCAATTTAGCATAAATTTTAGAATTCGGGTCAAAAGTTTGATTAGGTGTTAATTTTATCGATACAAAGGGCAAATTTACCGGACCAAAGATTTCTTTAATATACCCAATCTCTTCATATTGCTCTGTGAATACACGTTTATGGATTATATTAAATGCTAAATTCTTATTTAATTTCTTTGCTCGAAAAATAAGATGTTTCTTTGAAGTTCCAATATAAAATAGATTAAGCTTAATATATTTTTGCAATAAACGACCCTAAAATTTATAAAATATAAAATAGAACATTGTACCCTTATATTTAAATATTGTTTTTCTTTAACTTTGATTTACATTAAAGAAAAAAAACTTAGAAGTGAATCTAACTTTAATCTTATATTAAGATATGGTCTTTTTGAAGGCGATATTTGATTAAACAGTCACATTGGCTATAATTTTCTTTATCTAAAATGAGTTTGGCATCCTGATTTAAAACAAAATCTTTAAGAACATTTATCATTAGGTTGTTGCATTCTTTTTTTAAGCAATTGTGTATTCCTCGTTTAGTGCCTGCTCCAGAAGGATCAGAAATCAATCTTATTGAATTTAGATTTGAATGTGTCTTCAATATTTCCCTTAAAACTTTAAATAATGAATAAAACCATGGCGGTCTATATCTATTTTGACGCCATAAATATTCAACTAAGGAATCTTTCTGAATATTCACCGGATTTATAGAGATAGTATTAACTTTTAAATCTATCAGCTCGTTGATTGACTTTATACAATCATCAATTGCTGCCTGTTCATTTAAAAAAGGAGGTTTTAATAGAAGATAAACTCTTATGCCAACATTACATGATTTCAATAATTTTATTGAATTAATAAAATCTTGAAAAACTAATCCTTTGTTAATATAATTATTTCTAATATAATCATCAGTAGATTCTAAACCAATTGCAATCTCAAGATACTTCTCTTTTAAAATTCGGGTTAATTGCTTTATTTTAAACTCTTCAATGTATTCCACTCGAGATTCAATTACAATTTCAGTAATATTTGGTACTTCAGCAATCTTTTTAAAGATTTTATAACGGGCTTCCTCGGAAATTTCATCATCATCCAAAAAGCTTCCAGAATTATACAATTTTATCGAAAAATTTTCCTTAGAGTTTGAAATTTCTTCAATCTTTTTTTGAAAAGCATAATCAAATTGTTGGATTATATATTTATCCTCAACCTTATTCATATAAGAATCTTGAAGATATCCACACATTGAACAGCCTCCATTATCTCCTAAGGCCCAGCTACAACCTCTTGTTCTTAAAATTATTGTAAACTCTTTTCCTTTCTCGTTCCTCAAACGGTCTTCTTTTATCCAAAAACTAATAGGGTGGTCTATTTTTTTAGGATTTGACTTTAATATCTTCTGGATAGTGTTTGAGCGAAGTAATTTTATCCGATCCTTTAATGATTTTACTTTTTCATAATTTTTCATAGATTTCAGCTACTTTACCCGAATTTGAATTTTTAATATTATTTTTACCTATTATCAATTGCCCTAAACCTATTACATTTTCTTTTTTTTTATTCAATATTAATACTATATCTTTTGGCTTAAGATCGGTAGAATATTCAATAATACCTGGACGAAAAAGAGTACTTCCTTTAATAACATCCCCATCAAAGACAAGTTGTTTTTCGATTTTCGAAAGAGGAAATAATCTTTTCGCGCCGTCCAAAGTAAGTTTTATTTGACCAGAATCAAAATAAAAATGTCCTATAACCTCTTTACTCCTGCTATCTGAAATTTCTAATTTATTACCTTTATTATCTTTTTTAATTTTGATATTATTATTAATTAGCATCATTCCCGTTCCTGCACCAAATTGATAATCTAAGATTTTTATTAATTTTCGATTCCATGTTTTATGGTTTGGGTCATTCGCAGACAAGCTCTCTTTTGGATGATATTTATCCTTTAATTCTTTTATCTTATTGTATAAGCTATTCAAACTATCTTTGGTAATTAGACCTTCTTTAGCTTCTGTAAAATATATATCATGATCTAATGATTTACTAACCTTTTTTATTACCCTTTGATAACCCTTTCCTTTCAAGTGACAAATAATAGGAATTTCGGTATTATATTTTTGTAAGATTTTTAGGAGCATATTCGCAGTGATATTTACCTCTTCTGTATCCCAAAAACCTGTTACAGATATATCATAAGAACTAACTGGATAAACATTCTCAAATTGCCTTGGAATAGCACCAAGTGGAGAAGTAAGTATTATTTCTTGGAAATCTGGAAACTCTGGAAATTTTCGCATTACTTTCTGAAACGCTTTATGAGACTTTGATTCAGAATAAGGTTTTTTTGAGGAACAGGGATATATTATTATTAATCTTGTCCAAGATTCAGGAGTAAAAGTGTTAATCAATCTCTCTCTAAATTCTCTAAAGTCAGGACGATGATATGATGAAACTCCAATACACTTTATTATTTTGTTCTGTTGAGTAATGGGTGTTTCATATTTCAAAATATTGTAATAATTACGATCTAAGATTTTTAGTGCTGAAATGAGATTTAAGTCATTTAAAACTGCTTTCTCAAGAAAATTTCGAAAATCCTCTGTTCTAAGATATTGTTTAACCTTATTTACAAAATTTTTTGCAGATATTATGTTGTGTAAACATAATAATTCTAATTTCTCACCAGAATATTTTTCTTGTTTAATTTTTTTGAGGTCACTCTTACAGGCAAAACAAGAGCAAGGAAAATCATTTACTTTATAAATGGGAAGCAAGTATTCAGTAGTATCATAGAAATTTTCTGAAGATAAATAGAGCATGTAACTTGCATTAATTAAATCAATTCCTAAATAAATAAGAAAAGGATATTGACTTGGAACTATTTTCCCAGAAGCCATGAGTACAGAATTGTTATCCAAGTTAGATTTTATCTTTACAATTGTGTCCAAGATTTTTCTATATTTTACAAAATTATCAAACAAATCAAGCAGATTTAAGATTTTTATATTTGAATGTTCCTTAAGAAATGAACTATAAAGTTCAATTAATTCAGGATAATCGAATATTCGGATGGATAAACCAAATAATATATTTGAATGCTTGGAAAAAATTTCTTTTACCCGTTTTAAATAATTATTAATCTCATTTACTGCAAAATCTTTACCTATTATTGTATTTGGCACATTAAAGGGAATTAAACATATAACATGATTTTGTGAAATTTTCTCAATATTTCTTTCTAAGATTTCATTAAATTTGGTAATCGTACCATAATGTGTGAAAAGAAAGCCAGTTCCTCTAAATTTTTCTCTTAAGAAACCAATTTTTAGATAGATTTCTTTAGTAATGAGAAAAATTTTATGTTCTTGAACTTCTTCAAGAAATCCAAGATGATTCATTAATGTTCTTTTCATGGGGATAACAATTTCAGGAGTACTAATGTATAACTTAGGTTCTTTTGATAAAATCATACGTCCTATTCGTGAATAACCTGCTTGTTTAGATAAAACTTCATAGAAATAACTCATAATTTACAATTAAAGGTATTTTCCCAAAATAATTAAATTATTTCTTTTTGAATTTCTAAATATTATTTAATTTATTTTAAGTTAAAATCCTAAAGAAGAGAAAAAGTAAAACTAATCAATTATTGATTTAATAAAAGTTGGCTTTAAAATTACCCTTCTGATACATTTCGTATAGTACGATGGCCTCGTGTAAAGCGTCATCTACCGCCCTATGTTTTTCAATATAATTACTTTCTGGGAAAAAATACTCCCAAGCTTCTTGAAAATTCGGATTTTTATATTCACCATTAAATTTCACAATCTTACAAACATTCTTTGCGGCTTCCATTATATCAGGTAATTGTTTTTTTATTAGAAATCCCCTAGACTCTAAAAAGCTGAAATCAAAAGGTTTATTATAAGCAGTTAAGTGATACCTATTAAGAATCTCTTGAACCTTTTCTTTTAATTCAACTAAATCAGGATTCAAACCCTGCTTCCTTTATTATTGATTCAAAAAGAATTTTCGTAGCGCCCGTCTTTAAATCAAGCTCAACAATTCCGATCTCAACAATAAGTCCATTATCTGGCTTTAATCCAGTAGTCTCGATATCTAAAACCGCTATTTTATGTGATCTCTCATCATCAATAAACTCAAAAAGGTCTTTAAAGACAATGTTTTCTTTCATGACTACCCTGATTTAGATCAGATTTATATATAAAACAATTTTTTCGAATTAAAATAAAGTTATTCATGAGTAAATATAAACAGAAGGAGAATATTGGATTAGTTTTTTAGCAATTAAAACAAAATTAATATAAAAAATTTGTAAAAATAATATGTTCATCCAGAACAAAATTGGTATATGTGTCTTCAATTTCTCTTGATTCATATAGACTCATTATGAAAAATCTGTAATCTTCAATTTTTTTAACTCTTATGATCGCTAATAAACCGTATTCTTCCCCAATTCTAAATAAATGTGTTATTTCCTCTCTTTTTTCTAATTCTAACGCAAGGTCATCATATTTTGATGTATCTGCTGGTTTTATTTTTATTATAAACTTTCCGAAGAAGCCAATTTTTTTAGGATTAAAGTTTATAGCATAATTTAGAATAATGTTATTTGATCTAAGGGCCTTTATTCGAAGTGAAACGGTAGGTTGAGAGATTATTATTTTATATTTGTTCTTTAGTATGTTTTTTATCTCATAGGTAGATAGTAATTTATACCCTTGTTCTTGGTTTAAAATTTTAAGAATTACATAATCGATTTCGTCAAGCTGTAATGATTTTGATACAGGTTTGTTCGATAATTCGACTCCATTTATTTTAAAGGTTTTTATAGTTTCAAGAAGTTGATATTTTTTAAAATAAGATAACGCCATTACCTGATCAAGGTTATTAAGAACTGTATAATACTCTTCAGAAGTCTTAAATATAAATAAAGCCATTAAAGAATATTCGCCAAAAATTCCATCAAGCATGGTTAATTGTGGAATCTTCAATAATTCATTTACTATTTGAGGTTCTTTAGGATTTGTTTTAATTTCCAAAAAAACATATTTTAAGTTTGGTTGAATGTTGGGATTAATATTAATTGAGAAATTATTAATCAATTTTTTGTTCCTTATCTCCTTAAATAAACTTAAAAAAGTCTTTCTTGATATACCTAAGGTCTTTGCAATAATAGAGAAATTTGGTTTTGAACTTAAATTTAAATCTTTGATTAACTTATGCTCTAAATTTAAATTGTTTAATACTTCATTCAACCTAATAACCATATTATATTAATCATTTATGTAATATATAATAATATTATTACACAATTGCTTAAAAATACCTTTATAATCTAATCAAAATTAAATAATCTTACTAAATAAATTTACATAAATGTGATCATAATTGGTTAATTTTAAAATCGCAGATGAGAAACTCGCTGAAAAAGGAAAAGAAGCCTTATATATTGCTGAGAGTAAAATGCCAGTCACAGCTAAAGTGATTCGAGAAAGGTTTGAAAAAGAAAAACCATTGAAGGGAATTATCATTGCAGGATGTCTCCATGTGACAAAGGAAACGGGGAACCTGGCAAGAACACTTAAAGCTGGTGGAGCAGAAGTATATCTTTGTGGTAGTAATCCATTATCAACCCAAGATGATGTAGCAGCCGCCTTGATAACGGAAGGAATAAATGTATTTGCTTGGCATGGTAATACTGATGAGGAATTTTATTGGTGTATTAGACAATGTCTTGATGCAAAGCCAAACATCTTAATAGACGATGGTGCAGATATGATTGTGACCGCTCACCAAGAATATGCAGAACTTATTAACTCAGGTGTAATTATTGCTTGTCAAGAAGAAACTACAACTGGAGTTAAAAGATTCAAAGCTATGGATAAGCAAGGGTTTTTGAAAGTACCCTTATTTCCAGTTAATGATGCTCGATGTAAGAATCAATTCGATAACGAGTTGGGTACTGGACAAGGTATAGTTTCAGCTATTTATGGGATGCATGTTCTCTTTGCAGGCAAAAATGTAATCGTTGCAGGATTCGGTCATTGCAGTAGCGGAATGGCCTTGAGAGCACGTGGTTTAGGGGCAAATGTAATTGTCACTGAAGTTGATCCAATTAAAGCACTTCAAGCTAAATTCGCAGGATATCAAGTTATGCCTATAGTCAATGCATTACCGATCGCTGATATAATTTTAACTGCAACGGGTTGCAAACACGTAATTCCTCCAACAAAAGAAATGTTTGATATGTTAAAAGAAGGAGTAATTCTCGGAAATCTTGGGCATTTCGATATAGAAATCCCAACGAAACAGTTATATGAATATGCAAAACAAATAAAACCAATCCGTTCTAATGTGGAAGAACTAACATTTCCCGACGGTAAAAAAGTTTATCTGCTTGCTAAAGGGCGGTTAGCTAATCTTGTTTTATCTGAGGGCCACCCCAGTGAGGTTATGGATATGTCTTTTGCTCTTCAATCACTAATGTCAGAGTATATTGTAAAAAACAAAAAATCGCTTAAAAAAGGCATAATAGAGATTCCTACTGAGATAGATGATCAAGTAGGATACTTAAAACTTGAATCTATGGGTATTAAAATAGATAAATTAACAGATGAGCAATATAATTACATTCACGGGTATCTTGAGGGTACCTAGATTTTATTAAATAATCTTTTTTTATTTGTTTTCTAATTTATTCTTAATCCTCTTAGACTTATAATATTAAAAAGAGGATTGTGAAAGATAGAGAATTAGATTATTTGAGTATTTATTTAGACTTTTTCATCTTGCACACAGTAAACCCCCTTCCCTTCAGAGAGTGTGCCAAGACATTCATTGCAATAAATGCACCTAACTCCGATTTTTTGCTCACTCGCAAACCATTTATTCGGTAAATCGGGCTCACGAATAAGTGGTCTACAAAGTGAGATGAAATCGATTGACCCTTCATTTATAATTTCTTCGGCAAGGAGATTTGAATTTATCCCCCCGATAAGGATAACGGGTACATCAACAGCTTGGCTTATTTCTTTTGCGAACGGCAAGTTATATGCTGGATCGTGTTCGATTCCCACGTTTAATCTACTTTCAGGTATAAATGTAGGTCTCCAATCAAAATCTTTGGGTGGAAGCGTTATGATTTCCCACATGCCTCCGCTGACTTCAAATGAGGCAAATCCTATATCAGCTAACCGCTTGGCTATTATTTTAGCCTCTTCGATTTGTAAACCACTCGGTAAGAAATCCGTACCATTCATTTTAAGGAGTATGGGAAAATCTCTTCCAGCCAACTCGACTGCCCTATTATAGATGTCTACCAAGATTCGCGTTCTATTCTCAGTTGATCCTCCAAACTCATCGCTTCTTTTGTTAGTATAGGGAGATAAGAATGAACTAATCAACCACCCATGTGCTCCGTGAATTTGCACACCGTCAAATCCTGCATCCTTTCCCCTTCTTATAGCTAGACCGAATGCCTCAATAATTTCTTCGATCTCGTTATGAGTCATTTCTCGGGGCATCTTTTCCGTATAAGTTTCGAAAACTGCAGAAGGAGCAATTGTTTCTTCAATTGCTCCTGTTTGACGTCCACAATGCGCGATTTGTAACACTACTTTGCATCCATTTCCTACACCATGGACTACATCCGCTATCTGCTTAATTCCTTTAATAAACTTATCATCATAAATCGCAAGTTGACGATGAGCAGATTGTCCGTTGGGATGCACATATGCGAATCCTGTAATAATTAATCCAATCCCTCCTTCAGCTAAGTTTTTATAAAGATTTAGATGTTGGGGAGTAACATATCCTTCATCTGTTGCCATAGCTTCAAATGTAGCTGAACGGATCAGTCTATTCTTGACTTCAATATTTCCGATCTTATATGGTTTGTTTATTATCATAATTTATTATCAAAATTAAGATAATAATGCTTATAAAGGTTTATCAAATCAGCGGGATATTCACCTCTTACTGCCCCTTTTTTAGATTTAAAACAACCTTTAATTCTACCCACTAAGAAGTTAATAAAGGTAATTAGGTACTTGGCATAGAAACGTTATTTCTTTTTATTACCTTTACCTATAATGAAAGATTCACATAATAATGAAGTGGGTTATAAATTTCTAAGTTCCTAAATGAATTATGAGATGACATAAGTGCTTTCGCAGCTATGAAATAGCCACTGAATTTAATTATCTTAATTTTGGGAGAATTTGGTCTCCAAATATTTTCAAGTTGTCAATAGATCCCATAAAAGTAAATACCTTTAATCCCCTATTGATTAACTCTTGCATTGCCTCAATGTGAGCATCTGGTGTTGATGGAGAACTTTCAACAAACTTTTTTATTTCTTTTAATGGTTTATTACCTCTCATTTTTAACATCATCGCACGTCTTGAAATATCTTCCTTTGTTGGATTAAGCCATAGTGTATATCCTGCAGCAATTCGAATCTCGTTAGGATCTCTCCCTAACTCTTTACATCGTTCAGATATTAGACGTCTCCGATCCTCTAAGGTATCTAATGAAGGATCAAAAACACAATGAATAATATCAGCATAACACGAAGCAATTTTAATAGTTAAATTGCCAAAAACTCCCGTCATCATCGGTATTTCTTTCTGAACCGGAAACGGGCTATTTAAAGTATTTTCAACCGAAAAAACCTTCCCTTTATAAGTAGTATGCTCATTATGTAACATAGAATGTACAATAGCTAATGTGTCTTCAAAACCTTGTATTCTTTCCTTCGCTGTAGGAAACCTCCCGTAAAACCCATTAAATTCAGCTTGATGCCATCCTGCACCAAGGCCCATTACTAATCTTCCATTACTTATAATATCAACACTAGTTGCTATTTTTGCTAGTAATGCTGGTGCTCTATAACCATAACACGATACTAATGGTCCTAATCGGATCTTCTTTGTGACCGCTGCAAGACCCGCTAGTAAGCTCCAACATTCCAGAGGATGGTTTTCCTTACCCGAAGGATTCATCATATTCATGAAATGATCTGTTGTTGTAAATAAGTCAAGACCAATATCTTCAGCTGTCAAACAGATTTTTTTCATACTTTCGAAATTAAGACCTTCAGAGGGAACATGATAACCAAACCAAAGATCGTTATTCATCGTATAAACCCATATTAAATTGATAATTGTATTAATTTTTAATTCAAGGCATCCGTTCAGATTATTCAGGACACCTAGATTATTAATCAATAATAATTTTATTATTTGATTTCTAATTTATATTAAATTCCCTAATTTAATATAAGTAAAAACAACATGAAATAGTAAAAAAATGAAAGAAAATATAGAATTGGAATTAGAAGATTTACTAGAATTGATGAGATATGCATTTCTCAGGTTGGATGGTGCGTGGTTCATGGCTTCAGTAGAAAAATTCGGTTTGGAATCTGCGACAGAACTTGATATAAAAGCATGGGAGATGTTTTCTGAAAGGTTGGGAAAGAAAATCGCTTCGATAACGGATTTAAAAGGTGATTTCTCTAAAACATTGCCAAAACTAATGAAAATCCAACATATACTCATGAATATGCATTCAGAAATAGAGGTAATTAATGAGAATAAAATGATTCACCGAGTTTTAGAATGTGAAGTTTGGAAAATGGTACAGAAAGTATGGTCTCGGGAGGCTATTCCTTGTCACAAAGTCACATTAGCAAGTATTAAGGGTTTGTTAAAGGGAGCTTTCCCAGAAAAAGAATTCATTTTAAAACATAAGAAGAAAATCCCTTTGGGAGATCCTTACTGTGAGATTGAAATTTCAGTTATCAATTCATAACATACTTATATTTTTCAGTATCCCTCTTTACAACTCTTATTGGATTTCTAATCTATAACCCAATTAAGGCTTATAACAACATTTTGAATCAACAGATATTCGCCTTAAACTCTTTTTTAATTTATAATCTTAAGAATTAAATTATTTTTTAAGATAGTTAAGATTATGAAAAATCTTGATGAAATTTTTAAAGAACTAAAGAAAATATTAG
>RDOE01000033.1 GCA_011364975.1 Promethearchaeota archaeon | reverse complement strand
AGTCATGAGGTGATCCGTATTCAAATTTGATAGCTTGGGTAATATAGACAAATTAGTTTAATATAAGGAGGGAGTTGCTTAGATTTTTGAATTTTAGACGCAATTTTTTTTTAGTTAAAATTAGAATATTATAAATCTGACAAACAGTATCGATTTAAAACTCAATCAATCTTTTTAAAATATGAAGAATATGGTCGATAAGCATTCACAGAGTTTTTTTGGCAAATCAACAGGGCTTACTCTCCAAAGTTCCTCCAGAACAGAGCCATTTATTTTCTTGAAATGTATTCAAAAAAAAAATGATGGAAATTGGGAAAAACCATCCCAAGGAGAGGGAAAGACGATTAAATTAAGTTTAGATGAAATCGTGATGATATTAGAAGTACTCAACCGTAATTTAGAATCGTGGTCAAGTTTTCATAGCTTCAATGATGTAAAGACTCAAATTTCGTTTCAATGGGAAGATCAGACAAAAAAAAAGCTCAAATTATATGTAGATAAATACTCTAAAATGCTGAATTTTGCGCAATCAGAAATATTTAGGCGCATTTTAGAACATGTATTAGAAGAAAAAATTGTGTACGCTACAACACTTAATAAATCGGATAATTATACGAACTCTAACAAAGTAAAACCATTAAAGAAAAAAGTTAATAACGCTCAATCTAATTCGATTCCATTTGTAAAAGAATCGATTGAATATATAGATAACATTCAATCTGAGATAACTGGAAATATAGAAGGTGAAACTGATAAAGCTTTATTAATAAAATTCAACAATAACCAGCAAGTTTGGATCCCAAAATCAGGGATCCATTCAGATTATAGATCAAACGAAAGCAATGATCAACTATTCTTGATTGACAACTGGATTCTAAAAAAAAATAGTTTGGTTCCAATGTAACTTTTTTTATGAGGTTAACTTAAAACCGTTTAAAATATTGGGTACATATTTCTCATCACATAACTTTTTTAAATCATTATTATAATCAATCATTTTTTTCGCAATTTCAGGATGAGAAAGTAATTGAACTTCTGATCTATCATCCCGATCCCACAATTGATAAGGTGTTTCTTCGTAGGGAACTTCCTTTTTAACTTCTTGTATCCATTCCTCGGGTAATTCATTGGGTAAATTAATATCTAACATTCTTGCTAAGAAAATACTCCAAGCACGTGGTACAACTGTCATTAGATATCCTCCACCTCCGACTGCAACCCATTTATTATTACAATAATCATGATTACAAGTATAAAGAGTTTGGGCAATATCTTTATATGCTGCAATCGAAAGCCCCATTTGAGTAAGCGGATCATTAAAATGCATATCAACTCCTAACTGAGTAAATAATAAATCTGGAGAGTAGGCTTCCAAGATTCTTGGAACACAGTATCGAAATAATTTAACAAACATTCTATTACTCGTACCGGGAAGTAGTGGAAAATTTATTGAAAATCCCTTCCCCCTCCCTTCACCAATTTCATTGGTATTTCCACTACCTGGAAATAAGAACTTACCACTTTCATGGAAAGATACTTTTAGCACATTTGGATCATCATAAAAAAGCCATTGTACTCCATCTCCATGATGACAATCAATATCTAAATAGGCTATTCGAATATCCTTTTTTATATGTTTAAGGTGATGTATTGCAACAGCAATATCATTGAATATGCAAAAACCGGATGCTTTATTTTTTTGTGCATGATGAAGTCCGCCAGCTGGATTAAATGCTACCATCATTTCATCATCATTCCAAACTAAATCCGCAGCTAGAATACTAGCACCACATACTAATGCAGAAGCTTCATACATACCTGGGAAAATAGGATTATCTCCCGGGCCTAATCCATAGACATAAGGTTTAACTATCCGATCTTCTGGATTAATGCTCAACCTCTTCACAACAGATACATAATCCGAACTGTGAACCCGCTCTATCTGCTCTTGTGTGGCCATGATCGGCTCTTTTATCGTTAACCGCTCATTCTTAAAGAGATTTAATTTTTCCATGAGGCTATACGTCAATTTCAGACGAAGTGGACGTAAAGGGTGCTGCGCTCCAAAGTTGTAGGTTTGATATTTATCAGTATAAAGGAGCGATACTTTGTCAATCATTATACTTATTAGTATTAAATTACCTATTTATTTTTTCGAAAGATGTTTCATAAGTTTAAATTCACGAAAATTTCTAGATTCTTCATTTAAACTATAGAACCTTGAAAAAAAACCAAAGAATTATATTATCGGAGTATCATATAAAAAAATATAGATATTTAAGTATAGTTCTTAGTAAATTATTCCTCCACAATAAAAGATGAGCCAACGATTTAGAAACTTCGCAGAAAGAGTAGCAAAAGACAATGAATTCAAGCCGTTAAAGAACCAATTATTAAATTATCTACAAAAAGAAAGTGAAAACAAGTACAAAAATTATCCCCGATTGCTAGAAATGATGCAGAGTTATTGGCCGAAGTATAAAGAAGGCTCTAGAATTTCCTATCTATTACGAGATCATTATAAGGAGATATTCACTTTTTATCTTAACACAATATTTCCTTTTCGGAAGAGAGATTTGAAGTTACTAAATCCTGAAGCTCCTACACCTGTTGATTTTAAGTTAGAATATCATTATCTATACAACTTAGGCGAAATTCAAATTATTAAAGTGGTTATGGAAAAATTGAATATTGAAGGAAAAGTGGAAGGCATTTTAAAAAGATTACTAATTTTTGCCGTAAGTTCTCTCGGACCGATGATTGAACAAGTATTTGGTAGACCCTTTGCATTTCAATTCTCTAATATTGATGCTAAAACTCTAGAAACAGGAGAATGGGAGGTAATTGCCATTATTTCTGCAAGAGAACAGTAGATATAAATTATTATCTTTTAAGTCAGCTATTTTGTTAAATATGAACCTAAATCCATCATTTCGCCGTCCCCTTTTTTCACTTGGATTTTACCTCTTATTCCTTTCGCTTTACGTTCTAAATATATGATGATATCCAAAGGAATTCTTCTACCTACTCCACGTTGACGGTTAATGATGGTTATTAGATAATCAATATTCATTATTACATCTTGACTTACTAATTCGTTAAAAATATATTGATAGACATTAGGTTCTGTTTTTTTTAATTTTTCAAGATGAGCATATGCTTCAGGCTGTAAAACAACTTTAAGGACATAGTCTAGCTTTTCTGATAAGGAGATTACTTTATCATTTGCACTCTGTTGTTTTTTTTGAGCCTCCATCATAGCTTGCATTTTTTTTAATCGAATTCGTTCCAACTCTAGTTCCTCATTACTTTTCCCGTTCTCACCCATATTTTTAACCTCAATTTATAACATGAATTATAAAATTAAGAATTTACGATTTTTAACGCAATATCTAAAGCTCGTATTCCATCATCTAAAGTAACTATAGATTCTTTATCATAGAGGAAATTAACGATTTCTCTTTTTAATGGTTCATCTTGTCTTAGGGGATTAAATGTAACATCTTTTGTAATAGGCCATTCTCCTTGAAGATCAATTCCTGTTCGAATATTAATTTGTTGAGTTATAAAATCAGCAGAAATTCCCCCTAATTCGCCATTGACATATAATATTCTAGATTTTGAAGGAGTTAGCCAATTTGATTCAATCTGTCCTATTGCAGTACCAAAATCTAAAATGATAAATGCAGCATCAGCATGTTTGCTATCCTTAAAACACTTTTTTACACCAAACGAATTTTTGATCTTATTTTTTCCCATTATCCGTTCTTGCAAGTAGATATCATGAATAGACAAATCAAGTATAACTCCCATATCCCAATCTCTCTTAGGGTACAGACCAATACGCTTTGATGCAATCGAAATTATCTCTCCTATTTCTGGTAATTTTTGTAACAAATTCTCAAATACAGGATTATATAATTCTATAAATCCTGGCATTATACGGACATTGTCATACTTCTTGAAAAAGCTTAAATCTTCTAAATTTAGAGCCATTGGTTTTTCCATAAGTACGTCTATCCCTTTATCAGCAAATTTTCTGGCTAATTTAGGTATCTCTTTTGGAGGTGTTACTATACTCACAGCATCAATGCTTTCATTCTTTATTAAATCGTCAACGTTGGTATAAGGATTTGTTTCACTATAGATATCAGTTACCTCTTTTAATTTTACTTTATTTTCATCACACACGCCAACAAGATTAGAAAGATTATAGAAATTTCTAATATGAGCCTTGCCAAACCAACCCGCTCCAATTACAGCAGTATTTTTCTTTTTCATTGATCTCAGATATATTAGTTGTATATAACAATAATAAGAATAACCATAAGAATATTATGAACTTCAAAATATGAAGAGAAAAGATTTAATTAATTACATATCCTTAAGTATCCTAACAATTTATTACAATGATTAATATGCGAACTTCTAAATTGTATAAGATTTTAATCTTCTCTCTCTTTTTCATGCTTGAATTCGCACTTATTTCGTCCCAAAATGCACTTTATCCTACCTATGAACCAAGAATTATTTCGGAAGAAGAAACTTTTGCGGAACAACAAAAAATGCTCAAGTTAGCTCAACCAGATAGTAATTTCTCCTCTTATAATTTATCAGTAATTTTCAATGAGGGAGTGGCCTCAGTCCAAGGAAATTTATCTGTAGATTTTTATAATAATGATCCAAAAAATTTTACGCGAATTCCCTTTCACCTTTATTTATCAGGAATGATGTATGAAACTAAACAAGGAACTATCGAAATTGAGAATGTGTTTGATCAAGAAAATCATAGTCAAATTCTTTCTTATAATGTGTATCCAAACCAACAACTAATGTGGGTTAATCTCACTAAAGAACTAAAAGAAAAGGAACGAGCAAGTTTCGTGATTCAATTTACCGCAACTCTTCCCGATGGACCATATGATCGAGCAAATGTTTTTGGGTATGATTCTAATCAAACTAAAATCTTCAAATTTACAGGATTTTATCCCATTCCCTGTGTTTATGATCAGGAAGATGGTTGGAATGTAGACCCCTATTTAGATGTTGGAGATCCGTTCTATTTTGATATGGCATATTATAATCTCTTTATAGAAGCTCCTAAAGAGATGATCATTGCAGCAACGGGTCAATTACAAGAAAAAGTAAGTAAAGGTTCCACTCTACTTCATCACTTTAATCCAGTTTATCCTGTTAGAGAGGTTACGTTTTCCGCTTCACGTTACTTTCAAGTAGAATCAAAGCTTGTTAATGGTGTAAACCTTTCTACCTTCTTTTTGCCAAAATCCGATGAGTTATGGGCAACTTATGCGATAGATAATGCAGAAAACGCCTTACTCCTTTATAACAGCACTTTTGGTACTTATCCCTATCCCACACTAAATATCGTAGAAGAATATACTATTTTTGGGGGAATGGAATATCCTTGTCAAATCTATGCAACCGAAGCAGTTGATACTTATTCATATCCATTATCCATCAACCGTAGGATCTTAGAAAAAATAATTGCACATGAAACTTGTCATCAATGGTGGTATAATATAGTAGGAAATGATGAAGTGGATTTACCCTTCTTAGATGAGGGAATTGTTGTTTGGTCCACGGATTATTATGGAGAATATTATCATGGAACTTGGGAATATTTTCAAATGGTAACTCGTTATATTGACAGAGTCAGAACTTACTATGCTATAACCGGATTGAGTTCGAAAATTAATCAAACTGCTTATGAATTTATAGCTACAAATACCGATTGGGTATTTATAGGATATTATAAAACTCCCTTAATCTTTGAAAAATTACGGCAAACTATTGGTCATACAAATTTTATTAACGGTTTAAAACTATTTTTTATACAATATGAATTCAAACACGCGATCTTATCTGATTTACAAAAATGTTTTGAAGATATTATTGGAACTTCTTTAGATTGGTTCTTTTTTCCATGGTTTGATAATCCGTACCTACCAAAATATTCATTTGGAGAAGTCGAATTTGACTCTGGATCGAATAATCTAACCATTATAATTGAGGATAATAATGAACTCTTAAATGAGTATACATATAGACAATTGGTCCCGCTAGCTATATATAATAATAATGGAAATGAAATCTACTATGAGGAAATATGGATAGATGGTACTACTACTATTAACCTTGAATTAACTGAAACTCCTTACAAAGTGAGTTTATTATACGATAATTATGTATTAGTTCAATTAGATGATCCTAATGATCTTTCATTGGATCTATATTTGAAGTCGATCCCTGATGGGATACCCGGTTATGATTTATGGATGATTTTGGTCTTTTCGGTACATGTAATTGGGCTATTAATAATTTTTACTCGAAGGAATATTCAAAAAAATAAGAAATAACTTCACTTTTTTTAAATTTTAAAAAATTAGTCCCCCCTCCCGGATCCTCATCACTTTCAATATGAAACGTAAATTTGAGCCGGGGACCTCACGGTATCGGCTGACGCAACTTCATGGGCTTATGCCTCGTTGCGCGATATTATCTACAGCCGCGCGCTCTGACCAACTGAGCTATGGGGGGTATTTTACAGTAATTGTATTAATGAATTTATATAGTAATTTATGTTTTATGCTTTTTCTTAAGAACTAACAAGAATGTAGTAAATTTGATCTTTATGTAAATACCACTATAATTAATTGTTGCTAGGCTAAATTTCAAAGTAATTCTTTTAAACCAAAATGAAGATATGAATATAACCTGAAAATTAAGACAAAATTATTTAACTGATCATCTACGATGAAGTTAATTCATAAAATATTATACCACGCCGAATTCTATACATTATCAAATCATGTTACCGAATGGAGTTCAATAAATTTAAATAAAATGAACTCCATATATTAAAGTGTAGAACTTAGTATTATTTAAAATTCTATTTAAAATTAGAATTGAATATTATTCTTAAAAGGAGATAATAAGATGAATTATATGGTTAAATGTCCAGAATGTGGGATAGAGTATTCATTAGGCCGAAAAATATATCATTCTTGTGAAACTAATGAAATTTGCCATGGGATAATTTGGGAACGAGATCGTGTCTCTCGACCATGGAATTGTAATCCTATTGACAAGTGTAATGAACCTAAAGCAGAAAATAAAGAATATTTAAAAACTATTAAAAGACTTATTGAAATAGTTAAAAGTTAAATCTTTTTTAATTATTATCTTGCAAGTTTTACAATTTTAAACCAATAGATACAAATAAATTCCATAATTGTATAGAATTCCTTAATGTCTAATGGTTTATTTATAAAACAATTAGCATGGAAATTATAAGCTTTAATTAAATCTTCTTCATTAGCCGAAATAGTTAAAATTACTACGGGAATTCGTCTTAAATCTGTATCTTGCTTAATTTCACTTAAAACCTCTAATCCGCCTTTTTTAGGTAAGTTTAAATCTAAAAAGATCAAATCAGGACGTTTTACTTTAGAATATTTTCCGATTCTTTTTAAATAGTTAATTGCTTCAACTCCATCCTTTACTACATTTAGATGGCTAGTAATTGTACTCTTCTGTATTGCTTCCTGAGTGAGGCGAATATCTGCGGTATTATCCTCTACCAGTAAAATTTCAAAATCATTTAACTTTTGTTCAACCATTGTTTATCAGACTCTTTAGCTAGTTTTTAACTTTTTAATCGGAATTGTAAAATAAAATGTAGATCCCTTCCCAAGTTCTGATTCCACCCATACTTTTCCACCATATCGCTGAACTATTTTTTTACAAATTGGTAATCCTATTCCTGTTCCGGGATATTCTTCTTTTGTATGGAGGCGATAAAAGATGTTATAAAGCCGGTCAAAATATTTCGATTCAATTCCAATGCCATTATCTTTTATTGAAAATAACCATTCATTATTAACAAGTTCTGCCCTAATATGTATTTTAGGAGGTTCTTCTCGTCTAAACTTTATAGCATTACTTACAAAATTCTGAAATAATTGTAGAAATTGAGTCTTGTCCACGGTTAAGATTGGTAATTTATCATAGGTGATAGTTGCACCACTTTCTTTTATAGCTTCATGTAAATTAAATAAGGCATCTTTTAATATGATCTCAAGGTTGTTTGGAGTAGGTGGCTGAGCATGGGTAGTAATTCTTGAATATAATAGTAAATCTTTGATCAAATTATTCATTTTTTTAGCACCATCCGTAATAAAATAAAGAAATTCTTTACCATCCTTATCTATCTTATCCTGGTACTTCTCTTCTAGGAGTTGAGAAAAGCTTGTTATTGCTCTTAACGGTTCTTGTAGATCATGAGATGCTACATATGCAAATTGTTGTAGATCTTCATTAGAACGTTTTAGATCCTCAATTATATCGTTTAACTCATATTCTCTATTTGAAAGTTGCTCTGATAATAATGCAACTACTGTCCCGACAATTATTAACGAGAAGGCTCTTAATAAGTTGTTAATGGTAACAGGGCTGAATATATTTGGATCTTGAATTAGATGAAAAATTATTAATATTACGGAGAGAAAGCAAGGTACGGTTATGCCTTTTTTATTCCACCATATACAAGCTAAAATTGAAGGAAGATAAAAAAATAGGGCAATTAGGAGCGTAGTTCCAAGAACAATTTCAAAATAATAAATTAATATACAAGAAATAATGATTAAAATAATAATTATAAAAACTCTTATTCTTTCATCTTCAAATTTGAATTTCATTTATCACTTAACTCATATATCTCTAAGAAAATATCGATTCTATATATCAAAATTATTTATGCTAATATAAAGGATATGTAAATAGTCCTTTAGTTATTCAAGTGAAATTATATATTTAAATATCATAGTGAAAGTTGTGAATTATTAAAATCTTATCGGCTATTATTTTGAAATTGCCGAATAAAAATAATAAATTGCTCCAATCTATAGATGAATTTTCATTTTTTATTGCTTAAATCGAACAAAAATTGTTTAGACTATATTTGAAAAAATTTCTAAAAACAACAATCTATATGGATTAATGATATAGGATTTATATAGAAAAACGAATATTATTCAGTTAAAAGATACTTATATTTTAATATCTTGAAGAAGAATCAGTTCAAGGTGTATACTTATCGTAAGCTCAAAGTTGAATATTTTATTAATTGAAGATAATAAAGCTGATGTTCGTCTTATAGAAGAATTATTAAAAAAATCACCAGGTTTTTTATATGATTTAGAATCTTATAATCGACTTTCTGAAGGTCTAGACCGACTTGAGAAAAAACAGTTTAACATAATTTTGCTAGATTTAACCCTTCCAGATAGTGATAAACAGTCAACACTTGAAAATCTTATCGATCTCACTTCTAAAATCCCAATTATTGTTTTAACGGGATTAGATGACAAGGAAATTGCTCTAAATTCTCTCAAAAAAGGATTCCAAGATTATTTAGTTAAAGGAGAAATTAATCAATCCATTTTAACCAGAGCGATCTTATATGCAATTGAGCGTCATAAAATTAAGCCGAAAATCGTCGAAGATAAATATCAATTGGGAATAGATGAAAAAGATAAATTAATTTTAAACATTTTACAGGAAAATTACAAGATATCATATAAAGAAATAAGTAACAAAGTTGGCTTAGCAGCCAGCACTATCCATAATCGCGTTCAGAGTATGTTAAATGAAGGGATTATTCAAGAATTTGATACATTTGTAGATCCATTTAAAGTAGGATATAATACTATAGCAATAGTTGGTCTTTCTGTTGATCCCCTGAAAATAAATCAGGTCTCTAAAAAATTAGCAGAATTTGATGAAATTCAACTAATAGCGTCTTCAGCAGGAGAATATAATATAATTCTTCAAATTATAGCTCAAGATGAAAAAGAGTTATGGAGATTTATAAATGAGAAATTAAAATCTATAGAAGGAATCCGGCAGGAAATGAATGTATCAAGCTTTATTGATATTTTCAAAATGACTCATAAAATCAAGTTTAAAATCCAATAATAAAGGTAATGGAGTTTTGAGTTACTCAAACATAATTTTATCATTACAGAAGGAAAATATTCTGTTCACTCAATTTGGATATAAAAGGAAAAAAATATAAAAAAATTAAGGAAAAATTCCTCGCAATTCAATCGCTTTTTCTAATCGAGAGATAGAAATAATATAAGCAGCAATCCTTAAAGTCAAATTCTTCTCTATTGCTAAATTATAAACTTCTTCAAAGGTATTTACCATTATATTTTTAAGTTCTTGATTAATTCTGTCTAATTTCCAAAAATAACTATGAATATCCTGAATATATTCAAAATAAGATACACAAACTCCACCTGCATTAGCTAAGATATCTGGAACTACAATAATCCCTTTATTCTGTAAAATCTCATCTGCTTCTGGAGTAGTTGGACCATTAGCTCCTTCTAATATTATTTTACATTCTATATTATCTGCATTTGCTTTATGAATTTGATTCTCTAAAGCAGCTGGAATTAGAATATCACATTTTATCTCTAATACCTCGTCATTATTGATATAAACATAATTATCATTATCATAATCTTTTAATAGATGTTTATTATCTCTCCATTCTAACAAACTTTTGATATCTAATCCATCTTTATTATATAATCCTCCACTAATGTCCGATATTGCTATTATTTTAACCCCTTTTTCAAAGAGTATTTTAGCGATTGTTCCTCCAACATTACCAAATCCTTGAACTACAACTTTCTGAGATTTAAGATCAAGGTTTTCTCTACTACATAAAGCATCAAGTACGTAATATAAACCCATTCCTGTCGCTGATTCTCGCCCAACTGACCCCCCTATCTCTATAGGTTTCCCTGTAACCACTCCAGGAATAGATCTCCCCTTATTCATTGAGTAAGTGTCCATGATCCATGCCATAATTTGAGGATTCGTATTGACATCTGGTGCCGGGATATCAATATCTGGACCAATAATATTCAAAATTTCAGAAGTAAATCTCCGAGTTATCTTTTCTAATTCAGTCCTTGATAACCTTGTGGGATCCACACAAACTCCACCTTTAGCGCCCCCTAAAGGTAAATTTAAAAGACTACATTTAAGTGTCATCCAAGTTGCTAATGCCTTAACTTCATCAAGTGTAACATTTGGTGCATATCGAATTCCTCCCTTACCAGGACCCCGAATGGTTGAATGATGAACTCTATACCCTTCAAACATTTCAAGTTTACCATTGTCCATCAGTATTGGTATCGAAACTATTAAGCAACGTTCAACTCGTTGAAGATATTTTTTAATATTATCATCTAAACCCATCTCTTTTGCTACAATATCTATCTGTCTTTTGGCCATTTCGTACGGGTTTATATCTACTTTGGATTCTTTTTTAACCTTTTTAGGCCCCGTAATTTCTTCAGTTAAAACTGCAACTTTTTCTATAATAATAGACTCCTCCTATCTATTTATAACAAGTTAATCGAATAATATTCGTTTATGCTTTCTTTTATTAAATTTAATAATTTAACGTATCTAATTTTATATATGTTAATTATTGATTATAAATATGTCGAACCCAATTCTACGATCAAGGTAATTGAGCGAAAAGAATTCGGAAATTCCCAAAAAGATGGGAAATAATTCAGATTACAATATTATTATGATTCGTATTTTTGAATTGTATTGAATTAGATAGATTTTTGTTCATTTGTTACTCCCTTTCGATCTTAAGGTAAATTGGTAAAATGAATCAGAGTATAAGTATAAAATAATTTTATTTTGGTTAAACCAAAAATTTTTCAATCTTGGTTTTTTTTCTTAGTTATACTATTTAAAATTAAAATCAATTTTAACATAATATTTTTTAAAGAACACTCAAACTAGATATTTAACAAAAATTTTAATATCATATTTTGAGCTATTGAATTCTGAGAAGTGAATAAAATGAGAGAAGAAACTGACTATACTGAAGTCATAGAAGCATATAAAGATGACCCGAATGTTATTATCGAACCATGGGGACGCTCAATTGATCATTTACGTTTAACCATCATTGGAAAAGATGGAACTCCTTATGCAAAGGGACGTTTTATCTTTGAGATTAAATTTCCTGAAAATTATCCATTCGCTCCACCCTATGCTTATGCGGTTACCTTAATGTGGCACCCAAACATCGATTCATCTATACCTCCTGGTAAATTGAACATCTGCCTAGATTTAATTAATCCAGATCTAGTTGGAAAAGTAGATGCCTCCACTGGGGCAAGTGGTTGGACTCCGAGCAAAACATTAACAAATATAATCGAAGCGTTGAAAGGAATGATGCATATGGAACCTCCTTTCTTTAATCCAGGGGATCCATTAAATCATGAAGCGGGAGAACAATATTTTAGAGCTCTTAAAAAATTTGAGAGTAAGGCGGCAAGCTGGACAGCCAAGTATGCGCGTGACTAAAATAGCTTCATTAATTTTTATATTCTATTTTTAATTTTTCCTTTTCTTGATTTATCTACGCTCGCGTCAATTATAAATTTATAAAAAAAAATAAAAAATTAATACGAATTATTGGATGTTTTGAATTTTTTAAGAGAGAACATCAAAGCTTTCATAACTATTAAACTAACGAGCTAACGAATAAAAAGAAAAAAATAAATCAAGATTAAAAAAGATTAAAAAAGTTAATTATGTATTTTTTATCTTTTAAATTTTCCAGCATATCATTCTTTTACTCGTGGCTCTGAGACTATTTGTATCCGATTTCCTTCTGAATCCGAAGTATTAAAATATGATACCATATTTGGTATGTCCGTAATTTCCGAGGTTTTAATATCTTGATCCTCTAAATAATTCTTTGTTTCTTCTAAATTTTGAACTTCTATTGTAAAAGTACTCGAATCCGGACTTATTTGTTCTCCTTGTTCAATAGTGTTTAATCCTAACCGAGGAGTACCTCCGGGTAAATCAAATTCACACCACCCTACTTCAGGAGACATATACCACGCAATATTAAAATTAAAAACTTCTTCATAGAATTTTTTAGCCCGTTCCAAATTTTCTACTTTTAATTGAATATACATCCTAGAAATTCGAATTGGGTTCTTTTTTTTCTTTGCCATAAGAATTCTATTTTTCGTATCTTTAAAAGAATTTCTGAATCGAGGAATTTTGGGTATATTGAATTAGGTTGGACCATTTACATAATTACCATTACTTATCTAATTATGTTATGATCTCCTTTAAAGGTAAAAAAGTAATAATATTCGATTTAGATTATACAATTGTGAAGCTTAGAGCAGATTGGCATAAATTACGTAATGCTTTAAGAGACAGGTTTTTCGAAGTATATGGAGAAAAATGTGAATTTAAATCCATGTCCTCTTGTTTAAGTAAAATTGTAGAAAAGGAAGATTGGGAGGAGCTTGATATTTTTTTTGACTTAATTCGCCAATACGAATTAGAAAATATTGAAGATACTGTTCCAATTTTAGAGACTGTCTTTTTTATTGAACAAAAAGAATTGTTTGGTGTATCTGACGATACAAAATTAGCAATTTTATCTCTGAACACCCGAAAAACGATCCTAAAATCACTAGCTATTGCAGGAATTAGAGACAAGATTCACCTTATTATTGGTCGTGAGGATGTAAGGAAATGGAAACCAGAACCAGAGGGATTGCTTATAATTCAAAATTATTTTAAGGTTAACAAAGAAGAAGTAATCTTTTTGGGAGATTCTGATACTGATATCCAAGCAGGTAAAAATGCTGGTATCGATGCCTTCTACATTGAGGAACTTATAAAATTAGTTAACAAAAGAAGGTAAAAATATTTTACATATAAGTTCTAAGTAAGTTAACCTCGATCAGGGCCTGCTATAGCAAATAATCCTTCGGAATGATTAAATGATTTACCATATATCATTCTGATTGAATAAAAATATTCAGTAAAGCCGAAATCTTGAGCTAATTGCACAGCCCTATTATTATTTTCAAGGATACCGATTTGAAATTTTCTAATATTTACATTATTTACCAAACTCTGAAGCAATAACCGAGGTTCAAATTCTATAGGATGGATAATCCATGGGCCAATAAAGATTTTATTCTCTTTGGGGGTACCCATTATAAACCCATTTATTTTTCCCTTTCGAACTAAAACATGGCATAAGTTTGGATGAAGTGAAAATCTTCTTTTTAAAAGAAATGCTCTATTGCCTTTAAATTGCTTTTTATCCAATTGGATAACTTTAGTTATATCTTTCGGTGTCATTAAGCGTACATTTTCAACTAATTTAGACTTTAATTCTCCTTCTAATCGTAAAGAACGACAAACTGGTCGAAAACCTAGCTGTTTATATAACGGAATTATCTGAGGCACAGCATCAAGTAAAATAGTCTTACAACCTTTAGATTTTAAATATTGGATCACATACTCCATTAACCCTTTCCCAATTCCTTGACCTCTAAAACTTTTAGAGACGATTAAATTACCTACAACTCCGAATTTTCCATAAAAAGCAGTGGATATCATTCCATTAAGAATTCCGCTAGATTCAGAAACGTAAAAACCCTTAGGGTTAAATAAAAAAAGGTCCTCTAATTCTTCTTTAGAAGTTCCCCATTCTTCAACTTCAGTTAACTTATGAGCGAAATCTAAATCTTTCCTTGCAATTAATTTTATCATAGAACAATCTTTTCGATATTATTATTAACAAGAAAAAATCCTAAAAAAAATTATTTAAGTAAATTACATGTACGTTATAATTACATTATATTTTTTGATCTCTGATTCTACTTTCGCTTTACCGAGAGGAGTTAAGGTAATAATATCATTATTGTTAATCTTAAGAGACGTTAATTTGAGTGTAGGATCCTTCATTGAGGGGATATAAGGATTCCAATAAATTTCTTTAGTCGAGGGGTTTGTAATCATCCATAAGATGGGATCAAGCAAGTATCCAATTATTCTTAAAGCTTTAAAGATATAATTGATGTCTGCATCAAAAGGGACGACAATTTGAACATTTTCTTCACCTTCAATATTACCGCAAGCTAAACAATCATCTCTTTTTACTATTTCCAAATGATCAAATTGTCCAAATACTCCATTATAATTAACGTAGGGCGGATTCATTGGAGGTCCTATATCTCGACCTCTTTTTCTAAATAATAATTTTAAAGCTTCTTGAGATTGAATACTTGCAATAACAGAACTTATAGATTGAATCGCGGCAATTTTATTACCTAATATATTTTCCATTTCTTCAAATTTATAATCTGCTCCAAAAGTTTCTTGAATATTGTTTTTCCACTCTTGAATTTCTTCACCAGTTAGAGTTTCTAACTTCTCAGGGGGAACGTTTTCATTAAATACTCGCTCCCGTAATTTATTCAATTCATTTTGAGCTAAGTCTTTTAATTTAAGTACATCTTCATCTACGTTTAGATCAGGTTTAAATCCATATTGCTTTTCAAAATCAACTTCTGCTTTTATTACGCAATGATTTCTGTTTCGTGGCAATCCCTTCAAAGTACAAGCAGCTACTAATTTATCATCAGCAGGTGGTATTGGTACCAAACAACGGTAACAAGGAGTCACATCTAAGACTTTATTAGCATAACTTTTATCAAATTCTGCCTCTACCTGCTTTCTTATAAGTATTTTAAATGGTTCAATCTTATTTTGTACAATCTTTTCGATTTCTTGTTCTAAATGCTCTATTACACTTAGAGCCGCTAGATACTCTGGATTTTCCAGTTCCCACATTCTTTGTTCAACTATTTTCTCTATTTCATTATCTCGGTTTTTATATTGAATCTCTGATCCTTCAGGAATTACAATCTGTACGTGACCCTCAAAACCAACCGTTCCTCCCTCCACCATGGGTTTTTTTATGCGCAAGCAGATTTTATTCAAATCAAGCCTTGCATTGAAATTGTCTAATGCAGCAATTACTACGTCTACTTCTTCAAACACAGACATGGGTAATTTTTGGACTTTTTCGAAATAAAAATCTGTTTTTAAAAACGGATTCATTTCTTTTAATCGTTCAGCAGCAACTTCTGCTTTAGGGCGCCCCTCGTCTCCCGGCTTAAATAACATCTGTCGCGATAAATTAGAGGTTTCAATTGTATCTAAATCAACTAAAATTAATTTTCCAATTCCCATTAACGCAAAATCTTTAGCAATTTCACATCCCAATGCTCCAACTCCGACAATCATTATACATCCATTACTAATAGTCTCTTGATCAAACCCCTCAATTAACTGTTGACGAGCATACATTCGCGATTTAATTATTTCGTCCTTGTTTTCCGTCATTTTAAATATCCCTAAAAGTTATAATATTATATAATACAAATGACTCATATAAATTTAAAGTCTTTATGTGTTTCTTTTTGAAAAAACGACTAATTTTAATATTTTTTTTTTGCCTTATCCCGTTCTTACAAGTGATTCCTTTAGATCTAGAAAGTTATGAGCCAATAAACTATCAACTCTATCCCTCAAATCAATTATTAACTCCTACTTTTTACCCTCATTTAACTAAAGATCTTCATTTATCTGCCTCCTTTAATGCTAGCGATTATATAGGTCTAGCTCAAAATGTTTGGGATAATACTTACACTGGATATAATATTACTGTTGCAATTCTAGATACAGGTATTTATGCTAATCATAGTGTATTTACTAATGATGGTACTCATAATTGGTCAAACCGAATCATAGCATTTTATGACGCAATAGCAAACCACACAACAGTACCATTTGATGATCATGGTCATGGAACATGGGCAGCCTCTATTTTAGGTGGTAAAAGTAGTGAATATCATGGAGTAGCGACGAATGTGTCATTTGTAATATTAAAAATATTTGATTATAGCGGAGAAACTAATTCTTCCATGCTTTTAAGAGCAGTCAATTGGATATTATCAAACAAGAATACTTTCAATATCAGAATTGTTAGCATGAGCTTTGGAGCTAAACCAGAGGCAAACAATGTAGGCGATATTTCAAAAATACAGGATATGGTTGCCGAATTAGTAGATGAGGGTATTTTAGTGGTTGCAGCAGCAGGTAATGATGGAGATCCTACAAAATCTTATGGAGATGGAACAATCAATGCCCCAGCTTCCGAAAGAAAAGTATTAGCGGTAGGAGGTGTAGATTATTTCGGTAATATGTATCCTAATAGCGCTAAGGGGCCCAGCTTTGAAGGGACCATAAAACCAGACGTTTGTGCTCCAGCAATTAGTATTTATGGTGCAAATAAAAACTATAATACCGATTATAGTTTTAGATCGGGAACCTCAGGAGCAACTCCATTTGTTGCAGGATTAGCTGCTTTGATGTTGGAAAAAAATCCAAGATTAGATCCATTGCAATTAAAAAGTATAATCTCTTTGACATCAATTAGAACAATAAATCCATTGAATATTAAGGATAATATACAAGGATGGGGCATTATCCAAGGCTATGCTGCATTAGATGCATTAAATAATCCTATTATGTTAAATATCACTACAAATTTCTTAGTGAATCTAAATCAAACCAAATCAGTTTTTTGTCTTCCTATAAAGTTAAGACCGAATCATTATTTCTTTGAAATTGAGAAAATCAGTGATATTTCTGCCGAAATGTATTTATTTAACAATAAACCTGATAGCTATGGTGAACCCATTTTACTGACTAATACAATTAACCCTTTAGTAGGTAATATTCCTCAAAAAAGAATGGGAATCTTAGTTGATAAAATAAGCGATTTTTATTTAGTAGTAAAATTAACTCAAGGAACTAATGGACAATTCCTAATCAGAATGGTATTTGAATATAGAAATTTAGTTATTGTAATTTTTGGTTTAATTAATATAATTACTTTAATTTATGTCTTGAATTTATCAAGAAATTTTAAAAAGAGTTATATGTTGTGAAAAAAATAGATTCTATTTTTTCTTCTCCTTAGCGATTTTTTTGAGCATATCTTTGATTTCATCAGCCTTTTTCTTATCTTTCTCATACTGGAGTTGTTCGGCTCGTTTATTCAGGTCTTTCTTAGATTGGTCTACTTCATTCATAATTTCTCGCTTTAAGTCGAGTAAATCAGTCATATCCTTCTTGAATAATCCCGCTTCAGTTTTAATCTTCTCCTTTTCTTTCTTTTTTTCCTTCTCTTCTTCTTTTCTTCTCTGTGTTATTAATTGGGAGATTTCCGATGTAAGATCTCCAACTTCGCCAACCATTTCTTTTAATTTAGCTTCTTCTTCCCTTTTTTTGCGCTCTTCTATCTGTTTTTTCTCTTCTAACTCTTGATGAATCTTCTTTATTCTCTCTTCTTCTTGAAGAATCTTTTGTTCGATCTTTTTAGTGTTGCTTATTTCGTTTTTGATATATTTTGCTTGATCTTCCCATCCAATTTCATTAAATAAATCAATCGCTTTTTCAAATTTTGCATATGATGTCTTAAAATCCCTAAGATTAATAGCGCGTTTTGCTTCATCAATCAAATTCAATCCATCTTCGCGTTGTTGATCAATATATTGTTGAGTTTCATATAATTGCTTAAACTTTAGTTTTTGTTCTCTTTGTTGCTTTTCATATTCTAAACGCCTGTTTCTAATATCTTGCTGAAATAGTTCGTATTCTTTTTGTCTTTTAATCCTTAACTCTTCTTCCAATTGCTGTTTTTCTAAAAATGCTTCCTTTTCTTTAATTAAGTCATTAATTAATTGGTTTAAATTATTTATTTCTGGCTCCCATCCTATCTTTTCAGCAAGTAAATCCCTGGCTTGGATATATAATGAAATTGCTTTATCATATGCAGGAAGTCTTCGTTTTAAATTTCGCCCTCCTTCTTCTAATAATGCATAAGCAGCTTCTCGATATGTCATTTGGTCTTGAATTAACCGCTCTTTTTCTTGAAGTGCAAGTTGTTGGGCAGCTTTTTTCTCTTTTTCTTGTTTTTTTCTTTCTTCGATAATTTTTTGTAATTGTCGTTCCTCCTCCAACTTTTCAAGCTCTCTTTGCAAGGATAATTCTTTCTCTAATTCATATCGACCTTTCAAACTAGTCACTTTAATAATCATTGAATTGATTGAATCAGTTGGATATTGGATTTCATCTAAAATCATCATTGCTTTCCTATATTTTTCGATTGCTTTATCATAATCTGCCTTCTTTGTAAATGATTCCGCTTCCTCTAATATAGAAAAAGCTTCTTCTTTTTTTCTCTCTGCCCTTTCACGTAATTGCGCTAGTTTTTCAACTCTAACTTCTTTCTTTCTAATTCTTTCTTTCTCTTTTATTAAACTTTCAACTACTTTCATTTGAAATTCTTTTTCTTCTCTTTCTTTTTGAATCTTATGCTCTAATTCCATCTGTTTTTGTAAATCTTGCTCTCTTTTCTTTTCATTAATTTTTAAAATAGTTTCCTCTACAGAATCGGTAGGATATTGAATTTCATTTAAAATCAATTCAGCACTTCTATAGAACTCTAAAGCCTTGTTATAATCCGCTTTTTTAACATAAAGCTCAGCCTGATCCAAGAGATCAAAAGCATCGTCTTTTCTTTGTTCTAAATAATCTTTTAAATCTTCCCGCTTTTTCAATTTGATTTGTTTTGATCTCATATTTTGTTCTTGAATACGCATATTTTCAGCAATCTTTTGAAAAAATAAAGTTTCTTCTTGCTCTCTTTTGAGTTTCATTTCCAACTCTTGTTGTTTCATCAAGTTATATTCCCTCCTCTTCTCCTGGACCTTTAATATCATTTCTTTTATTGCATCAGTCGGGAATTGAATTTCACTTAAAATTAACTCTGCTTGAAAGTATTCTTCAATCGCTTGATCATATAATCCTTGTTTTAATAAGATTTCAGCACGGTCTATGAGATTAAAGGCTTCAATTTTTCGATTTTCTAAAAATTCCTTCAAATCTTCTTGTTGCTTAAGTTTTAATTCTTTTTGTTGTAATCTTCTACGCTCATTTTTCATCTGTTGGGCTAAATTCTTCTCAAATTCTTTTTCTTCTTCTATTTTTTTTCTTTGTATTTCTTTTTCTTTTGCTATTCTCCTCTCTTTTTCGATTTTTTTATTACTTATCTCAAAAGCGGTTTCTTCCAATAATTTTAGATATGATTCACTCCAACCTATATCTTTCAATAAATCAATTGCTTTTTGGTATTCTGTTAATGCATTATCAAAATTTTCATGACTCAATAGCAGTTCTGCCTGTTCAATCATATTGAAGGCTTGTTCCTGCTTTTGTTTAGCTTGTACTGAAAATTCTTTTACCTTTTCGAGTTTTTCTCTTTCTTTAATAATGTTCCTAGTTTCATCATCTCTCAAACGTTTAATTTGTTGGAGGAATTCATTATTAACCTTTTCTTCACTTATTGCCTTTTCTAATTGTTTTTGTTTGAGAAAGTCGGTCTCCCTCTTTTTATGATCAAGCTCTCTAATTGCTTGCTGAATAAGCGGTATTTCATCATTCCATTGAATCTCTGCAAAGATATTGATGACATTATAATAATAATTTTGAGCTTCATCTAATTTTCCTTCAGATATTAAACTCTGTGCTCTATCGAGTTGATTAAATGCCTCCTGTCTTCTGTCATCTATGTGTTGCAATTCTAATTCTTTCTCTTTGAGTTCAATCTCTTGGCGTTCTAAATTCTGTCTTTCAACATTAGTTAAATGTAACAATAAATATTGAAAAGCTAACTCCTCCTTCTCTCGATTAAGGTTTTCTTCAATTTCTCTTTGCTTTGCAATTTGGGCTTCTGTTCTTCTATTTTGAATATCTATAATTGAATTATGAATAATTTGAATTTCATCATCCCATTGAATTTCCGCGAAAATTTTTTCTACTTCATAGTATAGTTCAATAGCTTTTTCATCATTTCCCTCATCTATTAGGGTTCTTGCCTGATCAAGTAAGACAAAGGCTTCATCTTTTCTTTCTTCTCTATACTTTAACTCTTTTTCATACTCTCTCAATTTTAGCTGTTCTTGATTAAGTTTTTCCCGTTCTCTTCTTAATTGACGTGATAATTCTTCAGCAAACTGTTTCTCCTCTTCTTCTTTTTCTATTTGTTTCTTTTTCTCGCTTTCTAAATGAGTTTGATGGGCTCTACGTCTCAATTGTATTTCTCTTATTGAAGTTTGAATCAGAGAAATTTCGTTGTCCCATCCTATCTCTGTAAAGATTGAAATTGCATCTTGATATGCTTTAATAGCACCCCCAAAATCCTTATTTTTTAACTTATCTTGAGCATCATCTAATATTATGAATCCATTATCACGTTTTGCCTCAATCTCTGCCTTCTTCTTTGCTTTTTCACCCATCTTTATATCTTTAGCTTTCAGGCGTTGTTTTTCTTGTGTAATTAGTTCATTCATATGTTGCTGATATTGTCTTTCTTCTTTTTCACGTTCCAAGGCACTTTCTAATTCTTTCTGTTTAGAAATCTCTCTTTCCCTAATTTTATTCTGAATTTTAAATTTCATTTCCTTAATTACATCAGTAGGAAATTGGATTTCAGATAATTTTAATTCTGCCTTATAATATAAATTCAAAGCTTCATCATAGTTTCCTAAATTTGTAAGTTTTTCAGCGTCTTCTAAAAGACCAAATGCTTCTTTTTTGGACTCTTCCAACTCAATTTTACGAATTGCTTGTTGCTGAACCTGTATTTGCTTCATCTTTAGTTTTTGCTCATCTGATCGTATTTTCTCTGCAATTTGCGCTCTAAATTGGGCCTCTTCTTTTTGTTTTAGTAATTTCGTCACTAACTCTTTTTGTTGTTCGATACTCTTTTCTCTTTTTTTCTCTTGAATTTTCAAAATCATTTCTCTTATGGAATCTGTCGGGAATCGAATTTCACTTAAATTTTGTTCTGCTTGTCTATAAGCATCAATTGCCTGATCATATTCACTCTTACTCAGAAAAATTTCAGCATTATTCATTAGTTCAAAAGCTTCTGCTCTACGTTCTTCCATACGTTCCTTTAATACTTCTTTTTCTTGAATCTTGATAGCTTTTTGTTCAAGTCTTTTTTGTTCTCTTAACATTTGTTGTTCAATTTTTTTATAAAATCGTTCTTCTTCCTCTTTTTGTTGTTGTTGAATTGCTTTTTGCCGTTCTAACTCAGTTTCTTTTTCTTTCTTTCTTATAATAATTGATTGGAGAGTTTCTTCGAGTAATTTAAGGTAACTTTCGGTCCAACCAAGATCCTGCATCTCTATTAGGCTTTTTTCATAAATTTTAATTGCCTCATCGTAGTGTTCTTGGTTGATTAGGATATCTGCATTTTCTATTTCGTTTAAAACTTTTTCTTGTCTAATTACATTCGCTTCTGTAAGCTTCTTCTTCTGTTCAAGAAGTTCCTTTTCTTTATCAACCTTGATTTTTTCGAGTTCTCTTTGATGTTTTATTTGGTCCAAAAATCGTTGGTATGCTATTTCTCTCTCCATCGCTTCTTGGATAGACTTTTCTTTCCATAATTCATTCTCTTTTTTCTTAATTTCTATATCTCTTATAGCCTGCATAATTAAATTTAATTCATCATCCCAGTGAATTTGAGAAAAAATCTCTGCTACTTTCCTATAACTCTCAATAGACATGTCAAATTTTCCTAAAGATAAATAATTTTGGGCTTCATCAATTATTCTGAACGCATCTTCCTTCCGTTGTGCTCTAAGTTCTAATTCTTTTTCTCGATCTTGTAATATTAATTGTTTTTGTTGTAATTTTTGTTTTTGAATTTTCATTTCATTAACGATTTTTTGATGAAATTCATTATCCTCTTGTTCTTTTTTTAACATCAACTGAAGGTCCCTTTGAGTCTTTATCTCTGCTTCCCGTTTTCTATTTCTAATTTCTAATATCGATTTTCCTATTAGTTCCACTTCATCATACCATTGAATCTCAGCAAAGATGTTCATAGCATTTTGATATGATTCAATCGTTTTGTCATAATCACCTTTTTGTAACTCATCTTGAGCAGAATCTAAAATCTCAAAAGCTTTCTCCTTCTCCTTTTCTCTGTAATCTAACTCTTGTTCTCGTTCACGTAACTTAATTTCACTCTGATGCAATTTCTCCCTTTCCTCTTTTAACATACTTGAGATTTGATCTTGGAATTGCATGTCAGCTTTTTGGCGTTCTATAGATTTTTTTAATTCCCTTTGTTTTAGTTCTATATCACTTCGCTTTCTTTCTTCCAGTTCATTTATAGCATTTTCAATTAGATGAATTTCATCCTCCCATTGTATCCCTGCAAATATACTACCTGCTGATTGATAAGCCAAAATCGCATTATCATAATCCTTTTTATTAATATAATCTTGAGCTTCTTCTAAAGCTTTAAAAGCAGCATTTTTCCTTTGTTCTCGATATTCTAATTCATCTCTCCTAAGTTCTAAATCTAAATCTCTTTGTTTAATTTTCACCCGTTCTTTGTCTAACTCTTTTGAGATATACTCTTGGAATTCTAAATCAGCCGTTTTATATTGATCTGTTTTTTTCTGATATTTTAGTAACCAATTAGTTTGGTCCTCTTTTAACTTCTTAATACTCAAAATTGTTGCATTGAGTGTATCAATATAAGGTTCCCACCCTGGTCCAAGATTTTTAAGGTGCTCCAATGCCTCTTGGTATTTTATAATTGCAGTTTCTAAATCTTTACCTCCTTTTAAAATCTCATCAGCTTCACTCAATTTTGAAAAAAAGATGCCTTCTTTTCTTTTGATCTCTAGTTTTTCTTTCTCATATTCCAGCCTTCTTTTCTCAATTTCCCGAGCAGTTTGAACAAATTCCTCTCTTTGTTTGATAAATATAGAATCTTGTAGATTCCTTAGTTTAGTTTCGCGTTTCTTGGCAATGACATCTAAACCTTTTTCTTTCTCTTGCTTTTCTTTAACATCATTAATGAAATTAATGATTGGTTGAATGTATGCATCCCATTCGATAGATTTAAATAATTCTATAGCTTTATTAAACGATTCTAGTGCTTTTTCATATTGTTTCTCACGATCGTACTTTTTTCCAATATCAATTAGATTAAATGCTTCGTTTTGGATTCTTTCTTCTTTAATTTTTGATTCTCCTTGCTCAATTACTTTTAAGCGTTCTAATTTTCCTTCTTTTTGTTTTTCTGGTTTTTCATAAATCTGACTCTTCTCAATCTGACGTTGTTGTTCAAGTCTTTCATATCTGTATTTTTGTCCCTGCAACTGCTGGATAACATATTGGAAATTTTTCGTTTGTTCTTGCCAACCGATTTGATTTAATAATTCAATAGCTTTTTGATAATTTTCAATCGCTTTATCATAATTTTTATCCTTTTCAAAGAATTTTGCATTATCTATAAATGCAAAAGCATCATTTTGAATTTGCTCCTCCTTTTTTTTAAAGTCTAAATATTTACTTAACTCTTCTGTTTTCTCAATACTCTTTTTGGTTCCAAAAGCATCAACAACTTGAATATCAGATGGCTCTGAAAGTGATATAGGTAAAGTATCTTCTTGATTTGTTATACGTTGGATCGGAGTTACTTGTTTTGGTTTCTTACTCAGCTCTAATACTTTATCTCTAAGATTTTGTAATTGAAAATCAGTCCAACCAGCTTGCAAGAATATTTTGATTGCAGCTGTATATTGATTAATTGCCTCTTCGATTCGATTCTCATTTTCGAGTTGCTGTGCAATTTCTACAAGAGAGAAAGCCTGTTCCGATAATTGATTAATTTGAGCTTTGATTTGTTGATGTTGATATACCTGCTCTTTTTTCTTACCTATTTTTAAGGTTTCAATTCTAGCATATATATCATCAACCCTTTCCATCAAATACCCACTCCTTTTGAGACAATCGGCAGCTAGTTGGTAATTATAAATTGCCTTTTCGTAATCGTTTTCCTCTTCAAACTTTTGGGCTAGTTCAATATATTGCACTGCTTCTTTTGCTAAGTTTTCGTTTCTCTCTATCAATATATTCACGTATGCTTAATTTATTTGAATTACAAATAAGAAAATAGTTGATATCATTCTTATGTCTTACAATAAGTTAAACTAATTTATTAATTAAATTTTTTATATTTTGATAATTAACACTATTATTGAGATTTACTGGAATAATATGATTTTTTGCGTTTAAATTAAAAACACATACCTTTTTTCTTCAATTAGGATTAATTGTGAAATATATGGAAATAAAAAAACCTCTGGCTATTGTTGACTTTGAACCTATTTCTCGTAGAGTTCTTATACAAGAAAAACAAAATTTCTATCAAATTTTAATTAATTCAGGAATTCGTATAACTTCTCTCTGCGGTGGTCAAGGTAAGTGTGGAAAATGTAAAATCATAATCCAGCAAGGTTTTACTATTTTAAATCCATCTACAAGCATTGAAAAAGCATTGCTTACTCAAAAAGAGATAAATCAAAATTATAGATTAGCTTGCCAGTGCATTATTGGAGATAATCCTCCTAAGCTTGTAGAAGAAAGTATAATCCCTCAAGTAAAGATTTTCTTACCCGAAGAACTTTTAATCGAGAATTTTAAAATATTAACCTCTGGAGTAAATAAGGGAGTAAACTTAAAACCTTCAATTATTAAGAAATATCTTAACGTTCGCAAACCAAATTTAACAGAACCTGTTGCGGATTTAGAAAGAATTATAGCTTCTCTTAGTGGTAGTATCATTAAGGATGATGATATTCCTTTCACATTTGAAATTGAGTATGATGCATTGAAAAAATTACCCAATATTCTAAGAGAACAAGACCATAAGATAACACTTACTCTATGGAATGATTCTAAAATAATAGATTGTGAAGCGGGGGATAAAACTCAAGAAAGCTTTGGAATTGCTTTTGATATAGGTACTACAACAATAGTAGGATACCTTATTAATTTAATCAACGGTAAAATCTACGCTTTAGATTCTGCCTTAAATCCTCAAACCGCCTTCGGTGAAGATGTTGTTTCTCGAATCACATATGTTAAAAATAGTGAGGAATCATTATTACATTTAAGAGACCTTGTGTTAGATACTTTAAATAAAATTATAGAATCTACTTGTAAGAGTGCAGGAATCACTCCAAAACAAATATATGAGACTGTGATAGTTGGTAATTCCGTAATGCATCATTTATTTTTAGGAATTGATCCTTCTTATATTGGATTAAGTCCCTATGTTCCAAGCGTTCAGAAAGGACTTAATTTACCCGCAAAAGAAGTTGGATTACAAATATTTCCAAACGCGAATATATATATGCTTCCTTTAATAGCAGGTTATGTAGGTGCTGATACCATGGGAGTGATAATATCATCTGAGATTGATAAGGAATCAGAATTAACTTTAGCAATTGATGTAGGCACGAATGGAGAGATAATTATAGGAAATAAGGAAATTATTGCGACAGGTTCGTGTGCTGCAGGATCTGCGCTTGAAGGTGCTCATATCACTCATGGGATGAGAGCTGCATCGGGTGCAATAGATACAGTCCATATAAACCCGAAAAACTTCGATGTTTCTTATACTACCATTAATAATAAAGAACCACTTGGAATTTGTGGCTCAGGATTGATAGATATAATTGCAGAAATGTTAAGATCAAAAATAATTACCAGAAGTGGAGGATTTAATAAGCAAGTTATTTCTCATGAACGATTTATTAATTTAGAAAAAAGTTTTGAGTTTATAATAGCATCAAAAGAAGAGACCTCATTTCATCGTAATATAACTATCTCACAGAATGATATTAGGGAGCTTCAAATGGCAAAAGGCGCTTTCTTTTGTGGTACTAGGTTGATATTACAAAAACTAAATGAATTACAGAAGAACGATTTAAAAATTGGTCAAATCTTCTTAGCGGGCGCATTTGGGAACTATATCAATAAAAATAATGCGAAATTTATTGGGATGATTCCCGATATATCTGAGGAAAAGATTCTGCAAATAGGAAATGCGGCTGGAATTGGTGCTCAAAATTGTCTTTTAAATCGAGATTTACGAGATAAAGCTCATCAATTGTTAAAGTCTATTAATTATGTTGAAATAGCAGTACAGCAAAATTTTCAGAAAGAATATGCGGAATCTATGTACTTTCCTCATTTAAAGCTAAATTATTTTCCAAGTTTGAAGGAATATAATGAAATCCCAAAAAGGTAGACATATTAAACTTACTTAGTAAGGGGACTTTGCAATCCCCTTTTAAATAATCTAGGTAATGAAAATAATTACGTTGAAAATTTCTACCTAAAATGAACTATAGTTAAATACAACAAGGTATTGACAATTAAAATTAGTATAAAAGTATTTAAGAGATAAAGATATTAATTTTTTAACAAATTGTATATTAATTTTATAAGAAGAATTAAATAAATTCTTAAATAACAAATAAGATAATAAATTATATACCATTAATAATTATTTAACAATATAAGAATAATTTAAAGGTAGAGATACTTCATGTCAAGTTTTAAGTTAAAAGTTCTCCTAACTGGAGCTGCCGCTGTCGGTAAAACAAGTTTAGTTCAGAGATTTATCAAAAATCGATTTCAACAAAATTATAAATTAACTGTTGGTGTGGATATCTTAACCAAAGATGTCGAATTTAAACCAAATGAAATCGCTACTTTAAGTATCTGGGATATTGGCGGTCAACAACGATTTGAATTCATTCGAAGTACCTTTTACAAAGGAGCAGCTGGAGCTTTATTGGTCTTTGATCTTACTCGAGAACAAACTTATATTGAAACACGAAAATGGCTAACTGAAATTCGGCAATTCACCGAACAAAATATTCCTTTTGTATTTATCGGAAATAAATTGGATTTACTTGAAGATGTGGGAGAAGTTATCGATAGAAATGAAGCTCGTAGTTTTGCTGAAAATGAAGGTAGTATCTATATCGAAACTTCTGCAAAAACTGGAGAAAATGTTGATGAAGCATTTACTGAGCTCACACGTAGAATTATAAACTCCAGAACTCAATAATAATTGCTAGTATTATTTTTTACCCGTTCTCTTTTTTAGAATTTATGTTTTAATTCTTATTTTGATCTTCAATAGATTCAAAATCTTCACATAAATCGTTATGAATCACCTTGATTGCTTCAATTAATTTTTCTTTACCAATAACGATTGATAAGTTCAATTCTTCAGTACTTTGGCTCAAAGCTTTAACTCTTACATTCTCCTTATCTAATGCTTGAAAGATATCTACTTTGGTTTTGTTTTCTAAAACTTTGTTCCCAGTGATATTAATTATTGCAACATCTTCAGCCTTAATTTCAAAAAAATCTGAAAAATATCCCGAATTTTTTAAAGCTTCAACGGCTTTCTTTGCTTCTTTTTGTTCTACGATAAATGAAGTGCTAATTTCAGTAGCACTTTGAGCAACTAGAGATACACTGATTTTATTTTTACTCATCACCTTAAATATTTTTGCTAATACTCCTGGAACATCAACTAAACTACCAGATGTCACAGAAATGATTACAGCATTTTCGACTGTAGAGATTCCTTTAATTTGAGTTTTATCAGTATATTCGGAGATATGAGTAAAATCCGTTTTCTCTAAAGGCTTATCAAAGTTTCTAATCTCTAAAGGTATATTTTTCTTTTCAATAGCCTCAAGGCATTTGGGATGGATAATTTTCGCTCCAAAATTCGCGATGTGTTTAGCCTCATCATAATCTAAATATTTAATAAGAAATGATTTTGGCACAAACTTCGGATTAATTGCAAATAATCCATCAACATCCTTCCAAAGAATAACTCTAATGTCTTTGTCGATGCTAACTTCGTGAAGAGAATGGGCTAGAATTGTAGCGCTATAATCAGATCCTCCCCTCCCGAGAGTTGTAGTATATCCAATTTTATTCCTACCTATAAACCCCGTGACACAAACATTAATATCTTTTTCGTGGTCTTCTAGAAATGGCAATAATAATCGGGCAACTCTCGCATTTGTTAATTCATAAAGAGGATACGCATTATTGAATTCATCATTGGTTATTATTAATTTGTTAGCGGGTATAAATTCAGAATCTAAACCTTTGCTTAAAAGATATTGATGAAGGATATAGGTTGATAGAATCTCTCCATAGGCTAATATATTATCTTTATAATAAGGCTCAAGACCGAATTCTTCAACATCAGCAAAGATTTCTTCTAAATTGCTTAATTTTTCATCAACCCAATCCTTAGCCTTCAAATAATGAGCAGAATCTTCATCAAAAATTTGCTCTATGATATCAAAATGCCTTTTTTCTAGAATTGCCATATTTTTATCCAGAATTGAAGCATTTTTTATATTCTGGGCAGTTGATAATAATATATCAGTAATCCCATTTAATGCTGACGCAACAAGAACTTTTCTGGAATCATGATATATACCTATAATTTTAACTATCTTTTCAAAAGCGGAGTTATTTACAAGACAACTACCACCAAATTTCATTACGATAATTGGACTCAGGAATGCCACCTTTATTCGAGGTTATCTAATTTAAGCTTGCATCAATTAAGTAGTGAAAACAATTAAATTTTATTATATAAAAATTCATTGAAGAAAAGCCAAAAATGAATAATTAATCAGGAGGTTTAATCGGAATCAAGATTAGTTTATTAAGCACCTAATAACTTTTCCATATCTTTAATTTGCTGAATGATTTTCTCCTCTATTTCTCCTAATTTTTTCTTTTTCGCTTCCAATTCATCACTTGTAATTTCACCAGTAAGTTCTTTCATATCCAAATCTAATGCCATTTTCGAGATATTTGCCCTTTTAATTTTTAAATCCATTAACGATTTCTCCAAATTTTCTTTTTGTTGTGAGTTTACCTCAGATGATTTCTCTTGACGCATACTATGAGATTCTGGTGGCTGCGTAGGGATCGTGGGTGGCATACTTACAGGAGATGGTTGAGCTTGCGGCTTTATTAACTCAATAGGGCGTACGGGTATCGGTGTTTGTATTTTATCTTTTGGTGGGATTTCTGGCATTATTACAGGTTTGGGTTTCACGAACAGTGGCGGTGGGGGAGTTATTTTCGGCTCAACGTGCTCTTTTTCTATTTTAGGTATTATAGAAGGCTTCATTTCTTTTATCTCAATCACCTGTTTTGGGGCTTTCGGTTTAGGTACTTGAGGTTCAGTAGGGTTAGTTACATGAGCAAAAGGGGATGTTCTTAACATTGCTTTTGCATCCTTAGGAACATTTACCACTGTTTTAGGTCTTTGTGAAACCATAAAATCTTCAGGTTTTAAATCCAAACCCTTACTTGTTTGGTTTTCATCAGGAGCAATAGTTGCTTTTGGGACTGAATCCGGTATTTCTGCTTCTATTTTTGTAAAGCCCTTTATTTCTTCAGCGGTTTTTTGCACTTGGGCTATAGGAGGTGGCTCAATCTTTGCTTCCACTTCTCCTTCTATCTTTTTTGTGGCTGGTTCAATAGATGATGGTACCAATGGCTTTTTTGAATCTTGTGTAGCTTCAGTTGGAACAGCTGGTTTAATTGGTACTGGTGTTGTTAGCGGTTTTACGGCAGGTTTAGTCGGTACTGGTGTCGTTGACGGCACTTCGGCGGGTTTAGTTGGTACTGGTGACTTTGGCGGTACTTCGGCGGGTTTAGTTGGTACTGGTGTCTTTGGTGGTATAATTTTTGGTTTAAGTTCCTCTTTTATAGGTTTTTCTTCGGGTGCAGTTTCAGAAACTTGTGGTTCAATTTTAGGTGATTCTTCTACTATTTTGAGGGGAGGAGCTTTTGATTTTTCAAGCATATCTTTGATTTTTTTTCCTTTTTCATAGAATTCTCTCCCTAAAGAATCATCTCCTAATTCTATGCATAAATCGCTTATTTTTTCAAAATACATTGCAGCCTTTTCGAACTCTGCATTTTGTAAAGCATTGGTTGCTTGTTCCATAAAAGTATCTCTTTCTAATAATGGTTTTAATAATGGAGAAACTTCTGCACTCATTTCTAGAATGTCTGCAATAATTGTTATCATCTTGTCTCTATTATTTTCATCTTTAGCAATCATAGAATAGGTTTTTATACCTAAAATCTTTTCAATTTGATTTGGACTCATTGCCTCTTCTAAGTCTTGTTTATTAGCAATAACTGAAGAATGGGCATTTGGTGCTTGTTCTTTTATTAATTCCAAGAAAAATTTACTTTTTTCGACATTCTCTAATGTGGAATCTGTAATTAAGAGGACTGCATCACTTCCTTTGATAAAATTATTCCAAAGATAACTAAATTGTTCTTGACCGGCAAAATCCCATAAGTGAAAGTGAAGCTTCCCAATTTTGATAGTAGCAATATCCCCTGTAATAGTCGGGATATGCTGCATAGGAATTTCTTCTGCCTTAATTAATCTTGTGATTGTAGTTTTACCTACTCCCGAAAATCCTACAAGAGAAATTTTAGGTCGTAGATTTCTGTGGATTGCATCGATTGTGGGATCAAAAACCTCAAAAGTTTTTGAGTCATATTTATGCTGTAAAATATCTTCGAAAAGATTGAGAAATTCTTTTTTACACTTTATTAATTCTTTTTTGATGTTATCAAAATTATCCGTTAGACCTGTAACAAACAAAAAAATTAATTCTTGGCCTTTTTCGCTTACATATGATATTCGATATTTATAATAATCATGATACTCTACTTGGGTTCCTTCTTTTGCAAAAGCCTCTTTCATTAAATCTTGAACGAGAGAACCAAATATATCTTTTTTAAGAGCCTTCCCAAAATGGCGATAATAAAGTAAATTCGTTCCTTTATAAATATATACTTGTCTTAAAATTGCCTTTCACCTTAATTATATTGTTGTGTTCTTATTATTTGAATCTCACTATTTTGAAACATATTTAACAAGATCCTTTATTATTGAATATTTTTTCTCTCGAGATTTTGCTTTCTTTACACTTTCTTCAATCCGCTGAATTTCCTTTGAAAAATCAAATACTGAAAACTCCATGACCTCTTCCTTTTTCATTGTTTCGTTGAGTTTTTTCAAAAATACAGTAATACTTGGCATATATTTTGCTAAGTTCATATCTAGATTAAGTTTAGAGATCAATATAAGTTCATCACTGAAACTAAATAGATAGTTGTAATCCTGCGCTTCTAACGCAAATGAATTTATTTTATTTAAGTTTAATTCATCTGCAATATCTCGTGAATTAGCAATCAAGGAAAGAATTTTATGAGGAATTATTTTTCCTTTAGAAAATTCTTTTATTTTTGATCCAAGTACAATTCCATATTTATTAGCGATAGCGCATTCAGAATTGAGTTCTGATTTCAGCTGTGAAACGATTTCGTCGTAATTAATTTTTTGCATATTATTCAATAAAAAGTTTTGAATAATTAATAATATCAAATTTATTTATATTTAATTAAAATAAAATCTTAAGATGTAAGAGTATCACGAAGAATACACTTTAAAAAATTGAAAGTATATAAAAATCATTTTTTAGAAAAAGAATCGGATATCACTATCATTTCAGAATCAAAACTAGCTATTTTAGAAGCGAAAGAATGCTTTTATTATCATCGGAAAATATTAGATGCGTTTGTAGCTCAAAATCACGATTTTCTTACTTCTTTTTCTCCTTTAAAAATTGAATCAAGTCTCAAAATTGTGGATTTGATGGTAAAGACCTCAGAAATTTGTGAGGTCGGACCAATGGCGACCGTAGCAGGTGCATTTGCTGATTTAATGGTTGAGACAATGAAAAGTAAAGGTTTAAACGAAGATGGTCCTGTAGAGATTGCTTTAGTAGAAAATGGAGGAGAGATGATGATTCAATCAGATTTTCCCATTAAAGTTGCTCTTTTTGCCGGTTTTAACGAACTTAACATAAATATGGGCTTTTTAATACAGAGAGAGGATTGTCCAATCGGAATTGGTACTAGCTCTTCTACTTTTGGACATGCAATAAGTTTGGGTCAAGCTGATTCAGTCACCATATTTGCCAATACTGCAACATTAGCGGATGGAGCCGCTACAAGAATTGCTAATGCTGTTAAGGGAGAGGATATTGAAAAATCGATAAAAAGGGGATTAGATATTGCAGATGATATCGAAGGTGTACGAGCGGCATTTATAAGCAGAGAAGATAAGATTGGACAAGTAGGGATTTTGCCTAGTATGTTTAAAATTGAAGGAGATAAAAATGTTATATTCAAGAATAAACTAGATACGCTATTTTTTGGTGATTATGAAATCTTTAAATAACCCAATAGTAAGGTATTTCATCTCCATTTTCACTTTTAACCGAATAAATTCGATTTAAGTACGGTAAACTATAGTATAACTCGATTTCTTGCTCAGTAAGTTGATTAAATAAGGTACTACCTTCTACCAGAAGATAATAGTCCGTCAAAATTAAAAAGATGTCTGTTCCATTTGAATCATGTTTTAATTCAGTCAGTATATTTTTACCCTCTGAATTAATGTGATTATTTGGATGCAATAAGGTATCATTCACTGGAATAAATTCGAAAATCGAATTAAAAGGTTTATTCCTATTATATTCTGTAAATGGATAATCATAATAGATAAACACATAATTCCATCCATATTCTCCAATTATGATGTTTTCTTCTGAGGAATAATTAGAATACCATTGAATGGATGAAATCTCTCTGTTTTTTAGACTGAAAATTTCAATGGAATTCATTTCTTCAGTAAAAGTCGCAAAAAGCGAAAATGTAATCAAGCTAAATAATAAAATCTTCACTTTTAAGGTTCTTAAATTACCGATACGAATAAGTTTGTAGATGTAAGATAAAAATCCAACTACAATTACTATTGACGTTAAATAAAAAATGCGGGAGAAGAGTGTATATGAATTATTAATCGCATCGAATATAAAACCAAATAATACTAATAATGTTAAACAAACACCCCACAGCCATAATATCTTTCCTTTTGGTTTGTTCTGATAAATCCCTAACCCCCAAATGCTAAGTAGAGAAATGAAGAAAACTTCTATCCCTGTAAAAACTGTGACCACAGGTAAATTGAACCAAAGAGTATTAACCACAATCCAACTCAACGTTAAACCAATCGTTAGTCCAAGAATTATAGGATAAAGATACTTATCTTCAATCTTTTTATAATATCCGTATAAATCTCCTTCCAGGATAAGCCGATACCTCCCTGAACTAAAATCAATCACTCTTTTTTGATGCCAAATAAAAATTGAGACAATTATTAGAACAAATATAAGACCCCCTAATATTAAATACCAAGGAAGTCTAAAAAAAGAATTGAAAACATTGAAATGCCCAGTACTAATACCAAATGCATTAAATATGAGAAATATAACGAATAATCCACATAAAAGGAAAAAATCTATCCCACGTTTATAGCTTTTTATGAAATATATAGCATAAATCCATAAATATGAGATCAATAAAATCATAATGATAAGCGAGTGAGTCATTAAAGCGCTAACAAAGATTATTATGATAGATACATAATTAAATACCATGTTAGTTTTAATCTCCTCAATTGAGGGAGGGTCCTTCTTTATGAAAAGTTTAAAACGAGTATATAATAAATAGAAGATAAAAAGACCTTGAATAAATGCGATCGCTGAAGGCCAAAATTGATACATCATAATCGCAAATCCTAACGATGAGAAAACTAACATATATACTCCAAAAATAGCTATACTCTTATTTTTAAAGATTCTTCTGAATAAGTTATATACAATTAATGACGAAACTGGAAAGCTATAAAATATAAAAAAGCGAGGAATTAAAATTAAATCAATTCCTGAGAAAAAATGAAATGTAGCGCTGAAAATGTGAAGTCCCATAGCCCCTAAATATTCATTTAGAGGTAAAACGTTAATTTCAGTAATTACTTTAATAATACTAATATGTAACCATGAGTCTGTACCCCCAAATAATGGAACTGAAAGTGTAAATGCACTCAACATTAAGAAAAGGAAAATAATAAACAAAATGGCGTTTAGTGAACCCTTACTTTGAATGAATTGTCTTATAGATTTAGAGCTATAAACCTCTTTTATTTCTCGTTCATTCTTTCTCAACCTAAAAAAAAAGTACCTTTTCAATTTGAACTCTTTTATTGCAATAAAAGCGAGGAAGATTGAATAGACACTAAATGATAATGCTAAAAAGAATATTCCCGTTAAAGGAATAGTTAAATAGAATGCAATAAACCCTCCTAAAATATAGAACGAGAGGTTAATTATTAATGTAAAACTTAACTTTTCTAAAATGTTAAAGTTTTTGTTTCTAAAAATAACGAAAAATAAAGGATAGCTTGGAAGCAATAACACTACAAACAAAGAACTTAAAAAAGTGCCAAAAATGACAAGATTTCCTATGATTATTAGCTCTATTATGCCATCAAAAACTCCCAGAATATTGAAAAATATAAAGATAAAAGCAATTACTGACCCCATCAAGAAAATGAAATTATAGTTTCGCCTAAAATATTCCAGAACTTGGTAAAAGTCATATCTAATGTCTCTCATTTTCACTCATACAATTATACAATATCTAGATCGACATTATACTTATTTTTATACCATTTAAAATAATCTTTTAATCCTGCTTCTTGGTTAAATTGCGGTTCAAACTTTATTAACTGTTTAGCTTTAGTTATATCCGCGTAACTATGGATAATATCGCCTGGTCTTGGATCAGAATAAATCAATCCTAATGTTTCTTTCTTAGTAATCTTTAACATTAATTTAGCCAAATCCGTTAAATTAATAGGTGAACCTGCTCCAATATTAAGGATTTCTCCGGGAGCATCATGTTCTGTAGCAAGAAGATTAGCAAGAATCACATCTTTAATATATGTAAAATCCCTTGAATTAGTTCCATCACCAAAAATTACCAAATCCTCATTCCTAATAATGTTTCCAAGCCAAATAGCTATCACACCACTATAGGGGGAATCTCTCTGCCTTGGACCAAATACATTAAAATAACGTAATGAAATTGTTTTTAACCCGTATACTTGATAATAAACTTGCATATATGCCTCACAAGCGAGTTTTGCAACTCCATAAGGTGAGATTGGTATCCTTGGCATATCTTCTCGTTTAGGTAAAGTGGGAGTATCTCCGTATACAGATGAACTTGAGGCATAGACGACTTTATCTACATTCATACGTCGCGCAGCATTTAATACATTTAAAACCCCATTTACATTCACATTATTACAATTTTCCGGCATTTTTACAGATTGTGGAACACTGGTAAATGCGGCTTGGTGATACACAATATCAATATCTTTAAACAAATCTAATAAAAAGTTTAGATCCCGTATATCTCCTTTATGAAATTGAAAATTCTTATTTTGCATTGCCTCTTCTAAATTTTCTACTCGCCCATTAAATAAATTATCAATCCCAATTACTTCCGCTCCCTTTTCCAATAATGCATCTGTTAAGTTACTTCCTATAAACCCTGCTGCCCCAGTTATTAAAACTCTTTTCCCTTTGAAATCCAAATTTGTTTCACTTCTCGTAAAAAATCAATAAATGGTATTTTTATATTTCTAATTTCACATAGTTATTATAACTTAGCAACCAAACAACAATATTCAATACATATTCCCACTTAATGAGATGAATTATATTGTAATTGCCATTCAAATGTCTTTTTTAATCCCTCATCGATACTTACCTGAGGATAATAGTTTAAAATCTTGTTAGCTTTACTGGTATCAGAGTAGGTTACATCTACGTCACCCTTTTGTTTTTCAACAAATTTAATCTTTTTTGGTTTACCAGATAACCTATACATCTTGTCTACAAGCTCATTTACACTTATTGGACTAGAATACCCTAAATTGAATATTTCCCCAGCGGATTCTTTTTTCTCACCCGCTAATAG
>RDOE01000032.1 GCA_011364975.1 Promethearchaeota archaeon | reverse complement strand
TAAAGAAAATAATTTTTAACGAAATTTTAGATGAGTTAAATTATCATAGAGGAAGAATTATAAAATACATCCCTCGAGTACTACTGAATATAATTCAATCAATTGATTCAGAACTTTTAGAAAAGATAATTTTAATAGATGAACTTCACGAGCAAAACAGGGAAGACTTAATCTGGTTACTAACCAGTAATTTAGATTCCCAAGATTTTCAACAAAAAGAGGATGTAAATCGAATTGTACGAATGTTAAATAAGAATTAAACATTCGATTATTTCAAAAATTTTTAGATTAAAATAAAATCTAATTTATATAAAGCTAGGTTTTGAATTTTAAATTAGATTTTAGAGGAAAATTTAGTATTATGGATGACTACATCTAGAAAAAATTAGAATTATTTTTCTGGTAATGCGGGTAATGCTGCTAAATATTTCTCTACTTCTGCTTTATCGCACATGTGGAATTTATTATCTTCGGCCTTAATATACGCAAGCCTTATGTTCTCCTTAGACGCTTCTTCATCGATCGATTCCTTAAGCGCATTTAAGGCAAGTTTTATTACTTCTTCAAAAGGAAGGTCAGGTTTATAATTAGCTTGTAAATATTCTCTTGCAGTAGCCTCACCACTTCCTAATGCATAGGCTCTAAACGAGCGATAAATACCACTAGGTGAGGTAGTATAAATTTGTGATCCACCTGCATCAATAGCAATAAAGAAAAGAGCACACCCCCATGGCCTTATGCCCCCAAATTGGGTTCTGCAATCGTTTTTACTAACATGTTTAACCGTACGGGCTCATCATATGTTAATCTAAAAGATTGTGCTTGAACTCTAGCATAATTTATTAATGCTCTTGAATCGGCATGTAATCCTGAAATCGCAACTCCGATATGATCATCAACTTGGAAGATTTTATCTATCGAATCTGCATCCATCAGTCTTGATGGGGCTTTAATTTGTGCTGCTAAGCACACTCCCTCATTTGATTTGACTGCAACAGCTAAAGTACCCCGTCTGACAGCTTCTAAAGCATATTCAACTTGAAAAAGCCTTCCTTCTGGACTAAAAACCGTTAAAGCGCGATCGTAGGTACGAGCGCCTCCACCACCAAACATCTTTTTAACCTAATAGTAATTGAATTTTATAATTTAAAAATTAACTAACCAATTTTAATTTATGGTTTATACCTTAAAAATTAAATTTTGCCAGATGTTTTTAGAATTTCTAAGGTTAATATTTTAAAAACATTATCAATTGAATCACCTACTTTAGCGCTTGTTTCAAAATAGTTATTCGCATGCAATTCACCTTTCAGCGATTCTCCATCTTGATATGAAACTTCACGTTTTCCTTGATCGGCCAAATCAAGCTTATTTCCTACAATTATGCTAGGTTTTTGGCCAATTACTTTTTCTACTTCATTCCTCCATTCAAGTAATTCTGCAAAAGAAGATCTACGAGTTAAATCAAATACATATATGATTCCTGTTGCTCCTCGATAGAATGGAGGTCTTACAAAACTGAAGTGTTTTTGTCCAGCTAAGTCCCATATCTGCAGCTTTACTTGGAAATGGGGGTATTCTTGCAGATCGACAGTTTTAGTGCTAAAGTTAGAACCTATCGTCATTATGTAATTTTCCTTAAAAGCATTTTCACAGTAGCGAAGAACCATTGAAGTTTTACCAACACCACCATTTCCTACAATGCAAATTTTATATATATAGGATTTCTGGACTGAAATCGACCCAATCACCACATTGTTTGAATAATTTTTTCTAATTATATTCTTATTTACCTAATTTAAATTTATTTTCTGTAATAACTCTGATGATTCAATTATCTTAAGTTATTATGTTTTGTAATATAAATATTATATTATAATCAATAAATAAAAATAATTATATTAAATATTTTGTCTAATTGCGAATGCAATATAAAATTAGATAGGAGTCAAAAAAATAATGACTGATTTAGACATGAAAATTCAAAAACTTGCAAGGCTCATACTTGAAGCGAAAAATATTGTGGTATTAACAGGGGCAGGAATGAGTACTGAAAGTGGGATTGCTGACTTTCGCAGTCCTGGAACAGGACTCTGGGAAAAGGTAGATCCCTATGAATTTGGAAGTGTAAGTTCCTACGTAGCAAATACGGGAAAAAATTTAAATTTCATGTTGGAGATGGGTAAGCATATTTTTAGTGCCCGTCCCAATAAGGGACATAAAGCATTGACTAAACTTCAAAAATTAGGCAAATTAAAAGGAATTTTGACTCAGAACATTGACGGTTTGCATATTAGAGCTAAAAGTAAGAACGTGATAGAATTACATGGCACTGCTCTTGAAGCAATATGTATGCGGTGTAATAAAGTAGTTCCAATTACGGTTATGGTGAATAAATTTCTTAGTGGCTCATCTCCTTCATGTGAGCAATGTAACGGATTATTAAAACCTAATGCGATATTTTTTGGTGAACCATTACGATCAGAAGTATTACAACAAGCTGATGAGCTAATAGAAGGATGTGATCTCTTTATCATCCTTGGCAGTTCTTTATTGGTATATCCGGTGGCATTTTACCCTCGCAAAGCATTATCTATGGGCGCTAAATTAGCTATTATTAACATTCAGGAAACTGATGTTGATGATGATGCAGAAATTGTGATACATCAAAAAATTGGAGATATTCTTCCTCAAATTATTGAAATTGTTGAAAAAAAAATACTAGAAAATAAAAAAAAATAGATTACTTTAAGATTATTATATTTGAAGGTGTTTTAACCTCTTAGTGCTTTTTTATCGACTTTACCTACAACTGTTAACGGTAGTTCATCGATAAATTCAATCATTTTAGGAACTTCATATGGTGACAATTCTTTTTGAGCGAAAACACTAATCTCTTCTTTTAGAGCTTCTTTATTTCCATCAAATTCATAACTGGGATCTATTTGAACAAAAGCTTTAACAAGCTCAGAGCCAGGACGCTCAGGGTTCGGTAAACCAACAATAGCTACCATAGCAATAGCGGGGTGTTGAGTAAGCGTATCCTCTACTTTTGTGGAAAAGACTTTATAGCCCCCTACAATTATCATATCCTTGGTACGATCTACTATCCTTACATATCCTTCGGTATCCATAATACCCATATCTCCTGTGTGCATATATCCATCAGAATCAATAGCTTTTTTAGTCTCATCTGGTTTATTATAATACCCTTTTGTGACGACTGGGCCTTTTACACATATTTCTCCTGGTTCTCCAAGGGGGACTTCTTTTCCAGATTCAGGATCAACTAATTTTAGATCAACATTGGGTAAAGGTAAACCAACACTTCCTAACTTCTTTTTACCCTTAGAGGGATTTCCACAAGATAATGGAGAAGTTTCCGTCATACCATATAACTCAATTAATTTTCCCGTTCCTATAACACTTTCAAGAATCTCTTGGGATTCCTTTGGAAAAGGAGCTGCTGCGGATATCACATAGTCTAACATATCCTTATCGACTTTCCTAAAATTAGGATTTGCTAATAACATTTGGTATAATGTTGGTACGTTTGCTAAGACACTAGGTCTATATTTGATCATCTCTTTAATTATATGATTTGTATCTCTCGGATTAGGAATCAAAACTTGACTCCAACCTAACATTATAACATTTGCACACGTAAATAATCCTGCTATGTGGAAAAATGGGAATCCTGATAATCCTCCTCCAATTCCAAACTCCCAGCTAAGCCAGTGTTGAAAGATTTTAACATCACTTACAAAATTTCTATGGGTTAACATTGCTCCTTTAGGAGGTCCTGTGGTTCCACCAGTATACTGAATAAACGCAATATCATCGGGTCCTACTTTTACATTAGGTAATTCATCAGAATACTTACCTTTTACATCTTTATGATATTCTAAAACTATAATTCCTTCTAGTGGTGTGACTTTTCCCTTAGGTACTTTTTTAAGCAGTTTTGCCATTACTCCTAAAAATTTAGGCATAAATCCTGCAACACTTGTGGTAACTACTAATTTTAATGAAGGTAATTTTGAAGCGATTTTTGTGATATGGCCTGCAAAAATAGCATCAAGTGTTAGTAATGCTACTTGCTTACCACCAGACCCTAAATCACTCAACTGATATTGTATTTGAACCGCTGAGAGAAGTGGTGAAACTCCTGATACAATTAGCCCAGCTTTCAACCCACCAAGTAATCCAATTACGTATTCAGGAATGTTAGCAGTATTAACTCCAAGTACATCTCCTTTCTTAAACCCATTTTCAATTAGCATATGCGCAAATTCATTGGAAAGTCTATCCAACTCTCCATATGTAATTTCAGTTCCGTAAAACGCTAAGGCTAATTTATCTGGAAGTTCGTTAAAAGTACGCCTCATGACATCTACATATGAAAATTCGAATTCCTTAGGATCTAAATCATTAATTCCTTTATCATATGATTTTTTCCAAAATCTACTACTATAAGACATATTTTTCACTGATTTCGTTTTTTAAAATTAATATTGATTTTATGATATTACTTGATACATAGTATTTTAGTTTAATTTTATAGACTCATATTTTTAAAAGAAATAGAATGAAGAATCATAATTTATTATAGAACTATAAAAACTTACAATTTAGAAATAAAAAAAAAATGAAATTTATACTCTTAACGTAAGGCTTTTTTATCTATCTTTCCTATGACCGTTAATGGTAATTCTTCAGAAAATTCTATCTTTTTAGGAATTTCATAGGGAGCCAATTCTTTATTGGCAAATGCAAGAATATCCTCCTTTAATGCGTCTTTATTCCCATCAAACTCAAACTCAGGATCTAGTTGGATATATGCATTTACAATCTCAGATCCAGGTCTTTCTGGATTAGGAGTTCCAATTAATGCAACCATGCCTATCGCAGGATGTTTAACTAATGTATCTTCTACTTTTGCTGAAAATACTTTAAAACCTCCTACTATAATCATATCTTTCGTTCGATCGACGATTTGCACATATCCCTCTTCATCCATCAATCCCACATCTCCCGTGTGCATATACCCATCTTTATCTACAGCTTTTGCTGTTTCTTCAGGCTTGTTGTAATATCCCTTCATCACTAAGGGACCTGCAACACAAATTTCCCCAGGTTGTCCTAAAGGAACTTCTTCATTGGAATCAGGATCAACAATCTTTAACATTATATTTTGTATTGGTAACCCTACTTTTCCTAGCTTTTTCTTGCCTAAAGAGGGATTCATGGTAGCTACTGGTGAAAGTTCGGTCATTCCATACAATTCTAACAGTTTTCCTTGACCTACTATTTCCTCTAGTTTTTCTTGCGATTCTTTCGGAAATGGTGCTGCAGCAGAAATACACATTCTTAATTGATTGTGATCTAATCTTTTAAATTTTTTGAAATTAATCAAAATCTGATATAAAGATGGAACATTTACAAGTACTGTTGGATTATAAGCTTTCATTTGATTACATATATGTAATGCATCTCTAGGATTAGCAATAAGGATTTGCCCCCATCCTAAGGCAAGAGCACTCTCGCATACTGTTAAACCTGCGGCATGAAACATCGGAAATCCTGATAGCAACATTCCATCAGCTTCTTCCCATTGAAGCCACTTTCTAATACTTATCATATTAGACATGCAGTTACGATGACTTAACATTGCGCCTTTGGGTGGTCCTGTCGTTCCTCCGGTGTATTGAATCCATCCTATATCCTCTGGAGAAATCTCAACCTTAGGCAATTCATCTGAAAATTTTGCTAAAATATCATCTTGGAAGTTATAAACAGATTTTCCCTCTAAAGTAGTTACTATTCCCGATGGAATTTCTTGAACGGCCTTAATTTTTTCTTGTTGTTCCTTTGGAAATGAGCCGATAACGCTTGTAGCAATAACGACCTCAAGATGAGGTAAGGTGGATGCAATCTTTTTCAGACGATGTTCGAAAATAGCATCAAGAGTCACTAATGCTACTTTTTTCCCACCCTTACTAAGATCATCCAGCTGGTAATGCATTTGGATATCAGACATCAAAGGACTAACTCCTGAAACAATACACCCTGCTTTAAGCGTACCTATCAATGAATAAACATATTCTGGAATATTAGGCAAATTTATACCCACTGCATCCCCTTTTTTAAACCCATTTTGAATAAGCATATTTGCAAATTGATTAGAACGTTTATCTACATCTGCGAACGTAATTTCTAATCCTTGATATGATAGGGCCATATTATCGGGGTATTTATCGAATATATTTCTAATATATGCGGGATATGTAGTTTCAAACTCTTTTGGATCAATATCCTTCACATTCGGATCCCAGTTCTTCATCCAGAACCGGGTTTCATATGGACTAGTCATTTTTAGATCATTAACTTTTTTTTGATTTAATAAATGGTTAAATATTATTATTGTTGGAATTAGTTATAAAGTTTGATTAAAATGATCAAGAAAATTAATAAATAATCCAAAAAATGAATTAAAAGGATTAAAAGAAAAAAAAAATTAGGATTTTCTTAATTCTCTTCTTAAAATCTTTCCTACTACTGATTTTGGTAATTCGGGTACAATTTCGATTAAGCGTGGATATTTGAAGGGACTTATGTTTTCTTTAGCCCAAATACTCAGATCTTCCACCGTAACCTTACCTTGGTATTCTGGTTTTAAAGCAATAAATGCTTTGATATTTTCACCAACTTCTGGATCAGGGATTCCTATTACGCCCACTTCTAAGACTGCATCATTCATGTAGAGTAAATCTTCAACTTCTCGAGGAAATACACCATGCCCTTTATATTTGATCATATCTCGCTTTCGATCCTTAATTCGAAGATAACCACCGCTGTCAATGCATCCAATATCTGCGGTGTAGTACCATGTAATACCTTTCGAATCCTTCCTTAACGCATAATCGGTATCTTTTTGCCTTCCTAGATAACCTAGCATCATCTGCGGACCAGTACAACATATTTCACCAATATATTGAAATTCATCAGCACCACAATTTTCACAGCTTTCATTGGGGCATTGTGGTAATACTTTAGTACCTGAATCAGCATCAACAATCTTTAAAAGTGTATCTGATAATGGAAAGCCGACGGTATTTATTTTTTGGAGCTCAGTTTTGAAAGGGTTTAGGGCAACAACGGGAGAAAACTCTGACATACCATATCCTTCAACCAAACTAGCAGCTGTAATTCTCTCAAATTCATTTTTAACCTCTTCTGGTATTGCTGACGCTGCACTAATACAAGCGATAAGTGAGTCCAGTTTTCCTTTGTATTTCTTCGAATCTGGATCTTGGTTAAGTTTAATATAAAGAGTGGGTACACCCGGCATATAAGTTGCTTTTTCTTTCATAATATGTTTTAATATATTGGAGATTTTATCGGGAGGTCGGGGTAATAGAATCATTTTCCATCCTTCTAGAACCGAAACAGTCATACCAATATTACCAAAAGCGTGTGCTAGCGGAACGACTAACAACATTCCCCCTTTGCCCTTTGTTTCTTCCATTCGCTTTAATTGAGTTGTAGCCCAGATATCTGTTTGTAAAGCATTAACAACCATAGAATAGTGAGAAATCATTACACCTTTAGGTACACCTGTAGTACCTCCGGTATATATTAAAATAGCGATATCCTTTTTAAGATCGTATTCAACTTTTGGTATATTGATTTGAAAACCATCTTGTAAAATAGCTTGAAATTTATGGATTTTTTTCTCACCTATCTTTTCCGGCCATTCTTTCATTCTTGGGACTTTCCCCAAAACTGTACCCAATTTTGCTTTCATACTAGGCAAATATTCTGCAAGTCCTGTAAAAATAATGTTTTTCAAGGTAGGCATTTTACTTAGATCTTTACCCTCCAGATGTTCTGCAAATAAATAATCTAAGATTAATAAGGTGGTAGCTTTTGAATCATTTACCTGATGGACTATTTCAACAAATCTATTTACTGGTAATATCGGATTAGATGTTGCTCCTAATTTTAGTACCGCCCAATGAGCTATCACATATTGAGGTATGTTAGGTAAATCAATACACACAACATCACCTTTTTTAATCCCTAATTTCGAAAGTCCAGTAGCAAATTGATTGACAAGTGTATTTAGCTCTTTATAAGCCATTCTAAAACCTTCAAAAAATATTGCTTGAGAATAGGGATAAGTTTCAGCGGTTTTATCTAGAAGATTTCCTAAAGGAACTACGTTATAATCTACATGTTTAGGTGTTTCTTCGGGCCAATTCTTATCCCAATATCTAACTATTTCATCACTCATTTTAACTCAATCTAGTTTTTTCAAAATTGTGAATATTAATTCGATGTAGATCAATATAAATCTTGGTTATATTTATTGATTATTGAAAACATTCAATTAGAAAACCCCTATAGATATTCAAAATTTTTATTGTGTGTTGAGAATCTAATATATAGAATTTTAAGAATATTTGAATTATTTTTTGAGGATGAAAACCTATTAATTTATTTTTATCTTACATTTATCTAATATAAAATTTTAAGGATTATTTGCTCTTTAATGTTAAAATATAAGATTGTGGTTGCCGGAGCTAAAAATGTTGGGAAAAGTTCACTTATTGCTCGTTATTGTGATGATATCTTTAATGAAAAAACCAAAGAAACTATAGGCGTTGCTTTTAAGAGAAAAGAAGTAAGAATTAAGGAAGATTTAAATGTTGAATTAAATATTTGGGATTTTGGTGGCGAGGAAAAATACCGCATCCTTTTTCCGGCTTATGTAAATGGTGCTACAGCAGCATTATTGTTATATGATACGACTAAAAAGTCATCATTAGATGATATTGGAAATTGGGTTAAAATTATTGATGAAAACTCTAAAGATATTATTAAAGTCATAATTGGAACAAAAATCGACTTAAAAGATCAACGTGAGATATCAAAAACTGATGCTATCAAAGCAAGTAAAATATTCAATTGTTATGGGGAACCAATTGGAACTTCTTCTAAAACTAGTGAAAATGTAGAAAATGCTTTTTTGAATATCGTCAATGCAATAATTGAAAAACAATTACAGGAATGTAGCAAATGTGGTAATTATTTTTCAGCAAAATTGAAAATTTGTAATTATTGTGGAGAAGTCGCTTAATTATACAGATATTAATAGATAAGCTTTGTGTAAAATTATGCTTATAAATCTTCTTCTTCTCTTCTGTATAAAGATGGAGGGGGTCTCACACCGTCAATAGATTTACTCTTAAGTCTGTTAATAAAAGCATTAAGCTCTTTTTTTGCATTTTCAATTGAATAATCAATTTGTTTTTTAACATTTTTCTGTCCAAGAACTAAGTCTCCATGACTAGGGTAAAAACTATTAATTCTTAAGGTATTTAAAACTTCTAAAGAATCTATATATTCAGAAATAGAGCCTGATTCATAGATATTGGTTGTTGCCTCTTTAAATAAGGTGTCACCAGTAAAAATATATTGTAGATAGGGTTCATATATGCAAATACATCCTGATGTATGCCCAGGAGTTTCTATAATCTTTAATAATACATTTCCAATATCAATTATATTTCTATCCTCTAACCAAATATTAATTTTCATATTTGATAAGTCCACACCCCATTTTTTACCCTTAGTAATTAATTCATCGGTATGTTGTATTTTTATTGCAGCCCATCGATGAGCAGCAATAGGGCAATGAAAATAAGCATTAGAACTAATATGATCAAAATGTTCATGAGTATTAATTACCAAACCTATATCCTCCACTTTTAAACCTATTTCAGTTGTAAGTAGATAATTAAGGCTATTAAACTTAGTGATGATCCCTGTGTCAATAAGCACATTTAAATTTTCTCCGATAATAAGATAAACATGGGAGCCTGCCCCTCCTGAATAGAATTGATATACATTTGGTTTTATTAGATTAAGAGTATAACCATTTTTACCATAGATATCATCTTCTTTTATCAATCGTGGTTGAAAAATTACTGTATCCTCTTCTTGAACCATCAAATTTCTCCTTAGACCTTATATTAATAGCTTTATTTAGTTAATATCTTATAGGTTATAAAAATTTTATATAAAATATCTGTTTAGGTTTCATCAGAAATTAAGAAATTCAATATATTTTAACCTTTCTTCTACTTCCAGTGACCTCTCTCCGTCTCCATAAAACAATCTTACATTTAAATGTAAGATTCTTTCTAATATCTAACTTTTTTTGTTAATCTTTACTATATAAAGAGCAAAGTCTAGAAAATTGTCGGGGTAACTACACTTTATTTTAAGGAATCAAATCCTCTAATATGCCATTCAATTCTGGGTTTAGAGTTTACAGAAAAAATAGTCGAATTCCAATGGTTTCAAGCGGAGATTCGACGCTAGATGAGTTACTGGGAGGAGAAGGATTTCATAAAGATTTGATATATCTCCTTTATGGCGATAAAAACCGAACTACAAACATTTTATTATCAACGGCAGTAATCGCACAGAAAGCATTCGTTAATGGAGGACTTGGGGAAGGTATTAAGATTGCCTTCATTGATGGAAACAACCGCTTCAACCCATATAATGTTAGCAAATTTGCTGTGTCTCTTCGTTTATCTCCACGGCAAGTATTAGAAAATATTCTTATTGCTCGCGCATTCACTTGGGATCAAATGGTGGAGCTTTTAGAGAATAGATTAGCCAAACTCGACCATGTTAAGGTGGTTTTAATCTCTGGAATTACGACCCTTTTTCAGACCTATGAAAAACAAACCTTCGAGGACCTATTAAAAGCAATCCACGGCATCAAAACAATTCTTTCTAACACTAAACCCCTCATTATCCTTACTGCGCCATTAAATGAATTTTCGCTCTACAGGCCAAAAGGAGGAAAAATACTCTCCCACTTTGGAAGTGTCCTCATACTAATCAATGAAAATGAGCGTAATATTGAGTATCAGCTTATACAGCATCCCTTCTTACCGGAAAAGCGTTTGCTAAAATGGAAACCACAAACTTCGAAAAAAAACTTATCAAATTCCACAAAAAATATGACTTTAGATTGTTTCTTTTAGTCTTTTTCCTTCTTTTTATACATATTTGGATCTTTTTCCTCTAAAGTCAAAGGGTCTCCACCATATCGAACCTTACGGCCTTTATAGTATAAATCTGATACTTCTTCGCACATTTCATTCCATTTTGCAATACCATGCTTCTTTATCATAACTAGGTTATAAACCTTTGAATTATGAGGCTGGAATATCTCGAAATTAACTATTGGCTGCAATTTCTCACAAGGAAAATCTTTGCATTCATAGCAAAATGTATATCCTCTCTTCATTACACATTCATAGGTCTTACAAACAGGAAATTTTAGTATTTGTCCCTTTTTTTCTCTACATCCCGGACAGTTAAAAGTTTCAACACCGGGACATCGTTTGCAATATATTCCACATGGAGCGTGATCCTTTAGATATATACTCATATAACAATACCTATTAATCATAGCAAATAAAAATTTTTGTTAATTTGAATTAATTATTTTGAAAGCTGATTTAGATGATCAATGTTTCTTAAGATGGTATAAGCTAATGGACTTTCTCCCAATCCTACTTGATTTAGAAGATTATAAGCTTCATTGTATTTTTGAAGAGCAACGTCATATTTTTCACGAGAAAAGTCTATAGCACCAAGGTTATTTATGAATGTAGCAATTCCTACAATATCCCCTATTTGCTGGCAGATTGCTAACCCCTTGTGATAAAGAGAAGCTGCATTATCATACTGTTTTTCATCCTGCAAAATCATACCTAATTTCTGTAATGAATTGGCTTGAATACCCATATCGTTTGATTCCTTACCAATTCTTAATGCTTCTTCGAGAGCCTGAGAAGCCTTTTTATATTTCTGTTTTTGATAATAGACATCTCCGATATTAATGAGAGTAGTTGCCTTTCCAAGCTCAAATTTTTTCGCTTCGTAAATCTTTAAAGTGTTTTCCCAAATTTTTAATGCTTCATCCATTTCACTTTGATAATAGTATACAAGTCCCATATTGGAAGAACTATTTGCTTCAATAAGACTATCTTGAATTTCATTTGCTAAATTCCTTGCAAGAGTCAGGTAATTCATTGCTAGTGAAAAATCAGATAAAATTGTGTAAAGTCTTCCCAGATTGTTTAAAGTTGATGCTTTTCCAGAAAGATCATTAATACTTTCAGATACTTGTAATGAATCTTGAAAGTATGTCAGAGCACGGTTAAAATCTCCTAGTTTCATCATTAAATCACCTAATACATTCAAAACGCCTACTTTTGCATCGTAATCATGTAGTTGATCGTTTATTCTTAGGGATTCTTCATAATGCGTGATTGCATCTTGTACATTTCCCATGCTGGTCTCGATCATGCCAATTATCATTAAAATATCTCCTTTATCTGATAATTTTCCAAACACTTCTGAAATTTCCAATGCTCTTCTTGCATGTTCCAAAGCTTCCGAGTTTCGATTCAAATTTTTGAGAATTGAGCTCATATTTCGCATCACGATACCTTCTTCATAAAGGCTCCCCCTCGTTTGGAAAATAGGGAGTGCTTGCTTGTAATAGGATAGCGCTTCTTCATATTTAGCTCTACTGTTATACACATTTCCGATGTTATTTAAAGATGCGGCTAACCATTCCTCATTTTGTAATGATTTTGCCTGTTTGAGAGCGTCCTGAAAGATTTTTATAGCATCATTGTGATTCCCTGCAGAATCAAGAACTTTTCCCTTCAGAAGCAATGCTCGAATTTCTAAAACAGGATCCATTTGTTTGCGAGCGAGCTTCAAAAGGTCTTCAATGCATCGTAATGAATCCTCATAGCGATTATAGTCATGATATAGTTGTTGGGGAATTATATATTTCATTGCTTCATTTTCCACCTTAACATTTTCGCTCAACCAAGATTGAAGGCTTAATTTAAAGTTCTCGTTTGAAAGAGAGATCTCTCTTGAGAGGAAAAATTCCGAAAAACTAGAAGTATTTATCTCAACCTTATAAACATGAGGAATATTTGATGCGAGTTTAATATCTAATAGAATTTGATCCACCTTACTCCCATTTTTACTGTCCACTTTTTTCGGAATCTCGATTTCGTATATATTTGGTATATTGGTTATTTCAAATCTATGATCTATCCATATCACCGACTTCATTTCATGAAGAACCTTGAGAGTGGGAACCACATCAAAATCATCACTCCCAGAGTATCCCATGACGACTAAAGAACGCCCACGAGATATATTATCGAATAGGGTGCGTTTAAAAGGCTCAACTTGAAACACACTTAATCCTTGCTTGTTCGAACCAAATGCTTGAATAGTTGCAATCAAGCTTTCTCTAGTTGATTCTTTGGTTAAAACGTTTTCTGTAGACCCGTGAATTTTGTAAAGAGTCTTGAATCCATCAGCACAAAGCTTTTCAGGGTCATTAAGTTTCTCAAAATCTTTTTTTGTAATTGCAACTTTTATTTGTTCTATTGGTATCCCTAATTGTAACATTGCATGCTCAATTAATAGATCAAAATTTGTAGTCATGACAAAATGCCCACGTTCAATCATACTCGCTAAGAAGAAATGCTGGAGATTTGGTTTATCACATTGAGTATAATAATCAATAATTTTTAGCTCGGGATCGAGATTATCCCGTACGATCTCGACCAATGATTCAAAACGGATTTCCTGCAATTTCGCAAGTTTCTCATGCTCTGATTCTGCTGTCACATGATTAATGATTGCGTTCATCATAGGACGACCAGCCGGGAGACACGATGGGGCATCCACGGAACACCCCGCACCTACTAAAAAAGTTAATTGTTCTCCTTTGGGCAACAAATCATTAAGCGTTATATTCACTCGTTTCATTCCTATAATCCCCTCGATTGACTAATTCTAATATCAATTAATGACGCAGATTGATTAATAAAGTTATTGGCTTTCAATGTTCTTTATGATAATATTCTCGTTTAGCTAAAATCTTTCTATAAAGGCATTTCGGCAGTAAATTAAAAAACTCTCAAAGTATTTTTTTTTAAATTTTAGCAACAATTATCATTTTTGGTTATAATCATGGGTAGAACAGTTCCTTCATTTAGACCGGCTCTAGAGCATGAAATAGAAAGCTGGAAAGACTTTAAAAGAGCGCTTAGACCAGAGGAACAAAAAGTTTTTGATAAGTTAATGAACTTTGCAAGAATTCATGCTGATGCTGGAAGCCTAGCGGCACGTCCCATGCTTTCAGAGCATCTTTTCATTTCGTTCGCAATTGAACAAGAAAAAAGAATCGAGCTATTATTGCATCGAATTCACGAATTAGAAGAACTAATAAAAGGAAAAGAGTGAAAATTGGCTATACAAAGAAGCTTTAAAGGTTGGCTTTTGGATGTTTCTACATATAGTGATGGTGTGATTCTGTGGGTAAAAACAGTAAAAGAACAGAAAGTTATACGGATTTTTCATGATTATTACCCAGAGTTTTTTGCCGTACCAACTAAGAATGCGGGTAATGATCTTAGGAGGTTAAAGACTATCCTTATGCAGAATGATAATGTAAAATCCATAAGAATCTGCGAGAAATATGTGAAGTTAGAGGATCATAAGAAAACGCGAATTCTAGGTGTTTCAGTCACAAAACCTTCGGAGTTTAAGAAAACAATACATGAAGTCGAAGAACTCGGGCTTTTTACATTATATAACACCGATCTTCCTATCGCTCAGATGTATTTTTATGTACATGATTTATTTCCTATCTCACTTTGTCAGTTCAAAGTAAAAATTCAAAAAGATAGGAAGAAAAAGAAGTCAATTATCCGCCTTATCTCATTAGATCTAAAAGATGATAATGAAAAACTTTTCTATGAACTCCCTCCTTTAAAAGCTGTGTGGCTAGATATTAAAGTTCACCAACGAGGCATAAGACCCTACTATAACGACACGCTGATTTATGCAGAAGTGGGTGTTGTAGAAAATGATGAGAACAATGTTCCTCGCGCTGACGGATATAAGAAGAAGCGAATTCTGATTGACAGAGCTAATGAAGCAGAAACGATAAAGGCAATTAGTAAGGTAATTGAACGCCTAGATCCTGATATAATTCTTACATCTAATGGAGATGATTTTTCTCTTCCTTTTTTGGTAGCACGCGCTTCAGAAAACCGTGTTTTGAATGAACTCTATCTTTCTCGAGACAAAACACCCTTGAAAAGCTGCATTTTTGAGCTCTCTGGAAACTCAGATCATTATATGTCTTATGGCATTATTAGGCATCGTTCAAAAACGCAAGTATATTTGAGTGGCCGTTTTCATCTTGATACTGCCACATATGCGAGTCTTCATTTCTCTGAAGGGAATATTCCTGGAGTAATAGAAGTTGCACGAATCTCGAGAGTTCCCCTCCAAAGACTAAGTCGCATAACGATTGGCGGAGCACTTCAATCTATACAGTATTATTATGCGTACAAACTTGATCATCTAATTCCTCCATTCAAGAAAAGTCCTGAAGGTTTTAATAGTGGGTTCGATTTGATTAGGAGTGATAGAGGGGGACACATATTCGAACCGTTAATTGGTGTCTATGATCAAGTAGTTGAGTTAGACTTTTCTTCAATGTATCCCTCTTTAATGGCTAATTATAATATTTCTTCAGAAACAATTAATTGCAAATGTTGTAAAGGCGATGGTACCGGAATAAAGGTACCTGGACTGGATTTCCATATTTGTTCTAAACGGGAAGGTATCATTTCTAAATCAATTAAGCTGCCCCTTACAAAACGATTACTTTGTAAGGAACATGTTAGGAAAACTGGAGAAATTCGCTATAAATTTACAGACATTGCGCTAAAATGGGTACTTGTGGTAAGTTTTGGGTATTTAGGATTTAGAAACGCACGTTTTGGGAAAATTGAAGCACATCAAACAGTATGTGCTTTTGCACGTGAATTTTTAATGCGTTCTGCCGAAATTGCGCAAAAGTATGGCTGTAAGATCATACATGGGATTGTGGATTCAATATGGTTAAAGGATACAGAAAATAGGGCTCCTGAAGAGTTCGATATTATTACTAAAAAAATTGCTAATGAAATAACTGAGCATACCAACATTCCCATGAGCTGGGATGGGCGTTTCAATATTATTGTATTTCTTCCTTCAAGAGCAGAACCAGATATTCCTACGTTAAGTCACTACTGGGGGATAAAAAGTGAAGGTGAAATTAAAGTAAGAGGTATTGAAGTTAGGCGTAGAGATATTCCTAAAGTTGTCAAAGAAGCTCAGTATGCTCTTATTGACGTGTTTAAAGGAGCAACTACCACCAAGGAATTTATGCAGCTAATTCCTAAAGCAAAGAATCTATTTGTTCATTATATCAATAAAATTGAATCCGGGAAGATTTCACGTGAAGAACTTACTATACGTCAGAGAATTTCCAGAAAACCCTCAAATTACAAGGTAAACTCATATCAAGCTGTTGCTGCTAAACAGTTGGAGCGTTCAGGAGAAATTGCTTCCCCTGGGAAGAATGTAAGGTATATAATCCTTAATGCTGATGCTGATCCAGATTTTCCAGAAAAGAAGGTAGTTCTTACAGAGCTCTATGATGAAAAACGGCATCAATATGATAAAAAGAAATATGTTGAGTTGCTCAAGAGAGCTTTTGAAAATCTCTTTCCTTTTCAATTTCCTGAACTTGAGGACTTATTGAAATCCGAGGATAGTAGGAAATTTGTTCAAAAACCTTTAGTTAGTTTTTTAGAGAATGACTAATTCACTGTTTTTTAAACATTTTATCTTTTTCCTTTTTATGAGTGTATATAGTAACACCCACACTAATCATAAAAATACCAAATACAATAAACCCAATCACCAAATCAATAACAAATGAGATTGCTAGCAACCCCCAAAACGCGACATAATAGAACAAGATGTAAGGACCTACAATTTTTGGATTTTTTCGGAACTTTATTTTTAAGATGTAATCTAAGATCGCTTCAAGAATTAAGAAATTAATAATAATAATGAGATAAATAATAATCCATAAATCTATACCAATCCAAATGTAATTGATTAGAATTATAACTAATGGGAAGGCGCATGCAATGACAAAATATCCGATTTTGTGTTCTAATCCTTCTGAACCCCGATATCTCATGATAAAAATGAAAATTATCAATAGATTCAAAAGAATAGCTATAAAAAGGAACATTCCATCAAAAAATGAGATTGCCATATAAAGTAAAATAAATAAAGAATAAAAAAGCTATTTATTCAATCTACCTATAGCTCAATAACGACTAAAAAAATTGAATGATTAATATATGCCACAAAAAGCATTTAATAATCCATTAATAGTCTTCTTTAAATATAAAAGATTCAGATTATATATTGTTCATACCTAACGGTGTGAACATCGAGAAGTAGTATTGGAACCGTGATATATCTTTACCAGTTCAATTACCTTTGGGTAAAGGAATTTGGTAACAAATTCATGTTTCTGTAAAGAAATACAACATTTCCGAATGTAGATTTTGATGATAGATTTTCGGATCTATTAAAAAAATTGAATTGATATATCATAAAATTTCACACTTCTAGTATGAAACGCCAATACGCGCAATGAAAACCTTCGGGTAATCATTGCATCTTCTTGATCCTTTTAACCTTATTTCTACTTAATTCTCCTAAATTATTATGATTTCAAATCTGTTAATTTAACTAATTTTAATTTGTTTGACAAATAAATTAATAGATAAAAAATTAATAATAAAAGTTGATAGAAAATGTTTCATGATATAGAAGAATCTATTAAGAAGCGAATGCAATATTTAGAAAATTTGGATCAGAAAGATAGGTTGGATGGAACCCATAGAATGGAAAGATTACGTCAAATACCCCCTGATACTGGAAAATTTATATCAATTTTGGCTGCTAGTGCGCCAGATGGAGAATTCCTAGAGATTGGTACAAGTGGTGGCTATTCTGCTTTATGGATAGCATTAGCATGCCGACTTCAAGGGAGGAAACTAATAACTTTTGAAATTTTAAAAGATAAAGCAAGACTAGCAAGAGAGACCTTTGAACTAACAAATACAAAAGATACAATCGAATTGATTGAGGGTAATGCTCTAAAATACATTCATAATTATAACAACATATCTTTTTGCTTCTTAGATGCTGAAAAAGAAATCTATAGTGAATGTTATGATCTATTAGTCCCAAATATGATCAAAGGTGGTATTTTAGTTGCTGATAATGCAATTAACCATTATGAAACCTTAAAACCAATGTTGGAAAAGGCTTTAGCTGATGAGCGAGTAGATGCGTTGATCATACCCATTGGAAAAGGGGAATTAGTATGTAGAAAAATTTGAATAGTTTTAGTTTAGGGAATAATTAAAAAAAAGTATAATAAATTTAGATATAAGGTTGTCTTATAATTGTCTTCATAGTAGTTGGATTAGCTTTCCTTGGATCACTAAGATAAATCTCATGATGCTTTTGTTGATGGCCATCAAATATCCCCCCTTTATCCTTTATAAAATCATGCAATTTCTTAATGGTAGGACCTTCCTCTGAATATGGACCAATATGCATGATTTGAGCAACCTTTCCTTCTTGGTATTTTTCTAATCTAAGTTTAGTAAGAACATTTGATATTTCCGGATGTTTTGTTTTTGTAAGATTTATTGATTCGCTAATCATATCTTTGGTAATCCAGTCTGGTTGCATTATCATCATGCTCCATTTCCATTTATCACGATTTCCTTCTGTAAAATCATTCATATCATCAGCCCACCATAACCCCTCTAAGGGTGGAACTACATAATCCTTGCCTTTACTCTTACTTAGAAATTTAGTTTTAAACGCCACAGGAAACAATGCAGCGAGAGCTTCTTGATAAATTTTAGAACCACCTGGAGAACCAATGCCATCAATCATAAGAAATTGCATCTCAGGAATCTCAACGATAACAACTTTTTTTGAATCTGGTTGATAGAGCTCTCTTAACTTTTTTTTAAAATCTACTTTTGCTGGCATTCTTATTCTCCTTCTAAGTTCTTGGTTGGAAAGCATTTGCGGGACATTTATTAGCTTCAAGAGTTGCTGGAACTTCATGTCCGAAGCAATCTCCTTTTGTATCATCTATTGGTTTGTAAAATTTACAATCACGACAATATTCCACCATATATTATCACTTTTATTTTTGAATTAAGTTTTTATAGATTTGAGTTATATAATCATTTGTGAGCTTTTATAAATGTGGTATTTATTAATTACATAAAAAAGCCCTCACAAATTATCCTAACATAATTAGAGTATGGTTTATCAAAAATGAATAATTTGAATTTCCTAAGTGAATTTGGATTAAATGATATTCAAATCAAAATATATCGTTATTTGCTTAATTATCAATTTGGTACTATTGAAAAAATTAAAGAAGATTTGGATTATTCTTATGCTCAAGTAAGAGAAAATATTAACCTGTTAGAGAAACAAAACTTTATTACATCCTCTGAGGGCAAACCTAAAACATATTTTAGGACAAATCCCAAAATAGTTCTAACAGAAATATTAAAAAAGAAAAATAACAAGATTTTGGAGAAAATTAATGATTTAGAGCAAGATTTAAAGACAATTGAAAGCGAAAAAGGAATCTGTACAAGAAATATTACCTTTTATCATCATTCGGATATAAATATTGGTCTTGAATATATTTATAATTTGATGGGCAAGACCGAAAATGAAATAATTTTATCCTCCTTACCTCCATCTGTCTTGAAAAAATTGGAAAGAGCTTTGTATCGAGCTTTTTTGAAAGGGATCAAAATTAAATTATATTATTCTAAATTAGATTTTGATTCAATTGAGAATTATTTTGGGCAAATAACCGACATTTTGAAAAACATCAACATAGAAATAATCGAAATTAGTGAAAAATCCTGTCGATTTGTGCGATTTAATGATTTAATCGTTAATGAGGGTGTAATTTTAATTGACTATTACTTCAATTCAGTATTATTTATTGAGGATTCCTGCTTTCACTTCAATGGGTTTTATATGCCCAATATTGCTGAAAGTGTTAAAAAAATGTTTGAAGCAAAAACATTATTAAAATCAGTCGAAATAAATCCCGATCCTGTTCAAAATATACTAAATCTTATTAAACATCAACCGGATATTAAAACTCGCGAATTAAGTATTAAATCAAGTATCGCAGGAACTAAATTACGTGAAATCCTTGAATATTTGACCGATCAAGGTTTAATAAAAGAAGAAAAAATTAAAGGTGAGATTGGTAGGCCAAAAAAAGTTTATTCGATAATAGAATAAATTTTAAGAATAAAAGAAAAAAAAGGATTTTAACTAAAAATTTTAGATTATAAAGGCAAATATAAAGAAATCAAAAAGTATTGCTATTAAACTTATAAATTCCATCAATATCCAAAGATTTCTCTTCATACTCCTTAATCCTTTGACTGATTTACCAGAATAATTTATTGTGTTATAGATTAATATTAAAATCCAGGCTATAACTAGAAATGTTATGGGTAAAATCAATGCATATATTGAACCTAGGGTAAAATCGAGTAAATACATATAGCCAAGGATCGAAAACCCAATTATTACTATGGTAAATCCCATTCCAAATGTGTATTCTGCAAATTTAACGAATTTATTAACCTTCTTTATGTCGAAATTCTTTAACTTTAATTCAAAATTTGCCCTTGAATTTGCTGATACAGAATTAACAAAAAAAATGAAGGAAAGCATTAATAAGAAAGTAACGGTAACAATACCTCGACTTGGTCTGGCTTGCCATATAAGAGCAAGGATTGTTAGAACAGCACCGATCATTGTAGTACTAAGGATTATCCAATCTTTTACATTAATTTGCTTATTGTCGGTTTCTTCTTCCATAATTCTTAACCTTATCAATTAAGTTGTATGATTTTTATTCATCAATAGGACTTAAAAATTTTAAGGAGAAAAAAATTGAGCTTAACTTTTCTAATATTTGTATTAGAAAATTGGCAGTCCGTTGATCTTTATTTTATTAGTGAGTTAATATTAAATTATGTCAAAAGCAATTTCATACTTAGATTGGGCCTTAGGGTTTAAAAGTACCGAGGATGAAGACCCCATTATTGTAAGACCAAAAAATAATAAGAAATTTAATTCTATTGGAATTGCTGAAGATTATTTTAAAGATTATATTAAAAAGTGGAAAACAGAAAATCTGGTATAATTCTATAGATTTTTTATCAGATAGATCCTTTATTCTAGACGTTTCTTTTTTTACAGTATAATTGGTAATTTAATTTAATCTAAGAGATATATAAAAATACTATAATTACTGCTTCAATCCCTAAAATTATAAAGAAGGTAATCAATGTATAAAAACGCCATAAGATTGAGATCCGCTCTTTTTCTTCTAATCTATATAGGTAGATCAAAATTATCGCTCCTAAACCTAAAATTGAAAGCAACAAAAGGAAAAAAGAAAATAGTACCGACTCTAAATAAGGTAAAATAAAAAGAAAAATAAATGCAGTCATACCCACCCAGAGTGTTATGAATCTAGTCATTTTATGTTTAAAAATTTCGTCATAATCCTCAGTTTTTTCTGAAGGAAGGATACCATATAACAGACCAAAGATCGCAAATGCAAGCAATAAAGAGTGATAGGGATTTAAGATATGTAAAATAATATCAGAAAACAGGATTCCCGCCATCACTCCAAAAAGTACGCATAAAAATATACGTATAACTTTATAGTTCCTCTTAAGAAAATTGAATATTCCTGTAATAAGTTTACCTATAGAAGCTGCAATTTTCTTAAGAAGGATACTAATGTTTTCAACAAATTTTTCAAAGAAGAGTTTCAATTCTTCTAACATAAAAATAAATGGATATAATAATAAACCGATAATTAATATTGCCCAGCTTATCCCGGTAAAATAGGCATTATATGAAATACTACTAAGTAGAAAAAATGTTATGGTCCAATATAGGAATGATAATAACCTATTTCTTTTGAAAGGATTAATAAGAATACCTATAAATATAACGAATGTAAATAATGAGACTGAAATATTAAAAAAGAAGTTATTTGCAGTTAATCCATCTAAAAGGAAATAAACATCGACAGAAAAAATGATTCCAAAGCTACTAAATAAAAGTTTAAATAACCTCGCTCTAAAATCTTCATTAAAAGCTCTAATACTTTTATCAATCAATGTAAAAGTTAATCCAATTCCCAAAGAAAGTAATATGGATCCCCAAAAAATCATTGGCTCTAAGCTTAAAAAGTAGATTGGCCAGGATATAAAGTTAAAATAGGTTATAATTACCAAAAAATTTCTGAATTTCCTTCGATTATTTTTAAATGATGCCCATATATCCGTTAATTTGACCATATATCCATATGATAATTCTATGATAATAAGAAGGATAATCACAGGAATAACATAAAAAGAATATGTTATAATCCAACTTGAATAGTAAAACAATGAAAAACCTACTAAAAATAACCAAGAAAAATTCATCAGGTGTACAGAAAACCTTCCAATAAATTTTAAAACCACCCTATCAATTATGGCTAATACATGAATGAGAATAATTAAAAGAAATAGCATTAAAAGAATTTCGTAACCTGCTAAAAATAGAACTTGCCATATATACCCGATTATAGTAATATAAAAAATTCCCCCAATCAAATTTTTCCTAATTAATTTCCACCTAAGAAAACTCTCTTCTTTCTCTAAATTGAATTCTTTTCTAGTGTTATAATAAGAGATATTTGTATAGAACTGCATTAGACAAAAGAGGACGACTGAGAACGTTAGTAAGGACATATTGTAGGCCGAAAGAATTAACAAAAACATGAAAAGTGATATGGAAACATTAAAATAACTGAGTGTATGGAGAATTAGAATATACTTCCTCCTGATTCTTTTCACAACGCTTAATTCCACTAAAGTAATGGAAAGTAAAGCAAGTTGAGAAATTAAGAAGCTTTCTCTATAATCAAATATAAGATTAGCAAGTCCGTAGAATGTGAAGGAAATTTCTAAATATGAGATTATGATTAATAATGAATAGATTTTACGAATTGTATCCTTATTTATTCGTGCTTTGTAAATCTTTGAGAGGATGTAAAATGTATAAAAGCTCATTAAAGTGTTAATGAGAAAGAGAAGTATTATACTAAAGATGTTGAAATAATTGAAAAATGCTAATAAGCTTAGGTAAAATGTAGATAGTGAGCATTGTAACACTATAAAAATCCCCCATAATATTGAATTCTTTGACTTATATTTAAGGAGATTATTTAAAACGAACATGAAAAACGATAGAACCATAATAAAAAATGAAGTTGATGGAAAACCTTCTAATGCCGGATTTAAGTTGGTAAGTAGAGTTGTCAAAAATGAGGATATATACAACCCTATTATTATAAAGATAGAGTTTGTTAAGAGACTTAACAATCCTTTACGCCTAATATTTAATGTTGTAATCTCATATCGATCTAACCTCTTTAAATGAGAAAAAATCGCTAGTATTGAATAATATTGCATAATTAACAGAATAATTATATCCAAAAATAGAAATTCAAATGTATCGGTAACATATTGTATTAAATAAATGAACAATAGTATAGAAATTAACAAATAGGTTGAATAATTAATAGGGAAACAATATTTCTTATTGACATTTCTTAAGATCGCTAAATCGAACCCAGTGAGGAGGAATAGGGAACTAAAAGAGATTATAATAATTTCCAGGGTAGTTAATAGGCTATAATTAATCAAAAGCCCCAAAGTAAGAGAAAATATTTCGAAATATAACAAAATAGAAACAATTGAGATAAATCTTTTTAAATTTACCTCAAAATTTTCAAGGTCAAAAGTAATTTGTGATTTTTTAAGATAATTTGTACTAAATAATACTAAGATTGACCAGATAATTAAAAACTCAAAAATTTGATATATTAATAAGATAGGACTTATTGCGGTAATCAAAAAAGAAAAATATGTAGATATGAGAAGAAAACAGACTAAATTAACTAACTTAATCTGCATTCTTTCTTTTGTAGTTTTACTAGACAGGTTTATTAATATCTGAAAAATAATAGTATACGTCATCAAACCCATAATAATAAATAATAATAATGACTGAAAGAGTTCAATAAAAGATAAAGGCTCTAAAATTAGAAGCGTTATCGGAATTGGACTTAAATACCATAATATATACCTTCGGTTTATTAACGCAAACTTAAAGAAAAATAAATTAATAGCTAGAAAAATAGCAAGCATAACAAATAAAGATGAAGGAAATACCATCAACCATATTGTTGAAGCGGAAAGTGAAAGGCCAACAGATAAAATAGTTAACGGAACTATTCTTTTTGCTGGAACAAAGAGACGATAGTAATTAAATACAAAAAAAGATGCTCCACAAACGGTTAAAGCTAAATAAAAGGAAAGGAGCTCTAAGTTGGGAATTAAATTTAAAGTAAAGAAAGTCAAACCAGTAAAACTAATAATCAAGATACTAGAAATTAAGGTATTAAAGAAACTTTTGTTTAATTTTAACAATCTTGATGAATAAAGACTAAAAGACATTATAATCAGAGATATAAACAGTGAAATCCAAAATTCGAAGGTTATTAAATATATTATATTAAATATTATTAGAAATACACCACTAATTGAAATTATAAAAGAAATTAATAAAATAATGTTTTTTTGGGCCCTTAGACTAGGGAAAAATGATAAAATAATAAATAAAATTCCCCCAACAATAAGAATCACCGAAATATTCAATTGAATTAACAGACCATGGGCATTTAGGAAATTAAAGAGAAAAATCAGCATTATTGTTGAAAAAAAGGTCCATAATATAGACCCAATGCTCCAAATCTTCATTCTTATTAAAATGGGAATAAGAAAAATTAGTGAGATTCCAAAAAATGATAAAATGAATAGAAAAATATCATTTAAAAATGCATTTTGGCTGAACCAATAAATTAAAATTAAACTTAAACCCCATACGATAAACAGCACTGTATTAAAATTCTTCTTAATCCAGGTGTACCAAAAGGGTAATGACATTAACAAACAAATTACAAATGCAATAATATTTGAACCATAAATATTAAGTCCAAAGAAGTCAAGCGCATTAGTAAACACATCAATGCCTGTAAAAGCCTTACTGATTAACATATAATTTGCTATAGGTAATAATATCCAAATTCTATAACCAATGCTCCATATTGCCCATGAAATGTTCCATTGATAAATAGCGATAGAAAAATAGAAAAGAAGAATAGCTATATTGATGGCAATTGTGAAGACAGTTATATCAAAAATTGGTAATGAAAAGGCGGCTATTAATAAGAAATATATAAATATTGGAAGAGAAAATGTGTTTAAAGTTAGAATTATATAGTAGCTACTTTTTCTAAATAAACGTGGAGAATCATTATAAAGAAAAACAAAGAGAAAACCTGTGATAAATATTGTTAAAGTGAATGTTAATATTTGATTAAATTCCAAAAAAGGAGTAATAGTAAAAAGTATTGTGTAGGATATAAAACTAATAAAGTCAAATACTGCTAAAAGGATGCATGGTTTAACAAACCATCTGTATCTCTTATCCTTTTTATTATAATAAAAGACGCCCATTAAGCTTAAGTATATAAATAGCGAAACAGTGATATTATAAAGTAATGGAATAATCGGATATAATAGTAAGAAGGAGATGGTAGAAAGACAGACAAAAAGCGAAAATTCTTCTAGATTATTAATTTTTTTGAGATTTGAACAAATAGAAAGAATTAATGTTGAGATAAATATCCCTAAATAGATTGTAATTTGTAAATTAATGTTTGCTATAGATAAACTAAATCCTGTAAATCCGAGAATATCAATGTATAAGGTAATACTAATTAAAAAATAACTTAAAAACCGGAGAAAATAATTCTTCGCTCGTTTAATTAAGATCAATATTATTCCAATCAACGATAATAAAGGTGAAAATAATGAAAAAAATCCTAAAAATATCACCGAATAAAGCATTAACCGATAAATACGAAAACCTGAATCTTTTTCAAAAAAAGCATTAAATCTCGAGAAATAGAAGTATACAAATAAGATAACTTTACAAAGAATATATATACTTAATATATCATTATTTGTTATAAAAAATGGCACAATTCCAGTATAATCCAATAAAATCTCTGCATAAGCGCTTACTATGGAGAGAAAAAATACTAATCCAATACATTTTTTTATTAACAATTGAGTTTCTTCAAAAATCAAGAATTTTGTTTTTAAATAGGTAAGAGTGATTGGACTAAGTACCGAAAATATTAGAATAATTAACAATATTCTGTTGTAAAATAAGATATGAAATGGATATAAAGCAAATATTATTAAAACTAAGCTTTTTAAGCATAACCAAGCGATTAATTCAAGAATTTCTTTAAATCTTTCATATTCGATTTTAACTAGTTTTTCAAAAAGATTGATCAATCCCAATACAAAGAGGAAGAAAAAAGAAAAATTAAATAACAGATCAAAGTATTGAAAACTTTCTATCGATAATAATCCTGGAATATTTATTATTTGAATGAAAGTTGTTAAAAGAAAAGAGAGTGAGAATGAAATTCCAAATATAATTAAATTTTTGTTAAATTCATAGATTTTATAGATTTTATAATAATCAATCTTGCTAATTTCACTTTCAAATACAGTTTGCTTCAGATCTTCAAGTAATCGAAGATTTACTAAATCAATTATGAAAAAAAGTAGGAAAGAACCACTCAATATTAAAATATATTGCCACTCAGTAGAAACAAACGAGAATAAGTTATATAATCCATAACTAACTAAAACGCAAATTGATAACCATATAATAATTTCTGTAATCTTTAAACGTATGATAAGATTATCCTTTAATTTTAGGTATTTAGAAAGATTATCAAAATATTTTAAGGCACTAAATAACAGAAAAAATGAAATTAAAATTACAATAATTAAATTTGTTGCTATTTCAGAAATTAATACTTCAATTCCAAATATATCAAACCCTATCATAAAGGGAATGGAAATAATACAGCCCCAAAGTACTATACTGTTCAAAATAATAATGTTTTTTAGTATTTTAGCATTGAAAAAATTCCTTTTGTATGAAAAGAAAGCAGGTAAAAATAGAAAGAGTGAAGAAAAGAGTAAAGGTAACACGAAAGATAAGTAGGTACCAAATAATAAAACAAAAGAATAGTAAAACACCGTAGTCCCTGTTATGACAATTTCAATAACAATTTGAACCTTTAAGATCAAAATTTTTCTAGCTTCCCTAAAATTAAGCCTGCGAGATAATATGTGCAACCCTGTCAGTATTCCATAGAAAATGTATAATGTAAAGTTTACTAAGTTTAGAAGTGTGAAATCAGATAAAGGAAGTTGTAATTGTAAATGAGAAATTAAAGGAATAAGAAGTAAAGTAATCGATGTAATAATTACATTTAATTGAATTATCTTTTTTATTAAACCTTGATTTGAAGCCCGTCTTTTCAACCTAAATAAGGGTAGATAGAGCCATAAACTAGATAATAAAGCTGGAACATTAAATACCAAAAAAGTGTTAAAGTTTAACAGAAGAGAGAAATAAAAAATTATAAATGTTGTATAAAACAAGGCAAAGTCTATTGTTATAATTCGTAAAGAAACTGGGATAATGCCTGTTTTATTTACAATCATATTAAATGCTGTTATGATCAAAAAGGCTAAATACACCGAAAGGATTGACCTGCTAATTAGATTTATAATCAGAGCTTCAAGTACATTAAAAAACAAAGAGAAAGACAATACAAAGATTTCGATCCAGATGGAATAAGCAGTGTAATTCTTTATTTTCTGAAATGTTTTTTCTTGAATTTTATTAATTTTTAATGCGAACATCGATAAAACTTGTATAGCTATTGAAATATACAAGAAATTAGCTATTATAATTACAAAATCTCCAAAAAAGATATAGAAGATTGAGGCAGCAGATACTAGTAAAATAACCCAACAAGAGTAATAGCAATACTTTAAACTAAAATCCCTACTAAAAGCACCAATTACATAATTTAGAAAAATAAAAAGAATGAACAATAGTGGAAATACAAGTAGAGAAACGAGAAAGTTATTCAGAAACATTTGGATATTTATAGTAAAGAAATTCTTGAAATTAATTAAAATATATGCAGTTATTTCGATTAATAACATATTTGTAATTATAGCCCGATTAAAATTTTTCCAAGGAAAATTACGGAAATATCTTGCATATAAATAATAAAAGGAAATCAGAAGAACTATAAGATTAATTATTATGTGCAATAATACGTTTGCAAAAATTATAATCTCGGTCTCAGCAGAAAAATTGATATATCCTGTTGAGATAATATCGAAGAAGGAATAGATAATTGTAATAAACATTCCCACCGCAAGAATATGTTGAAATATTAAAACATTATTTTTATCAAAATATCCATTATGGGCAAAGATTTGCATGGAAAGATAAAATAACAATAAGAATACGATAAAGGGTATTGTAAAAAGGATGTTTGGAATGAGTAATGGTAAAAGCCAAAAACATATATACCCTAAAAATCCAAGAACATTAATTAGATAGATGAATCTACTATATTCTCTTGGACAAATATCCACTTTCTGTTCATAAATTGTTAGAAGCACAAATATTGGAAAAGAAAGTATAATGATTATAGGGAATCCAATAAAGAAAGAAAACAGAATAATAATAATTTCAAATAAAATAGATAAATATCCATTTATTTTTTGGTATTTTGACAAATTTTCCTTTTTTACTAAATCATTGCTTTTAGCTCCCAATTTAACTCACACTCAAGATAAATTTTTTATGATTTATAATTAAATAAATTCTAAATTTAAGATACAGAAAGAAGACCAAAATTGCATAAATAGATGCATTAAAAATATCCATTATTGAGTAAGATATTCCTTGAAAGCTATTCACACCTATTATTACAAACGGGATTTGAATCAGCAATACAAAATTTAAACTAAGAATAGAAGAGACAAATTTTTCTTTATATAAAGAAAGTTCATTTAGGAATCTATTATCTTCTTTAAAAGAATTAGAAATAACTTTACGAATTTTACTAGTAGTTCCCAATGTAATTATATAAAAAAGTAGATTAGTAATTAACGCGAAAAGCCAAGAGATTCTAGTTTGAAAAATTAACGAGAGATATATTATTTGAATAAAATAATTGATAATAATCAAAAAATTATGTGGTTGTTTTAATGAGAGTGAAAGCTTTAACGCACGTTTAAAACTTCTTTCTGATGCGTTAAAATAATCAATTGGTTTTAATGAAATATAAAAATAGACAATATTATACAGGAGGCAAAATGAAATTAACGGTAATAATTCAAATTGGTATTCTTCAGGGGTTATAAATACAAAAATGGGAGTAACAATCAAAGAAAAAATCGTAATGAGATATAGTATATGAATCCGAGCAGCAAGATTATTTTCTTGGTTAAAAAATATCGGTTTGTCTCGATATCTATCAAAGAATCGATAAAAAAACAAAACAGAAAAGATGAAAACAATAACAGTTAAGCCCACTATAACATAAATATCTGGTCCTGCGAAAATTTCGATGCGAACTGCGATAAAATTAATAATAACAAAACTTAAAAACGTTATTACTGATGGGATAATAAAAAGAAATACAAAAAACCACCAAATCTTCCATAAAATGTTTGTAGCTTTTTTATACTTATCTTCAATATTTCCTTTCATTTTAGATTTCATAAGAAACTATATTACCTCATTTATAAAAAAATGTTTTGGATATAGTTGTATTACAAATGTTGTATGCCAATATTTAAAGCTATTTTAAGCTCTTATCAGCATTAAAAGCTTATTACTAGTAAAGTTGATGTATTTACTAGTAAAAAAATTGATATAGAAAAACACTTGCTTTGATATTTTAACAAATGGGAATATAATGGGTAAATTTATAAGGTTACACTCGCTTAATACTATTAATAATGAATTTTTCACGACATAATACTGTTACAAAGGTTGGCTATCAGAGAGCCATTATTACCTTAGTACCAGTATTATGAAGAGAGAATAAATCCTTTTCCTTCCTTTTTCTTATAATTTTGCGGGATTTGTTCTCTCGGAGTAATATGTTGCTTAAATTATAAGAATTAGGAAGCCTGGAGAATTCTTTCTTGACGTGAAATTCATCCAAAACATTAGGAGGTGAAAAATACGTCAAAAGGATTGGAAAAACAATCGGAATCTGATTTGATCCTTGATTATTATAAAGATTGGAATTCGGAAAGTAATCCTGTAATGATGATGTTCGACATTTCAGATTCATATCCTGGGATCATAGAGTCTGAAGATGAGAAAAAAATGGCTTATCTTAGGATGAAGTATAACAAAAGATCTAAATAAAAAATATCATTTTTTTATTAACACTATTTTTTTAATTAATTACTTTATCAATTCTTTCAAGCGCTTCTTCAATTTTTTCAATTGGTTGTGTAAGTGCAAATCGTACGAATCCCTCTCCATACTGACCAAATCCTATTCCTGGGGTTAAAATCACTCCTACATTAATAAGCTTTTTCACAAACTCCATACTATTCTTTTCTCCTTCAGGAATTTTTGACCATACGTAAAATGTTGCTTTAGGTTTTTCGGTTTTCCAGCCAATTTCATTTAATCCCTTAATTAAGATATCTCTTCTTTTCTCATAGACTTTCATGTTTTTATCTACAATTTCAGGTTTCTTTTCTGATGTATATTCATTTAATCCTTTGATTACAGCTCTTTGAATAAACATTGGGCATCCTGAATCGATCTGGGATTTTACTTTTCTTATCCCGCTGATAATTTCATTATTTCCAACCGCCCAACCGCATCGGAAACCGGTCATACAAAAAATTTTGGAAGCACTATTAATTTCGATATGATAAGGATTCAATTGTAGTATTGTTGGCGCAATGTAATCCTCAAAAGTAAATTCAGAATATGGGTTATCATAAACTATAAAGAATTTATAATCCTCTGCGTAATCTATTGCTTCTTTAAGAAATTTATTTGGTGCAATAGCTCCAGTTGGATTGTTTGGATAATTTAGATACATCATTTTAGCTTTCTTAAGGATATTACTCTCTATTTGCTCAAAATCCGGAAGAAATTCATTTTCCTTTAATAAAGGAACTAAATAGGGTTCTCCATCACATAATTTAGTTGCACCATTTTCATATACCGGATAACCTGGATTAGGACATAATACAATATCCCCTGGATTAATAAATGCTCTTGCTATATTAGCAACACCCTCTTTACCTCCGATTAAGTTAGTAATTTCGCTTTCAGAATCAAAATCGAGATTAAATCTAACCTTATACCATCTTTGTATACCTTCTCTAAAATCTTGCTCTCCCATACTCGTTGGATAATTATAGTTCTCTGGAATTTGGAGTTGATTGATAATCTCATCAATAATAAGTTGTGGAGTTGCTATATCAGGATCTCCAATACCTAACGGAATTAAATCCACACCCTCTTTTTTCTTTTCAGATTTAAGTTGCTCAATCTCAGCAAAAATGTACGCGGGAAGTCTTTTTATACGATTTGCATATTCAATTTTTATTTTGCTCACCAATATAGTTCAATGTTAATTAAAAATGAATCAATTTCTAACTTTATTTATTTAAATACCTAATACTTGGTTTTTCAAGATTATTAATATTATTCATCATAAAGATATAAAAAAGATTTTTATTGTTTCATAATATCACTACGGATTTGATATATTATTTTTAAAATGAATGGCAAAAGAACAAAGAATAACATAAATGAAAATGCTGCATAATCTAAATTTGGTAATATCTCATATAAATACACCAGAACTACTGTTGTGAAAATAATTTGGTCAATCCCCTGAAAGAAGTAGTTTAAAGAGAATATTTCAGTATATAGAAATCAATATTCATTATTTTGTATTTTTAATCTTATAGTCAATTAATTTTATTATAAAATTTCTTATTTTTCTTAATTTTTGATTGTATTCCTTTCTATAATTAAATCTAAAATATTAAAAAAGTGGGAAACCAATACCTAGTCATAATCACATAAAATTTTAGTGATATTTCAAATAGCAATGTAAAAGATAGAGATTTATATTATATAACCCAATTATTAAAATGAAGATTTTAAATAATTAATTATAAAATTTTCAAATCATTTCAAAATAATAATAAAAAGAGTGCTTCTTAAAGATGGGTCGCAGAACTAGGATGAGATTTGTTAGACCTCCCCCTAGTAATTTTTATTTTCCAAGAGATATAGACAACTCTTTAAAAGACAAATCGGTGATATTAACTATTGCTGAATTTGAAGCAATGAGATTGAAACATTATAGAAATCTTCCTCAGGGAGAAGGTGAACATGGACAAAAGACCTGTTCTGGAACTATGGGTGTTTCTCAACCAACATTTTCAAGAATTTTAGATAAAGCTCATCAAAAGGTAACTCAAGCTCTTGTTGAAGGTAAGAATATCCTAATTTCTGGAGGAAATATCGAGGTTAAAGAAATTTTTAATGGATATGGGTGTTTGAATTGTGGTGCTGAATGGAAAGATGAACTAGCTTCTAAAAATAGGAAGATTTCTTGCCCAAATTGTAAATCAGAAAAAACTTATCATTTAATAAAAGAACCTCTTTAACTAAGCATCCATTAAGTTTTAATTCTAATAGCATTATTTATTTGATTTTAAACATATTAAGAAATAATCTTAATGAAATTTTGATATGCAAAAAGAGAATAATCATCTCGTAATAAGTTATGTCTGAAGATATTGATAAAGTTTGGTTGAAAGCGGCTCGTACAATCGTTAAAGCCGGGCAAATGCCAATGCCGATAACTGATACACTCATTACATTACTTCAAACACTAATGACGGATAGCCAAGCGAAATTTATTCAAATATTTAAAAAACCCTCCTTAAATTTCGATCAAATAAAGGAGAAGTCTAATCTTGATGAAATTTCCTTAGACCAGATGTTAAATGATTTAATGGATAATGGAATTATAGTAGGCGTTCCAAGCAGAAGAACTGGTATGATGGTGTATCGATTAATGGGTCCTTTTCCGGGATTGTTTGAATACACTAATTTAAGAGGGGAAACTGATGAAAAACATAAAAAAATAGCTAAACTTTTTGAAAAATTATTCAAAGAGATGCAGGAGGGTACTCAGACTAATTATGATTTTATCGCTAAGCAATTTCAGAATTTTCCTGCATTGACGAGAATAATACCTGTAGAAGAAGAAATTGAGGAAATACCCGTTGAGAAGGTTATGCCTCTTGAGGAAGCTTCAAAAATTATAGAAAAATATGATGATATCGCAGTAGCTCATTGTTACTGCAGGCATCAACAGGATCTCTTAGAAAAATCTTGTAAAACAACAAATGAACGAACTAATTGCTTTTTGTTGGGTAAAAGTGCTCAATTTGCGATTAAACATAAATTCGCACACCCTATATCAAAAGAGAACGCTATAACAATTATGAATAAAGCCTCTGATGAGGGATTAGTCCATAAAGCATTTCATGTCCACCTTAATCCAGAATTAGAAGAGGAAGCAATTTGTAATTGTTGCTCTTGTTGTTGTGGTCCATTTCAGCTTTATTATAGCGGAGTTATGCCTTTTCATACCCTGACATCATATCAAGCGGAATTAGATGAAAATAAATGCATTGGTTGTGGAAATTGTATCGAAATCTGCCCAATGGAGACTATTGAGATGGATGAATCAATTGCAAGAATAAATTTAGAAAAATGTATTGGTTGTGGAGTATGTGTTCATCACTGTTCTGAAAAAGCCATTTATTTAAAAAGAACAGGCCCTCGGGATGTGTTTTTGCCTCCCAAAAAAGTCCCTTATACTTAAATCATCTATTTATTATTTAGATATAAATCCGTGAGTATATGATGACTGAAAAATTATGGTACAAACTGGCTAAAAACATTTTAAAAGGTGGTGGGCCTCCTATTCCGATAAATGAACCCTTAATTGAATTGTTAAAGACTCTAATTAATGAAGAGCAAATGGAATTTCTACTATGCTTTAATAAACCTTTAAATTTTGAAGAGCTAAAATCAAAAACTAACCTAAGTGAAGAACAATTACACATAAAGTTAAATGAGCTAATGGATATTGGAATGATCACGGGAATTCCGAGTAGGAATTCTGGGTTAATAGTGTATCGATTAGTTGGATATTTACCCGGTTTACTAGAATTTACGCTAATGAAAGGAGAAAAAGGTTCTAAAGAAATAAAGATAGCAAAATTATGGGAACAAATTTTTAATGATGCAAAAGAGATGACTCAAAAAAATTATGAGGTTTTTATGAATGCCTATAAACAAGCACCCCCTATTGACAGAGTTATCCCTATTGAAACTCAGATAGTACCAAATGAAGAGGAAGTTATACCTTATGAAGATGTTACAAAAATTGTGGATAAGTTTGAAATTATTGGTGTTTCTCACTGTTATTGTAGACATCGCAAATCTCTACTAGAAGACCCCTGTAAAATAAATGCTCCTCTAAAAAATTGCTTAAGTTTTGGAAGATCTGCTAAATTTGCTATCGACCATAATTTTGCAACCCAAATAACGAAAAATCAAGCATTAAAAATTTTAAAAGAAGCAGAAAAACTAGGATTAGTGCATAAAGGGTTTCATATTAAGGGAAATCCCGAATTAGAGGAAATGGCTATATGTAATTGTTGTAAATGTTGTTGTGGCAACTTTCAAGGATTTTATAGTGGAACTTCCCCTACTCATACATATACTTCTTATATAGCTCGGATTAATTTAGAACATTGTATTGGGTGTGGAACGTGCGTTGAAGTTTGTCCAATCGAAGCATCAAGTCTTAGTAATGAAATTGCCAAGATTAATGAGACAAAATGTCTTGGTTGTGGGATTTGTGCACAACAATGCCCTGAAAATGCAATACAATTAATCCATACGGGATTAAGAAAAGTCTTCATTCCTGCTCCAAAGATTATCGCTTCATAGCTCAAACCGTATTTAGTTTTAAATATTTATTTAAAAACTCATTAACGCTTACCAATTTATTTGATCTTACTTCCATCGCAAGGCGTACACACTCAACTTTAGCAATGAGCTTATTATCGGCTTCCCGATATAAATTATGCTGGAATGTCAATGAGGAGTTACCCATATCGTTGATTTGGGTTTCTACAATAATGTAATCTCCAAATCGAGCAGAACCTTCATATATTATATCTATTTTTTTTACACCAAATGCAGTTCCTTCAGCTACAGTTTCTTCAATTCTCTTTGGAGCTAGAACTTTATTCATAAAGCTAACAAAACCGTCATCGAAATATACAAGATAATTTTTGAAGTGCACTATCCCCATAGCATCTGTATCATTGAATCTAACTTTAACTCTAATCCTATCTTTTAACTCTAAAAGCTTTTTTTTTATTAAATCATCCAAGAATTTAACCCCTCATTCACTTAATAATTATACTAAACTTATTCCCACTAAACTTTCATGACTTTTTAACCCTAACATTTTTACTAATGTAGGAACTATATCTGTAGTTTTACAGTAATTTATTTCATTTACAGGTATATTTTTTGACCCACTTATTATTAACGGCACCACGCTATTAGTTCTTAAGCCTATATCATGCGTATATTTAGTTCCCTTTTTCTTTTTACCGTGACTTATATTATAAATAACCTCTCCACATGTACTTATAATGATATCTGCACTTCTAGGATTTTTAAAGTGTCTAGGAATTAAATCCGGATAAAGAGGAAAATCGAGATGGTATGTTGCTGCTAACCACTCATCTATAGTGTGAAATTTACCATCCATTAATTTAATAGTTTCTTCATCTTTACCATAATTAAATACATCTGTAGACTCATCCATATAATATTTAGTCATATACTCCCTCCCTACTCCTTTATACTCAATGTTTCCGGTTATAATTTTATGAGTTTTTATCTCCCTTGCCTTCAAATGAATTTTGCCCTTTTGATACGTATTTTCATCATCGCGATAATACATTAATCGAACACCTTTAATTTTAAACAACTTTTCTAATAAATTTACATTTTTTGGACCATAATCTCTGAGTTCTTTTAAGCTAGGACGAATCCATTGATTATTATTAGAATTAGAATAAGATTTAAAATTAAAAAATCCAATACCACCAAATTCCGCTATATTAGTATTACCCTTTGTGTATTTTCGTGGATAATAATGGGTGAGTCCATTTCTTGATAAGAAATCCTTTAAATCTCCGATATTTTGTGCTTTATAATTTCCGTGATCGGAAGATATCACTATTGCGGTATCATCTAAATATCCCAGTTTCTCTAAATTTTTAATTAATAATCCAATCATTTTATCAATATGAACCAGGTTTAACTTGTAAAATTGGGAGTCGTAACCATACATATGCATTAACACATCCGATGTGAAAAACAAAAGTAAGGAAATTAATGGTGGCTCCTTTGTTTCAAAAAACATTTTTGGTTTTGAAAATAAACCAATTAATTTTTTTATTGATACAAGATTTGATTGAAAAGCGTGCTTTATTCTATTTCGAAAATAATTTAACATTAAATAATAAATAATTAACTTAGTTTTTGTTTCAGGAAAATGATATGTAGTTCCTCTATTTATGAATTGTACAATACTCGCACTATTTCCATCTTTAATTAATTCCGGAAGAGTTCTACAATTATCACCTAAATCTTCATTCATTTTATAAATTTGTATCCATTGATTAGAACCATAACTGCCATAATCTCTTAAACGGGGTGGTGCTACGCCTCTTTCCATCCAATAATATAAAGGAACTCCATGACATGGCTCTTTAAAATAGTTACCTGTGTAAGTGCCTGTAATCATTGAGTCTTGAGTCGGATATGTTACTGCGGGAAAATCAGTAATGCAATTCCTGGAAAAAATCCCATTCTCAATTAATT
>RDOE01000031.1 GCA_011364975.1 Promethearchaeota archaeon | reverse complement strand
GAAGTTCCGTTGATCCCTGAAAAAGAATATATCGATGATCTTGAAAATCTAATTATACATCTTGATGCTATTGGAGCTGATTTCATTAATTTAAACGAATTTGAATATTGTTTTCCAAATAGTGAACAATTGAAAAATCGTGGATTTAAACTAAAAGAAGGAACTCTTGCTTCGGTTGAAAATAGTAAAGATTGGGCTATAGAATTAATCGAAAGGGTGGCTCCTAAAGTCTCAATAAAAATTCATTTTTGTCCCATTATTGCTAAAGATTTCTGGCAACTTAAAGAAAGATATCGAAGAAGAGCTGCCAATATTAAGTTTCCATATGAATATATTAATGACGAGGGTTTACTTATGTTTGGACAAATAGAGGGGAACATCAATGCATTAGAAGAATTCAATAAATTTATACGCAAAGAATATAAAATACCCGAAGAATACATGGAATTTAAGAATAATACTTTTAAATTACCTTTATCAATTGTCCTTAATAATGATTTTTTAAAGTATTTAGAAGAATATGACTTAAATGGATTTATCATAGAAATGACTCCATTTAGGGAAAAAGAATATTGTCAAATTACCGAAAAAACTCCAATTAAGCTATTTAAAGAGGAATATGAGTATTATGTGGGTTGAGAATGTTATCATTGAGGACTTAGATGAAATATATAATTTAGAAAAATATACATTCAATAAGGATGCTTTTTCGAAAGAAATTTTGCGAAGTTTAATAATTCGTAATACTCTTTTTTTAAAAATAACTGATGATCAAAAAAGAATTATAGGTTTCGCTATAGCTTTACAGGATAGTATAGATAGTGTGAATATTATTAACTTTCTTATTGATGAGAGATTTCAGGGCCAAGGGTATGGAAGCGTTTTATTAGATTTTACGTTAGACAAAATAAAAAAAATAGCTCATATAAAACGAATTATATTAAATGTGAATACCAAAAATGTTACTGCTCAAAAATTGTATAGAAAATTTAACTTCAAAATAACTGAGAAAGTAGAGAATTATTATCGTCATAAAGAAAATGCGTATTTAATGGAATTAGAAATTTAGATTTAGGTTAAATTTTTCATTTTATCAATTGTATTTTGCAAGTAATAACTAAAAATGAATTTTAGTCATTATATACGCATTAATTTAAAAAAACTAATTTTTCGGTAAGCTTATAAATAAATTCTATTATAATTTGTGTATAAAAATTGATTAATATTTACACACGAGATAATTTAAAAAGGTGTTGAGGTGTAATGGCGCCCTTAGACAAGGAATTGCAAGAGCAAATTAAAAAAGGTGTATCGCTCCAAAAAGTTGACGAATCAGAGCTAAAGAAGCGTGAAGAAGAGAAAAAAAAACGGATGGAAGAATTAGATAAATTAAAACAAGCTTTAGGAGCAAATGATTAAAATTTTTTTAAGTAAGAATTTTTTTATCTTTTTTTTATTTTAATGAAAATTAATATAAAGATACAAAATCAAGGAACATTAATCTTTTACTAAACATTAAATTAATTATTATTTAAAGATATCCTCGGAATTATGAAATAAACCGTGAAGATTTTAGAAATTGATAAAAAATTTGAAGAAATTACGGTTAAAGTAGAAGATTTAAATGATCTTTGGACTCTTTATAATGTTATAACAAAGAGCGATAAAGTTAGTTCAAGAACACAACGCCGAGTCATTTTGAAAGAAGGTTCAAAAGGGGAAAGAAAGTCAATGTACTTGAAATTAAATGTGGAATCATTAGCATTTCACGAATTTTCAAATCGTCTAAGAATTAAAGGGACAATCTTAGAAGGTCCTGAAGATTTCGTATCTTATGGGACCTATCATACTTTTAATGTCGAAATCGGGGATATATTAATCATCTCTAAAGAAAAATGGTTGAAAAGTGAGCTAAAAAGATTAAAAGAAGCCTCGAAGTTTAAAGTGAACTTCATTATGCTTATAGTGGCGATTGAAACGGGATTGGCAACTATTGATTTAGTAACGAATTATAGTCATACTAAGATCACCACAATAAAAACTAATATCCCCGGAAAAAGGTATGAACAAACACATCGAAATAAAGCTCTGGAAGAATTCTTTCTTAGCATCAACAAGGTTATAGAAGAGAACTATAAATCTACTCAATTTGATGTATTAATAATATGTGGTCCTGGAAATACACGTGATAAATTTATCCAATATATTAAGGAAAAATTTAATCCTCCTTATTTACCAAAAATATATAGTATTCATGCAAGCTCAGGGTTAGAGACTGCGATTTTAGAAACCTTAAAATCCAAAGAACTTTTAAAATTTAGGGAAGAGGTCAAAGTTCTTCAAGAAGCAGAGAAAATTGAAGAAATTCTTACTTTATTTAGTACCGAACCTGATCTAATCGCCATTGGGTTTGATGAAATAGCAAATGCAGGCAAACAAGGAGCCATAAAGGAGCTTTTTGTTGCTGATATTGTAATTAGAGGAGTTTCTAACGAAAAAAAGCTACAAGTTGAAGAGATCATAACTGATGTAGAAAGGAATGGGGGAACTATCAACATTTTAAGTAGTGAACATCCTACAGGCCAACAAATTATTGATTTAGGAGAAATAATTGCTATTTTAAGATATAAGTTATGAAAAACCAATATCACCCTGGAAAAATATGAACAGAGAGCTTATTTATATCAATAAAGATTCAGAAATCCCGTTGATGGGTGTCGACTTTTTAGGAGTAATTGATCGGGGGACTAATATTATTGAACTTAAACCCCTAACTTTATGCAATCTAAAATGCAAATATTGTTTTGTTAGTGCTAATGATTACGAGACAAACTTTATGATTAATTCAGATTATTTAGTAGAAAATGTGAAGAAAGTTGTAGAAATTAAAGGAGAGTTTGATATTGAAATTCATATAGCACCATATGGGGAAATTTTACTTTATCCTGAATTAAACAACTTATTAGAACGATTTTCTAACATGAATGGAATCACAACTATTTCTATGCAGAGTAATGGTTTGTTATTATCACCTGATCTTGTAAAAATGCTAAAAATAAAAGGCCTCACAAGGATCAATTTAAGCTTAAACACATTAAATGAAGAGTTAGCTTGCTATTTATGTAATTGTAATGAATATGATCTTGATATGATTATAAAGAATATATATAATCTCTTAGATTCGAAAATTGATATATTATTAGCCCCAGTGTGGTTTCCTGGCCAAAATGATACTGATATTGAGGACATTATAAAACTTATACTTAACTTAAGAAAGGAAGGATTTACCGAACAGCAGACGCAAATTGGTATACAAAAGTATTTAATATATAAAACAGGGAGAAAATTGAAGAAGATTAGACCCAAATCCTGGGATTATTTCTACTCACAATTAACAAAACTAGAAAAAAAATATAATATAAAGTTAAAATTAGGTCCTAATGATTTTGGAATTCATAAAAGGACATCTGTTTCATCTTTAAAATATCAAAAAGGTGATCTTTTGAAGATAAAAATTATATCAAGAGGAAGATGGCAAAATGAATGTATTGGAAAAATTGACGATAACGTTGGTATTAAAATCCTATTGAAAAAACCCTTAATTTTTGATGATGGATTAGTTGGAACTTCTGTAACGGCAAAAATAATTAAAGCAAATTATAAAGATAATATCACAACTGCATTGTATCCTTTTTGAGTATATTTCAAAAAAGACTAAATATTATAATCATGAATTTATTTAAAAATAATAAAACGATTAAATCTAAATTAAATAAGTTTTAAATTGATGAATATGAGCCCAATCATTACTCATGAAGACGAACTCGAGCTTGCTAAAATTGAGAGAGATTTAGTTTCTCAATTTAAGAAATTGGCAAAATCTCAAGAAAATCTTATCGATTCTCAAAAAAAGTATGCTGATAATTTGAGGAAAGTTAATTTAAATCGTGATATGCTTAATAGAATATTTAGAGATGTTTTGAAGCAAATGCAGACGTTGGTACGAGAAAAAAGATCAAATATTAAAGATGAAGAAGTTAATATTTTTCAAGACATAATCCATAGGAATGATGATTATATCAAAGTTAATAATGCATATATCGATGCAATAAAGGATTTAGCACTTAAAAAGGAATATTTTATTGAAAAAAAAATCGAATTTGCCGATGCTTTAGGTGAAGTTGCAAATAAACGTAGTATAGTAATTAAAAAAGCTTTAGCTCTTGAAAAAAAGAAAAATGATTTGATTGAAGGAGAAAAGATGCATATTCTTGAAGCAGAGGTTAATGATATTCAAAAAGAATTCGATCGTGCTCGAGATGTCTTTCTAAAAAAAATGCATCAGTTTATACAAGTTAGGAACGAAGTTGATGAGCTATGGCTCAAACTTAAGAATACCGTAAATAAAGCAAGTTAAGATATAACTTTTTTTTCCATAATTTCCATTAATACAAAGCTATGAACTTAAATTTATTAAACATATCAAATATATAATTAATAGAAAAAGGATAGCATATCACTTTATTAATAAAAATAGAGAATAAAAAATGGCAGAAGAATTCGCAAATTTCATGCAAGAAACTCGAAAAGCCCCTCTTGAAGAAAAACTTAATGCATTTGGAGATATCGTGGAAAGAATGATGTCAATGCTTTTAAGAATACCCGATTTATTAGATCAAACATTGTCAAATTTTAACCAAAAAATATCCTCTATTGAATCAAAAATGAATAATATGAATAATGATCTTGCTGCTTTGAAAACAAGGGGGGGTGGAGGAGCGGCTCCAGTTATTGCTTCTCCAAGTGCGCCTATTAGTGTCCCACCACCATCTTCAGGACCCCCTGGAGGACCCCCTGGAGGTCCACCACCACCACCAGGAGGACCACCTGGTAGTCCTGGACCACAACGCCCAGCTAACCCTCAAAGTTTAAGAGGTGCTATAATGGGTGAGCTCAAACAATTATTTGCTAAGCGTCAATCTCAACAATAGATTAGATTCGTCTAAATTATTATCCTAGAAAAATTAATTAATATCTTTTATTAAATGTTTCATTTAATACATTTTACCTTTATTTAATTTCTTTATTGATTTTAATATAACAAAAATTAATATCAAAATTATTTACTATAACTTATTAAAGATTAAGTTTAGTAAAATAGTTGTATCCCTACAATATGAATACATTAAAGGCTATAAACATCAAAGTCTCACATAATTTACAGACCCGTATTTTAGAAATTACATCATTTATTAGGGTACTAAATAATTATTACTTCATTAAAAATAATGTCCAGAATCAGATAAAACCACTCGTTTTATCAAAATTAAAAATGGGAATCCAAACCTTAGAACATGAGAAAGATTGGTTATATTCAATTCCAACTACTTTAACTAAAGTGAGTGATGAATACTCCTCTAGAAAGGACTCTTTTAAATTTCCAGATAGTATAATTTTATTTGAGGCTTGGATGAACTTGGGGATAGGTGCGTTATTTCCAAGGATTGCCCTACATTACAAATTCCCCGGATTATTGAAAGGAGAAAAAGTAAGAAACTTATTGCAATTCACCTTTGCAACTTCTCGTGGATTTGGATTCCCTATTTATTTTGGCCCTGAATTTTATGGATATCACCTTACGTATGGTAGATGCTTAGAAACTATTTTTAGGTGGAGTCATACTGTATGCCACCGCGCTAATCAGGCTATATATCTTGTAGCGAATAAATATAAGATAAAGCGACACCATCCAGGTGAATTTGAATCTATAATTATATCAGAATATGAAAATAATAACTTTAAGGCTATTGAAACTCTCCTTCATGGTTATTTTACAAACGCACCAAAAAGATTGGGTAAATTTTCCGATTTTAATTCCGCTTTAGATAATACTCTATTTTCCTATTCTATTGGTGATCACGCAATGAGTATTAATTCTAAGAATGATAAAGAGATCCGTAATGTTGCTTTAATTCCCCATGAATATATTGTTGAACATTATAATGTTGATTTTTATTCCTATATTATAAAACTAAAGAAAATTAGGCATCTCTTGGTTAAAAAAATTCTTGAAAGTAAAAAGAAAAAGAAGGATTTGTTATCTAAATTAAAATTTATGGATAAATCAAACTTAAGAATTAATAAAACCTTTATCCAACTCTCATTTAACCTAAAGATTATGGAAAGACTATTGCAAATGTTATGGACCACTCCATTATATACACATACAATTCATACCGAATCAAGAGAGTATGCATTTAATAGTTTTGAAAGTAAAAATACTGATTCTGTATTCTTAGAATACATAAAGCATCAAGAGAATGATTATGAATTACTCTTTCAAGAAGAAGAAATAATCCATATTTTTAAGGATTTAAGAAATAATATGGCATCCATGTGGTTATCATTTAAAGAAAAATATTTTAGCTTTGCCCTAAAAAAACTGAATGATTTATCACTCTTATCCTCGAAAAATACAAATTATGTCACAATAATCAATGAATATCTCGAAAATCTCATACCTATCTTTTCAATATATGAAATATTCAATCGTCCTCTCTCAGAATCAGTTTACCCGGAATCTGTTCCTCAAACTAAAAGATTGGGAGCTTATTTTGCAAAATTCCTAACTTCAAAATATAATATCTTTGGAGTTAATTTAATGCGCTTGTTTAATAAATTGGCTTATCGTAATTGGAGCTATCTCATTAAGAAAAAGAAAATTACCTTAAATGAGTTATTTAACTTGATTATTAGACTTCCTATTTGGAAATTTATCCCCTTAAATGTTAAGGAGAGAATTCTGCGATCAAATATGGAATATAACGCTTGAATCAAAATTCTAGAAAACCGGGATCTTCAAAAATGTCTTCTATCTTTTTTTCTTTCTTGATATCACTCTCATCATGTTCAGTGAATAATGATTCATCATCTGTCTTAATTCCTTTTTCTAATTCAAGACTATCTAACTGTAATAAAGCATTTTTTTCAAGACGTTTATATTCTTCCGCTTGTAATTTCCATTTGTTTACTTCTTCCATGTTTACCTCATTTTCATCCTCTAAAGCTTCAGCTGCTTTTGCTCTGCAAATATCTGAAAGAATAGAATAGGCTAAGGATAATTCCCCCCATTCATTATCCTCTTTCAATTTTAGAACTCGTTTTTCTAACCTTTGGAGTTCTTGATCTGCATAATAGACATCAATAAAATCACCGAAAGCATCCACAGGTTCAGATATGGAATTAACTAATACATCTTTGGTCAAACCACAATATCCACATTTAACTGTGGCTATTGCGCTCTTTCTTATATTCTCTACTTTAACAGATTTTTCACCACATTCCATATTTGAATGGGAGATCCATTCAGTTATTTGGGCAGGTGAAAATCTTTGGAACTTTCTTGACTCTCTTATATGTTTGTTGCTTTCTCTTTCTTCGTCCCATAATTTCTCAGTATACTTATTTCAATTGAATTAAATTTCTTAGTTAATAGTCATCTATCATTCAAAACTAAAAAATTTTCGTATTTTAAGTTGAAAATAAGAGGAAATCGAAAAATTTTTTAGGAATGTTATATTTACTTAATCACTCTTTTTAACTGAAAAAATTACCCGAAATAAATAATTGTAAGTGGATTTTAGGCATGGAACATAAAAATTTATCAATAGAGGTTGATAAGAACCTCATCGAGAAAATTCTTGATGACTTAGATATGAGGTACGTTGCATTATTTTTATATGTCATTAGAAATGACCTTTTTAAAGATTTAAGCGATCCTACTTTAATTGATAATTATGAAAAAATATTGATATTAGATGAGATTTTCAAAAATAATATTACTAGTTTTTGGGACGAAAATTTTACTGAAGTCGCTATTGATTTAGGATTATTAAAAAATATTAGAAGCATTAGAGAATTTCAACAAAAGGAACCAGACTTTCTAGTTAAGTTAGGAGAGGAAACAATAACTATTGAAGAAAATACAATTTCTGTGCCTGATGATAGCTTGTTTTTAATAATTAATAAAAAATTTAAAACTCTCTCTAGAAGAAATTTTAATCTTGCTTTAACTAAACTAAAGGGAGTAAGATGTGAAAAAACCAATAATATACATCCCTTTATCTATGAAATAGGGGAACATGATTATACCATATCAGATGATCTATATTATATTTTAGATCAATTTGGAAATATATATCAAACGATTAAAATTGAGCTAACCATCGAGGGTTTCTACGAAAGATTTTCTGAGATTCAGAAAAAAATAGAATCTTTTTTGGAAATCTTTGATCCTAAATTAATTAATAAACCCGTTAAAAAGAAAGTTGAAAAAGCAATAGATGAGAATAAAGAGATTATTAAATACCTTAAAGATGAAGGGATTGAATTATCTGGGAAATTTTCTTTTGATAAAATAGACCCAAATGAAGAAATATTCCAAACATGGAAAAATAAACTTCTAATTTTGTTAAATCTTAACTATAAGATGAAACTTATAGATAATCAATTATTAGAATTAAAGAAAGCATATTCCGGAAAAAATAAAGCACATAGTTATCTTGATTTTATCGAAAAAATATCATTTAATGAAGGTGGCATTATTGATAAAATTCAATCAACTCTTATTGATTTAAGAAATAAATTAGTAGAAATTAATGAAGAACTTTTAAAATTTTCAAAAAAGGATTTACAATTACTAAATTTAGATTATGAAAAATTTGTTATTATGAGTAGTGATAATTAAAATTGAAATGTCCTTCTTGTGATATTGATATGGAACCATTAGTTGCTGGAATTTTTCAGTGTCCGCAGTGTAGAAAAATCATAAAGCAAAAAGAAGAGAAAAGTGTGGATGAAAAAGAAACTATCGAGAATGGTGACTTTCTTGATGGAGAATACTTTCACAAAAACGTGAGTTTAAACAAACAATATGAAATAGCAGAGTCTGGGATAATTATAAATAAAGCTGAAACTAGATTATTTGCAGTCTTGATTTGTCATAGTGCTTACTTAAAAGATGAAAAATACGTGAGATTATCATGGTGGAAAAGTTACCAGCATGCTGGTATGTTTAAAATTTATGACAAGGAGGTTTTGAAAAACATTATTAATGCTTTAGAAAGATTCGATAAAAATTTTGATGAATTCTGGACCTGGAAGGGAAAATATGGCAAACAAGAGCCAAAAAGCAAAGAACTATTAGAAAAAGAGAAAAATTTAGAGATCATCAAATATAGAATTATTGAAAACAAAACTTGCCCAAAGTGTTCTAAAAAGATGGATAAAATGAAATCTCACTATGAATGTCAGCATTGCGGTGAAATTGTTGTTCTTGAAGGGTATAATCAGCCTATCTTTAATATTTCCTCTGAAGATCTCGATATTAGTTTTCATGCTAATTTTCCAATAAATTTCTATATGCCCGTGAGTGGAATTACAGTAAAATGGTTAATGGGAGAATGGAAGGCTATAGTTGTTATTTACTCTCCAGACAATCCTGATAAAAAATGGTTGAGATTTTATTGGTGGGTAAGAGATTTAAGTAATATCTTAAAATATGGACAACGTGAAATGGGTGAGGGAACTCAGATGGGATGGAAAGCTCAGAAAGGTATCGCCTCACCAAATATTTATGAAAAAAAATTGATTAAACCATTGATTGAAGCATTAAAAAAGATTGCACATAAATTAGAATGGGAGGTTTAAATAACAATGGAAAACCAAGACGTTACTTGGAATAATCTTCTTAAAGATTTTGAGAAAGGGTTACAGTTTGCAATAGAAAATTTGGAAAAAAGAGATATTGATAATATTCCTGGAGCAAAGGAAGCATTAATTCAGAGATTAGAAACCATGAAAGTACATTTTCCTAAAAATGATGGAGAGTTATTTATTAAATCAATTAATGAAAAAATACAAAATGCTTTCTTTCCAAATACTAAACAATTTTCGGAAGCCTTTGAAAAAATTCTTTTATCTAGAACTCATGAACAGGACTTTATCATCAACGAGTTAATTAATGGCTTTATAACCTCTAAATCAAAAGCAATTGCTTTGGGCTCTCAAGGGCCGATTATTGATAGAATGGTTGAAGCCTTTAGTAAAAGGAATGATTTTCATATTGTGGATCACCAATTTTTTGCAATGTTTGGGGATCCAAATAAACCTCGTCATTACATTAAGAAACAACTTGAAGAACTCGTAAATATGTTTGGTTTAATTTCGAAGGAACTTGTAATAGAAAAGGATATAAGACGAAGTGAACAAAAAATCTACACATTTTTTACTTTTCCTGATGAAATTATTAAAATACTTGAAGAAAAATACCTAATTATAGACGAAGATTTAGGATATGCAATAGTTTCAGAAAATTTTGACAGGAATGTTTTTATTTGTATGTTCCTCGCTAATATTGCAGTTAACAGAGATGATCTTGAAAAAGTTGGAGGAACCTATACAATTAATGGAATTTCAGCTATATTTGCTTTGATATTACTATTGAGTTTTATGCCGAAGTTAAGCATTGATGAGAAGAACCCAATATTAAATGATTCGACCTATGATTCAAGTAATATGAGTGTTATTCCTAAATCCTGGATGATGAAACAAGTTTTAGAACAACTTTTCGAGCCATTAATTAAAATCATCGCCTATAGATTAGGGGGTGGGTTGTGGTTATCTAAAATTATAGATTCTGAAGTAAATAAAAAAATAATAAATCAAATACGATTTTTATTGAAGGATGTGAATAAATGGATATTAGGTCAACTTGTAAGAGTTGAAATTCCTATATTTGTCGAAATTTCAAATATATTTACAGAAATTGTAGTTGGATATGAAGAAGAATAAATAAATTAAACATTAGTGAGATTAATGAGTTATAAGAAAAAGTCATCAAGAACAGTAAAACCGGGAAGAAAAAGAGAAAAGTGGACGGATATCTTACCTAGATATTTAACTTTTATAAGTCATATGCGCCCAATTCTTAGAGAAACTCGAAGAATCATCATTGAATTAGATGCTGATCTACTAATTGATACTGAAATCCTAGATAAAATTCGTCAAGAAGAGGAAAAAAGAAATATTCGTAAAGTAAGGGCACTATCTGAATTTTCTGCGATGTATCGATCAAATGTTTATGAAATCATAAAGGATTTTATTCTTAAATATCGGGATATAATACCCATAATTGATATAAAGGATTATATAATTGAATTTTTGTATGAATCAATTGATGCATTAAATATTTTGAGGAAAATAACGAATCCGGACGAAGCTAATTTAGAAAATACCTTCCTATATACACTAACTAAATTTATTGAGGAAAAGTTATTTCCCCGTGGGACAAATTTAAAATTTATTTATAATAAATTATTAGAGCATTCTCCTCAATTATATGAATGCCAAAGGCACTTATTACAGCCACATACTTATTATCGAGATAAACTTGAAAGTTCCGATTACTTTGAAATTCCTGGAATCACACCAAAAGTATATCAAATTATTAATAATATCACATCAATATTTAATTTAGACCCCAATTTTGGAGTTTTTCCGGAAAGACCTAATCATGAAATCCCCATGATATTGAAGTCAGATGTTTTTTTACCATATATTGATTCTATTGCTAATGCTGAGGAAGAAGCTATCGAAAGTATCAATGAAAGAATAGGCTTAAGAATAATTGATGATATTTTTTTAGCACCATCAGAAGATTTAGTGGATCTCTTACTAGAAAATAATTTTTTACGTGATACCAAACAATCTGATGGGATTATACGACTTACCCCTCAATTTAGTAATGAGACATTAATCTTATATTACTTAGCATTAGCTTCTCAGAGGAGAGGTTTTTTGTCGAAAGAATTAATTAATTGGATATCGATGAATTTCGCCTTCCTAATATATATGGGTATCTTGAAATGGAAATTATCTGATGAGAACATTTTTTATCCTATTTTTAAAGATCTTCAAACAAATGAAAAAATATTACCTTATTTAATGAAGCTAATTTGTTTTGCTAATTACTTAAGCTTAGATAAAATGAAAATAAGAGATTCTCCTCAATATAGAAAAGAAATTTTTAACTTTATTGGGTCCAAGATTGATAATCTTAAAGATTTCATTGATGAAATAGCTTATTTTTGTGAAAAATTTGATATAGAAAGAAAAAATAAATAAATTACCCAACAAGAAGTTGAGAAAAATTAGTAATTGAGATAAATTTAGATAAATTAAATAAAATAAATAAAATTAAGTTAGAATGCTCAAAAATAACAAGGATCTGAGGTAAAATGATAGACACAGAAGATGATAACTTGATAGAAAGATATGAAGCAGAAACTGGAAAAAAAGCAATTTGGAGAGGAAATAAAACAAAAGCCTTTTTAGATTGGAAAAGAAACCGGGAAAAATCTATTTCTAAAATTACCTCTACTCAACAAAAAGGAGGGGGTAAAAAAGTATATACTGATGATGTTATCAAAGATAGGATGGGTCAATATGGCGCGGTGTACTTTCCTTCAGATATTCAAGAAACAATTGATGATATTCTTGGAAACGAAATTAAAAAAGAAGTTCTGCATGATTTCTTTAAAGCATTGAAAAAGTATGATGAATTCACCAAGCAGTTAAAAGGTGCTAAATTAAATCCTAGTTTAACAGTGCTTTTATATGGGCCTCCCGGAACTGGAAAAACTTCCTTAACGCGAGGTTTTGCTAAAGAATATAGTATCCCCATTTGTGTTGTAGAGACAGATAGACTTGTATCTCCCTTATTAGGAGATACTATTAAAAAAATAAGGAATGTAGTAGAATTAGCTGAAGAAATAGCTAATGATAGAGGTTCTTTCATATTATTTTTTGATGAAATAGATGCAATCGGTTCAGAGCGCTCAAATATTCATGAAGTGGGGGAAATAAAAAGAGCGGTAATATCATTTTTACAAGTTATTGATAGAGTGAATTATAAAGGAGTTCCGCTTGCAATATTCGGAGCTACAAACCATCAGCATCAGTTGGATTCTGCAATATGGAGAAGATTTACCTTCCATTTTAGCTTTGAGTTCCCAGATTATCGATTAAGAAAGCGAATACTAGAAAGTTTTCTAAAAAAGCTTGAAAATGCTAAAATTGGAGTAGATAATTCAATTTATGTTAATTTGAATAATGAATATGAAACCGTCAGAGGTATTCATATGTCCTTAGAAAATAAGCTTGGTCAAACAATTTCTGAATTTGATAATAATTTATTATGGAACGAAGTGAATAAGAAAAATAAGGAGAAAGGAATGCTTAATTTAACTTATGGATATTCAGGCTCAGATATTGAGAGAGGAACAAAAGTGGCCGTATTAAAAGCGATAAATACTGAACGTTTAACCTACGAATTATTCTACAACTCTCTCATGTTAGTGGGCGGCACTGCCATTCATGTTGAAAGACAAGATGAGTTAAGTGAAGCAAGAAATCTTAACCAATTTAGAAAATCTACTATGAATGATAAAAGAAAAAAATTAACACCTCCTGAAATTTAGTTTTTTACTTAATAAGTCTTAATTAGGAAATATGAATTTTAAATGTCAGAAGTAACACTATTTGATCTAGACAAAATTAAAGATTTAATGGCCCCAATAGAAATTATTCAAGAAAATATAAATAAATTAAATGTTCTTGAATCAAATCTAAACGAATCTAAAAATTTAATGGAAATTTCTCTAAAAAATCAGGAAGTATCAAAAAAGATTAATGAATTGATATCGGTCATCAAAGAAATTATCAAATCTTTTGAATTTATATTCCATAGCAATATAAACATATTCTTAAATCTTCACGACAATCTAATTGAAAAATATAAAGCTCGTATTAAAACTACAATAGATACTGCAAAAATAAATAATAGGAATCTTAAAAAGATCGGGTTATACTTAATTGATAAAAAGAAAATCAGCAAAATCCCTCAAAAGATTAATTCTGTGAATTCAATTGGAATAAATGAATGGATTGAATTAGTAGATGTAATGAAAGAAAATAGTATATTTCAAAAGATCATCATAAGATTTATCCCCTATTATGAAGAAATTCTGAATCAACGTCTTAATAATGAATTACAAACAATGCCACCAAATGTTGATAATAATTTGATATTAAAATTCAAGGAGAGATTTTTAGAAAACCCTGATATTACCTTTAAAGAATTTTTACGAGAATTTGAAGATGGAGAACAACGTTCGGATCTTATTAAAAAGGAATTATTGATCAAAAGACGAAAAGAGAGGGAGAATCTCGAAGAACTAAAAAAGAAACAAGAAGAGAGAAAAGATGAATATCAAGATTATTTAACTCTCTCTGAAAAAGAATTTGAAAGAAGAATACGAAAAAAAAAGAGGGAAAAACTTTCAGATATAGCTAGTAAAGAGAATCTTCAAGGAGAATTAGTAATATCAAATGAGGTTTCTGAAAAAATTGAAAAATTTAAATCTCAATTTGAAGAAAATTTTAAAGAAAAATACCTTACAAAAGAAGAAAGTAATAAAGATCCTATTGATTTAATAAGAGAACGAAGAAAAAGAAAGAAAGAAGAATATGATGAATATAAAGATCATTTTAATAATATTTAAACCAAGAATACAGCTATTATGAATCACACCACATTAAGAATCGGAACTCAAGAAATAATAATTGATTCCAGATTCACACTAATTCAGGGAGTATTTAAAAAAAATCTCTTAGAGGGGGAACAACTAAAAAATTTTATAAAGATTATTGAAAATATGGAAATTATTCCCGTAGAATTAATAATAGAGATTTTTAAAGGGGATACAACTGAATATGAGAGATTACATAAGGCCATAGGTATTTTAAAATATATCGCCAATTTTAAAAATATTGTTGATTTAGGTTTTAAAGAATTTTCAAATTTTTGTAAATTCGTTGATATATTTTCTCAAATAACAAACTACATTTATCTTCTTAATAAAAAAGAAATTCTTGCTAAGGAAATGGAAATAGCAATGCTTTCTAGTGAATCCAGCCAATTATCGGCAATAAAAGATTTAATATCTAAACTAATGAATTCAATAAAAAAAAATAAGAAAAAATTAAGATATTTTGAAGAAGATTTTCAAAATACTAAAAATCAGATCACTAACCTAGCACATAATATTGAGATTTTGACTATAAAAATTAACGAGTTAACACAACTTAAGAAAGATTGTTTCAATCAAATTAACAAAATTACACGTAATATGGAAGGAGAACTAGATAAAGCAAAATTAGATTCAATTAAAAAACTTGGGATTGATCTTAACTTAACAAATTCAGAAAAGATAAGAGCTTTACAAAAAAAGGCAAAAGATGCTCAATTCGAGGTTAATCAATTAATTAGTGCTTTAGATGAAGCAAAAAATAAATATGATAAAATTAAGCCAGAATATGAGAGCTATATGATGGATTATCAAATAATAGTTCAAGAAATAACGAAAGACGAACATAAACTTGATGAATTGAAAAAAGAATTTGAGAAAAAGATTATGAATAGTAAGGACTATGATTTCCAAAATATAGATCAAAAAGAAATACAATCTGTAAGACCAATTAGGACAATTGAGATTGAATATAATAAAGTATCTGAAGAAATAAAAAATGCAGCTATTCCTGAAGATTTTTATAATACAGAGAAGCCAACGGACTTGGATACTTTATTAAATACTTTTGCAGAAATCGGTGATATAATCACAAATAATACGAAAAAATATCTGATACCCTCAGATGAAGTCAAACTTGTTGGAATTATGGAAGCACTCAGAAAATTAAATGATTTATTAAATAATTTAGAGGTAATTTTTAACTCTTTTTTAATAATCCTTAATATTGAAACTCAGTTTACACTCGCAACCAGTAAGAATGATGAAAAATTATATCTTAAAATAAATTTTTACCGTAAAAATAAAGAATTAGTAAGTTGGAAGGATTTTACTACTCCAGAAAAAATTTTTTCAGTTATAGGTATGTTTATATCCCTAAAAATGCTTTTAAAATCTAAATTCATAATTTTTTCGAACCTCTTTCTTCCCCCAAAATATAATAAACGTGGTTCTATTTTTAGAACAATCAATAAGATTCTCCCTTTATTTGAAAATAATAGGAGCTTACGTGATTTAAATTTAATTTTTGTTCTTTCAAACCTAGAAATGAAAAATGATATAGGAAATCTAAAAGTTATAACAATAAAAGAGAGTTGAGTCATAGAAAATGCAAACTAAAGAATATATGGATACTGTAAGAATCATAACTAGAATAATTTTAACAAGTCCCCAAAAAATGATTCGAGAAAAGGATTTACAAAATTTATGTTCAGAATTTAATTTTGATGAGATAATTAGTGATGTATATAATAATTTGAAAACTCTAGGATTTGATTTCATTAAATCCAATTTTTTAGATCAAAATTATTATATCCTAACTATGGAAGGAAAAGACGACCTAATTACTCCCATACAATATGGTGCACTCGCTCTTATAATTGCACTCAGCAAAGAGTTAGATGAAAATTTAAAAATATTAGATTTACAAGAAATTTTTAAAGATATATGGAATTCAGATATTAGATTTTTGATAGAGAACGATTATCTCAGGGAAATGGAAGATCTTGGCATAATTAAAGTAACTCCTCTTGGGAAAGCAATTCTCAAAAATCTATTACCAGATTTGAAATTGGGAAATTTAATAGATATCTTAAAGGATAATGAGTAAATTTAAAAATAAAGAATTTAAAATTAGTCTTGTTCTAAATCAATTTTAAATTGATCATAAATTTTTTTTACACGATCAGCAGAGGGGCCTGTTCCTCTTACTCCATTTTCATCTACAATGATCTTACCATTTAATATCGAAATGATATTCTGATCTTCAATATAATTTACGTGACCTTTTGAGAATATAGTAGCGATTCTATCTGATAATGCTTGCATAGGAAATGGTTCTTCTTCAACACTCACGAAATTGTAATAAGTATTTCTTATCAAAATCTTAGGGAAAAGTTTATTTTTCTCATTTTTAACATTCACTAAAATAAGATCACTGTCCTCTGAGACTCCTTTTAATTGACCCACAAAGAATTTATCTTGATCTAAATAGACCTTCACAATTTTCTCCAGTAGCAAACCAAGTTCGGTATTATATTGTCTTAAAGACATTTTCGATCAACTTGTTGTTTTTAAATTAATATATGTAATTTACCTTTTATTCTTAATTTAATTCGTATTTTTTGAAAAAGTATTAATCATTAATCAATAAATCTATTAACTTAGGGATATTTTCACCAGTTTCAGCACTTATCGGTAAAATTTTTATATCTGGGTTGATTTCTTTAGCATCTCTTATCATTTCATTAACATTGATATCCATAATGTCGAGTAAATCAATTTTATTTATTACAGCAATATCCGAGAATTTAAATAACATAGGATGTTTTCTGATAACCCAAGGTCCTTCAGTAATCGAAACAACAACAATACGTTTACTCGTACCCAATATGAAATCAGAAGGACAAATTAAATTACCAACATTTTCTATAAATACTATATTATACATTCCCAAATCAATACTTTTTAAAACTTGGGAGATATGATAAGAGTTTAGGGCACATTCTCTCCCTGTATTTATTTGAATTGCCTTAGCACCAAATTTTTCAATTCGATCTGCATCTATCCTTGTCGCTACGTCACCATTAATAACTAGGATTTTATAATCTTTTGACAATTTCTTAGTTATAATTTCAAGCAATGCTGTTTTACCCGCTCCAATTGCACCAACAATATCAAAAGATTTAATATTAAATTTTTCAAAATATGCTAAATTTTGTTGTGCTAGGGTTTGGTTGTGTTGTATTAAATCCTCGTTTAGTTCAATTATACGAGATGTATTATCTTGAGGCATTTTTAGCTAAAATAGTAACTATTTTTTAAATTACATAATAATTTCTACTTGAAAATTTTTATGGTTTTATAAATGCTTCCTTTGATATTTATATACGATATATGCCCCTAAGATTCCTCCTAAATCTGGAAGATAAATGACAAAACTAAGTGGCGAAAAAAGAATCGGTATAATTCTAAAGAGAATTATAAGATAAAGAAAACTTCTCCCTCTCATTTTAATTGGAATGATTGTCATAATAGCAGTTATTTCTCGATTCATTGCTGGAAATAGAGAATAAGAAATTAAACCTAAAATTCCCCCCCAAGCAAAACCTATAGAAATAGTGACAAGGGGTATAGGAAACAACGAAATTAAGGTCAACCGTAATGGTATATAAAATAATAGAGAAAATAGACTAGCTACTATAAATAACTTGAATAAGAAATAAGTTCCAAACCTTAATTCTATGGATTTTGCGAGCACATAGGTGAAAAAGACTATTATTATTAAAAAAAATATTTCAATTATTAAAAAGGGGCTAAATAACGATATCTCTGTGATAAATAGGGAGGTTAAAATTGTATAAAATGCAAATTTGTTAATAATACCACTTAAACTAAAATATATGTATTCCTCAAGCCCATTATAGTATATTATTGAAGCGATAACTGAGGTAATCAAAATCATAATTAAAAGAATTTTAGTACCATAAATATTTCTACTCCAAGTATAAGTCCTTGGTTGTTTAGTTTTCGCAATTTTTTCTTGTCGTTTTATGTACCTTCTTAATTTTATTGATTTTTTATCTGTCGACACTACTTTAGATTTAGTAGTCTTCTGCTTACTTTTTAAATTAGTTAGATATTCTTCATCTTGGGGCTTATATCTCACCTCGAATGTACATTCATGATTTTCAGGTAACCTATGTTTTTGACAAAAATTACCACCACAATATTTACACTTAAACGGCAAGTAGCTTATTGGTTCACCACAATATTCACAGTACGTCATAACAGGCTCGGATTTATTTATTTCGTAAACTAATTTTATATTAAAATCAATTAAGAACTTATCAACTTATATTTATGCATGAATAGCAATAAATCTTGACATTTTTTATTTCCTTTCTATCTGTTATCAAACTCCATATATGGCTAATAGTAATAATTTTTAAAGGAAGTAGAGAAAAACCACTAAATCACTATATAGGATGATTAATGTTATAATTAACAATATCAATAAGGGACCCATTAAACCAAAATAAACATTTTTTTTCCATTTCCAGATATTTTGTCCATCTAAAATCCCAAACGGGAGCATATTGAAACTACCTAGCATAAAATTCAAATTAGCCGCAATGCACAGAAAGTAGTTCAAGGGAAATAGAAATTTAGGTATTAAAAAAGAAACTATAAATAAGATTCCACCATAAATCAAATTAATGGTAGGACCAGCCGCCTTACATAAACCTGTTTTTCGACTAATTTTATCTAATCCTAATACAACAACTGCCCCTGGTAAGGCTAAGGTCGGCAATGGTGGTGAAAGATTTAACAAAGTCATTAATCCGAAGATAATACTAATGGTTGTTAAATACATTCCAAAGGTCAAAAGTCTAAATTTGGTCTGAAGATTAAAATGTTTTGCAACCTGCCGATGTCCTAATTCATGAAATAAAAAGGCTGTGGTATAAAAACCAGCAAGTAAGAAAAATCCCCATCCATAACCTAATTCAACATATGATGGATTATAGAAACTGATCAATCCTAAAATAAAGATCAGTGTTGAACCAATTATAAAATGAATTAACTCTGATTTATGCGCTAACATTATTCCCTTGAATTTAATTCCAGAATTGGGATCAAAAGCGTCCTGAGGTATTGCTTTTTCTTGACGATACCAGGTATAGGTACCATCACTCGTACCACGAATGACACCTGCAAATCCTTGAGGTGTTTCAATATTAGTATTGGCTATTTGAGAGTATTGATTTAAAGCTGTGGGTACATGAAGGGATTGTGATGGCTTTAAACTTTCAATAACAATATTACATTCATGATCAATTGGTTCCTTGTGAAGTGAACAATAATTTTGCCCGCATTTTAAACAAAAGTATGACTCCGTAGCATTTATTCCACAATGATAACAAACTGGCATAAAATAATCCTTCCGGCTTTTACCTACAGTTTCATTTAGAATTAATATTATTTTAAATATAAAATTCAATCTTAATAATATTAAGCCTAAATTTAAATTTGAATTTAAAGATATTTTGTTAAATTATAATTACCCTAAAATTTTACCTACTATGAGTGAAGAAGAAAAGAATGATAAAAATGATATCAATAATGAACGCAAGAAGCTTAATGAATTAGGAGTTGGGAGTACATGGAATATTTTAACTGATTTAACAAAGAAGAAAAAAGAAGAATAATATAATTATATTATAGTAAAGTCTAGATTTTTGCTTCAGGATTGGCTCCCCGTAAATTAATTAAATAATTAAAACTTTTCATCAATATAAGAAACTATACATAAAAGGTTGATTTTGCTGGTCAAAAGAGAAGTTTATTGTCCGATTTGCGAAGAAAAGGTTATATTAAGGCGAAAAAATTTTGACCATTTATATCATGAAGTACTCTGTTTTATGGTCCTTCTAACCGCCGGATTAGGATTCTTTATCTATTTGATATTAAAATATAGTAAAAAGAAAAACCGCTGTCCCAATTGCGAAACTGAATTTGATTTAAATAATCTCCCGATTAAATAATTTTCATTTAATCCTCATCAAACCTTTACATTTGGGACATACTTTATCTTTTTCAGTCAATATTCGTTTTACTATAACCTTTTGGTATTTACATTTGGCTTTAGGGCAAATAAGAGTGTGTTTTGTTAAAATCGGTGTTTCTTTTACTCTTTCTTTCTTTCTAGAATTTGAAATTCCTTGAGAATTTATCTTAGATTCTTCTTTTTTTTTCTTTTTCTCTTTTTCAGGTGCAATCCATTTATCTAAACCCAACCAAAGTTCACTGAATTTAAGTTAATTTGTATCATTAAATTATATAACGTAATTTAAATAATATTTTAGGAATTATAATAAATTTTTTCAAAAATTAAGGAAAAAAAATTGGGATTGGCACTTAAAAAACTTGTACTTTACCAGATATTAAGCGCTTACGTAAATCAATAAAATATTCCTTACTAAGCATTTCCTGAGATACTTCTTGAGCGATTTTCTCTATAGTTGTAAAATTCACATTATCAGCAGGAACTAATTCTATTGAATTTATCCAAGGTTCAGTAATTGGATGTCCAATTTGGGATAATAGTTTAACGTGAGCTTCAAGGATATTACCTTCTCCGCGTTTATATATTTCACGTGCCATTTCAGTTGCGGTTATATTATAAATTTTACCAACATGATTAATTGGATTTTTACCGCAAACTGCTTCTAAACTCATAGTTCTGCAAGGTGTTATTAAACCATTGCTTCTATTTCCTCTGCCTACTTCACCATCATCCCCTGCTTCTGCAGATGTACCTGTAATTGTTAAATACATAATCCCTTTCTCGATATTATCTGCTACATTAACCTGACATGTTACTTCTTTTTCTGGAATAATTTTAGCAGCCAAATCTAACACAGAATCCTTGATCTGGTTTGTATAGCTGAGATATTCATCCGCATCATTAATATATTTGCTCACCATCGCAGCAGCAACAGTAATACCGATTTTATTTCCAATTCTTTCAGTCATAATTTTAATATCTTCGCCTGAACCTTTACATTTATCTTTGAATTGAGGAGAATTCAATAGATATTCCGCTTCCAAAGTTATTTTTTCAACATCGGAATATGGCGCATAACCTACCCCAAAACTAGTATCATTAGCTAGAGGTACCTCTTCAGTATGATGAGACTCATCAAATACACCAGTTAGGTCTATGGAACCAGGGCGTACGGCATAATCAAATTGAATATCTTTATTTAAATCTAAATTTCTAAATATTTTTTCTAATTCTCGGCGTTGGGTCTCAATACAGATCGTTGCTACAGGAATATATTCTAATTTACTTTCAGACCCACATTCTATAAGTATTTGATTTATAGCTCTTCCTACAATTAAAAAATATTGTGGTTGAATAATTAGTCCTCCACCAAATTCTGGTTTTGCGGTACCTCCTACTAAGGCAGCTTTATCAACATTATGATGGTACACTCGATTATATTTCGAGAGGTAATATTGACATAGAGCTCTTGAACATGCGTCTGCGACAGCATCACAGACAGAATCTGGATGCCCTACTCCTTTCCTTTCACAAATTTCAGGGAATTCACTTTTTTCGATGGGTAAAAAGTTTGCGCGAGTTATTTTTAACATTTTAATTAACCAATTTCTTATTTATATAAGTAGTTTTTTAAATATTTTTTTAAATTAATTATCCAATATAATAATTATTATATTATATATGCATAAAATGCATTTTTTATGCGTACAAATTATACTAAATAAACTTTATTAAATTTATCATGGAAAGCTTGCCAGATTACGCAAAAATTCGGGAATTACGGAAAAAATTAAACATAAGCCAAAAAGAATTAGGGCAAAAATTAGGAATACAACAATCAACAATTTCAAGGATCGAGAATGGAACAATGGATCCACCCTATTCTAAATTTAAAGCAATCTACGATTATTTGGAAAATGAAAGTATTAAAAGATCTCAAGCATTAATTACGGCTAATGATATAATGACGCGAAAAATCTATCACCTAACATCAGAATCCACAGTTAAAGATGCGATAGAATTGATGAATAAGTACAAGATTTCACAAGTGCCTATAATGGATCAAAATGGTTTAAATATAGGAAGTATTACTTCTAAAAAAATTCAAAAATTCATTATTGATAATCCAGATATCTTATATATGAATGTATTTGACATTAAAGAATTACCGTTCCCTGAAGTGGAGAAAAATTGGAATGTTAGAGAAATATCCAATTTACTTATAAATTATCCCGCAGTTTTAGTAAAAGATTTAGGAAAATATGTTGGTATTATTACCGACTCTAACTTTCTTAAATTAACAAATCAATAATTAATAATTGTTTTCGTATACAGTCTCAATTCCTTAAACAATTAAATTAATTAAGATTCCACCTATAAATTTACTAGAAAAAATAATATAGTTTTACATTACTAGTATTAATTAGACTGATGATCAATAATATAATTCAAAGAATTGATGATTTGTTAAAGAAAGCTAATTTTGAGACTTTTGTCTTAGATAGCTTTTCTACGAAAAAAAACACCTTCTGCTTTGATCTGTTAGTGAAAATTGCTAATATGGTTTTCAGTGTAAAGGTGTTTCCAAATATTGATAATTTAAATCCTGATGTTATTAATGATATTAAATCCTTATCAGCCCTATTGAAATCTAAACCCCTACTTATAGGGATAAGAAATAGATATCAAAAATTGGAGGATAATACTATTTATATAAGAGAAGATTTACCATTTATTACATTAAAAACATTAGAAAACATTTTAGACCAAGATAGTTATCCATATATTCTTGCTAGAAGAGGTGGAGGCGTTATTTACATTAAAGGCGATTTAATGAAAACTATACGTGAAAATTTGTTAATATCACGGAAAAAATTATCTGAAATTTTAGGCGTTACCAAAAGGACAGTTTGTGCTTATGAAAATGAAAGTATGCGCCCTTCTGAAAGTATAGCAAATAAGATAGCACAAATTTTAGATTGTAGTGACATTTTTAAAAGAATTAATCTCTTCGAGTGGAACTTTAAATTTGATATTGATAATGAAGAGATGCATCAAGAGGATGAGCTAAATCCATTTGAATATCATTTGCAGGAAATTTTAAATGATATTGGAATAAGTTCATATTGGTACAAAAAAGGAACTATTCCATTTAAGTTATCTATTTACTCAAAAATAGTCACTAAAGATGCTGAACACACTATCTTTCCAGTTTTTTCAGGTATTTCTGATGAAGAGAAAAAACTTAATGAACTTAATTTGAGATGTTTAAGTTTATTTAAGGAGTTATTTAATAAAAATACTCTATTTATTGTTAATAACGATATAAGAATACCTGATTCATTAAAAACTAATAAAATACCAATATTAAAAATCAAGACTCTAGAAGAAGTGGATGATGAAGAAGAGTTCATCGATCTCATTCAAGAATCCGGAAAATAACAAACTAATTATTTGTGGAATAGATGAAGCCGGTAGAGGTCCAGTTTTTGGCCCGATGATTATCTGTGGTGTTTGTTTTTATGATAATCAGATTGAATTATTAAAAGCTATAGGAGTAAAGGATTCGAAAAAATTAACTCCCGAAAAAAGAAAACAACTAGCCATTATAATTAAACAAAATGCTTTAAAACTTAAAATAGCAGAAATAAGTGCTGAAGAAATCGATCAAAGAGAACAAAAAAAAATTACGCTAAATCAACTCGAGGAACTATATATGGCTAATATTATAAATGATTTGACTCCCGACGAAATTTATATAGATGCTGTTGATGTCAATGAACAAAGATTTAAAAACTCTATTAAAATGGGTCTAAATTATAAACCTAAAAAGATTATTGCGAGACATAAAGCAGATATTATATATCCTGTAGTTTCTGCTAGCTCAATTATCGCTAAAGATTTACGAGACTCGATCATTAACGAATTAAAGGGCAAATACGGTGATTTTGGCTCAGGGTATCCTTCAGATGCGAGAACCATAGAATCGCTACGTAATTGGATTATAGAACACAAAAAAACCCCTCCTTTTGTAAGAAAGTCGTGGCAAACTACAAAAAATATTCTTAATAGGGAGTTAAAAAATAAAAAAATAACCGAATTTACAAATCAATAAAGATTAATGTTCTCTCTTATCTCTGAACAATCAAAATGATATGATTAGAGGCATATTTATGGATATTAACACTTTTAATAATCCGATATCCTTTTTCTTCTATATAATGCTTCTCTTGAGCATAAACTTTTTCAGATTTACTAATACTATCAATAGATTGGGACTTTATAGCGATAATGAGGATACCATCTTTTTTTAGATAATATTCAGCGTTTTTAATTGCAATTTCCGCCTGATTAGGTTGGGCAACGTCTTGATAAATTAGATCAATAGCAGTAAAAATATTATGCCCATAATCTTCTGGAAAATTAGCGTCACCCAAGATGGGAATAACATTTTTTCTATCTTTACAATTTTGGATTAATTGACGTATACTACGCTCTGCAAATTCTACTCCGTAAATAATACCCTTGTTAAGTATGTCTGATAGATAGGATATAGTCGTTCCTGACGATGCTCCTAAATATAAGCAATTTAAATTATCTAAAAATAGATTAGTCATAGGTTCCTCTAAAATAAGGGCTGCTAATTTACTCCTATAGGGATCCCATTCTCTATATTCATCTCCACCAATGATTATTAATTTTTCATCAATAGTTTTTCTACCTGGAATTAAATTCTTGGTATATAACCTGTAATTCTCTGGTGACCCAGAAACATATACATTTTTATATTTAGGGTGAATTCTGATTTCAACTTTGTCCATTCTATTTTTACCTCTTAATATTCTTCTTTGATCCCTTTTTACCTTGAGTTTTTTTCTTTTTGGGCTTAATCTCTTGTTTTGGGGGCTTTGGGTATTTCTTTTCAATTTCAATGATTTTTTGTTCTATTTCTTTAGTTAAAAAATCTGCTATAATTTCTCCCTTAAAAAAATCTAACTTAGCAGCGATCCCTATTTTGCCAGAAATAAGCCTAGAAATTTTGCCCCGTATCCAAGGTTTATTTCCTCTAATTTGATTCCATTGAAAAATTAAACCATGTTTTGGTCTTTTTTCACCACTTTTTAAAAAACGATATAATGCCTTCTCAGCACCCAAAAGTTGAATTCTAGAAGCTGGCATGAATGCTAACTTTTTTAAACTACCTGCTTTTGCTATTAATTTTGCCCCTATTAAACTACCTATAATTCCAGTCAAATTTGGTGCGGATACTTCCATTAAATCTTCTAAATAATTTTCTAGAAATGCTCTATACTTGTCAAGTGAAATAATTTGATTTGCATAGTCTTGAATAATATTAATATTAATTTTCGCACCCATAGAATCATTTGCTAATTGATGTAAAGCATTAATTCTTTCCTCACTAAAGTCAAAATTCTCTCTTAGGTTTTTAATAGTAAACTTCTCTCTATTCCCTAAAACTGCCACCATTTCTGCTAAAATGACGTTATCTTCAACTAATTTGTCTGTTAATTCTGGAAAATGCAAACCATACCATTCTCTAAGTCTGCTACTGAATAAACTTATAGATTTTTTAATAATATCTAAGGTTTCAATAATTTGAATGATAATTGTATCTTTTTGAGCTCCAGCTTCACTTATTTTATTCTTTATTAATTCTTCACTAATACTTTTAAAAATTAGTTTAAGTTCATCCTCTGATTTTTTGAAACCAATACTATTTAATTTATGCTCCAAATTTATTCGAAAGTTTATAAACTCCGGTGCTTGCCTATTATATGAAGATTTGCAATTTAGATCTTTTGAAGTAAGAGTTTCCAGTTCTTTATTATCAAATACAAATTCATCAAACCCAGAATTCTTCAATTCCCCCACAAAATTTAAATATTCCTCAAGAAGAATTCCGCTGTCTAAAGAAGAATAGAAATTAATCATCCTGTTTTCATTTTCATTCAAAAATGCAAAATTAAGAATGGTTCCTAGCTCATCAACGGCAAATATACCTATTAAAGTATCAATAATAAAAGATTTCATTTTCTAAAAATAATTCTGCATTAATATTTCTTAAATAATAATAATAATAATTTCTTAAATTATATTAATAATGCTTGAAGTAAATCTATGTGGATTAAAAATCACCTCACCTTTAATTCTAGCTTCTGGCATTTTAGGAGTATCTTATTCCACAATGATACGATTATTTAATTCGGGTTTAGGTGCTATAACAACCAAATCCATTGGTCCGATACCTAGAAGAGGATATAGAAATCCATCTATTGTTGAGATAACTCCCGGGACTTTCTTAAATAGCGTTGGCTTAGCAAATCCAGGTATTGATTATTTCATCAATGAAATAAAGGAAATCAAATCCCATAATATCCCATTAATTGTAAGTATATTCGGGGATTCTAATAAATCTTATTTGGATGTAGCTTTTAAAGCTGAAAAAGCTGGAGCAGACGCTGTTGAGCTTAATATTTCATGCCCTCATGCAGAAGTCTCATCAATCGGAATTGATAAAAAATTAACTTATTCTTTAGTTAATCTTTTAAAGCAAAATTTAAAGATTCCAATTTTTGTAAAATTGAATCCAAATGTGACAAATCTTATTGATATCGCCTTAGCTGCGGAGAATGGAGGAGCTGATGCTGTTATAGCAATAAATACTATTTCTGCTATGAAAATAGATATCAACACAAAATGTCCGTTATTATCTCATGGAAGTGGAGGTCTTTCTGGAAAAGCTATTCACCCTATTGCAGTTAAACACGTTTATGATTTATACAAAATTTTGAAGATACCAATTATTGGATGTGGAGGAGTGGAGTCTTGGCAGGATGTAGTTGAATTCTTCTTGGCTGGAGCTTCAGCAGTTCAAATTGGAACTGCGTTACATAAAGATATCTCTATTATTAAAACTATTAATAGCGGATTATCTAATTTCTTGAAATTAAATAAAGTTAAATCTATTATGGACATAATTGGACTTGCTCATCAATTTGAAACACAAGAGGTATCTGAATGTGACTGAAAATACCATATTCACTGTTAAGGTTAAAAAAATAATTAATGAGTGTTATAATGTAAAAACCTTAATTTTTAATATGAAAGAGATTCATGGTAAAAATTATATAACTCCAAAACCAGGGCAATTTGTCATGGTATGGGTACCTGGAGTTGATGAGATTCCAATGTCACTATCTAATTTTGATGGGGAAGGTAATTGGTCAATAACCGTTAAAAATATAGGAGAATGTACTAATGCAATGCATAATTTAGAACCTAATGATTACATAGGTATTAGAGGACCTTTAGGAAATTTCTTTAAAGTGCTTAATGATAAATTAAGTATAATTTATTTAATCGGAGGAGGTATTGGCATAGCACCTTTAAAATGTTTATCAAAAATATTAATTGATAATAAGTTAAATTTTAATATAATAGAAGGTGGAAAAATACATGGTGATTTACTCTATACAGATGATTTTAATTCAAAAATCGATATAATTTCAAATATAATATATTGTACTGAAGATGGAAGTTCTGGAACAAAAGGTCTAGCATCAACAGTTTTTGAGCAAGAATTGAAAAAGTATTCAAATAAAGAACTTAAAAGAGTTGTGGTTTATTGTTGTGGACCAGAATTAATGTTATATGAAATATTTAAACTATCTGAAAAATATGATTTCGAATTTTATGCGAGTCTTGAGCGAATGATGAGATGTGGTTGTGGTTTATGCGGATTATGCAGTTTAGATCCGTTAGGTTTATTGGTTTGTAAAGATGGACCTATTTTTAATCGTGAAACTTTAAGTAAAATAATTGATTTCGGTTCTTATAAGCGAGATTATACTGGGAGAAAAATATCGTTTAGTTAAATTAAACACTTTAACTTTCAATTACTTATTAAACCTTTACATAAAATATTTACTTAATCCCTAATTATCATTAAATATATCTATCCTTCATTTAGAATAGATGGAATTTTAAAATAATATTGATCATATGGCTAATATAAACTCAAATTCAGATGAAAAATTAAAAAATCTTTGTCGAGAAATTATAGAATTTTTGCTAGAGAACCCAAAAATTTCAAAAAATAGTTTTACAAATTTAAAAGGTAAGATTGGAAAAAGATATCAATATCATAAAGTAATAAAAAACGCAACCATATTAAATTATGCGTCTCCAGCCGAAAGAGAACGATTATCTCATATTCTGAAAAGAAGGGAAACTAGATCAATTTCTGGTGTATCTGTTATAGCAATTATGACAAAACCATTAACTTGCCCAGGTAATTGTATTTATTGTCCTGGGAAAGAGTCTCAGCCAGGTGAAAAAGTTGCTCAATCTTATACAGGGAAAGAACCGGCTGCTATGAGATCTATTCATAATAATTATGATTCTTTTGCTCAAGTTCAAAGCAGGATTCAGGATCTAAAAGCGATAGGTCATAAAGTCGATAAGATCGAGTTAATAATAATGGGAGGAACTTTCTTAGCATCTGATACAACTTATCAAGAAAATTTTGTAGCGGGTGCATATGGGGGTGTTATTAATTCACGATCACAATCCCTACGTGAAGTATTAAAATTAGCTGAAACTTCGAAAAGAAGAATAATTGGATTAACAATTGAAACAAGACCTGATTTTTGTAAAGAAGTTGATGTAGATAAAATGCTTAATTACGGCGCAACTCGAGTTGAAATTGGAATTCAAACAGTCTATGATGATGTGTATAAAGTTATAAAGAGAGGACATTCTACTAGAGACAGTATTGAAGCTATTCGCATCTCTAAGGACGCTGGATTAAAAGTAAATGCACATATTATGCCAAACCTTCCACATACAACTTATACACAAGATATGGAAATGTTTGATATTCTTTTTACCGATCCTGACTATAAACCTGATATGCTAAAAATATATCCCTGTCTAGTGATTAAGGGCACTGAATTGTATGATTGGTGGAAAAATGGAGATTACTCACCCTATTCTAATGATAAGATGGTTGAATTAATTGCTCAAGGAAAACTTAAAATTCCTCCCTATGTAAGAATACAAAGAATTATGAGAGATATTCCTGCTCCCCTAATTGAAGCAGGATGCAATAAAAGTAATTTAAGACAATTAGTCCAAAATCGATTAAGAGAGTTAAATTCGAAATGTAATTGTATAAGATGCCGTGAGTATGGACTTTCCACTAAAAATATTGATTTCAATAAAGATCTCCTCAAAAATGTAAGGGAATATAGATTAGATTATGAAGCTTCAAAGGGGCAAGAAATTTTCTTATCTCTTGAAAATAAAGAAAGGAACATATTAATCGGATATTTAAGGCTAAGAAAACCATCAGAATATGCCCATCGTTCAGAATTAAATGATGGAAAAACGATGATTGTTAGAGAAGTCCGAGTTGTAGGTGAATTGGTTCCAAAGGATAAAAAACCATATAAGGATACTCAAGTACAACATTTGGGTTATGGCAAACTCTTAATGAACAATGCAGAAAAAATCGCTGCTGAAGATTTTGATACCAAAAAATTAGCAGTTATTAGTGGTATCGGAGCAAGAGACTGGTTTTATGACTTAGGATATAAGTTAGATGGTCCTTATGTATCAAAAATGTTATAATAGGAGATTAACATCTCTTATTTAGAATAATATCAGGACTTTTATCTTTAAATATTAAAAATTTAATATATATAAGGCAGAAATCTCCTCTAATTATACTCCAAATAATTAATAAATTTTTATAATTTAAATACTAATCTTAGAAGTTTGAATTATTTTTTTATATCAATAGCCCCCTTTCCATCTATATCCATTAAACTTAATTAATATTCAACCAAAAAATGATATATATTTACATCAATTAAAAAAAAGGGGTAATTTTTGACTTCAGCATTATTAAATGATTTGGTTAGGAAAACACCTCATATCTCGATTAAAGTGCCGATATACTATACAAAAGCACTGAAAGAAAATCCAGGAAAGCCCATGATTATAAGGCAAGCAGAAGGATTAAGAAATACTTTAGAAAATTTGCCAATTATTATCAGATCTGATGAAATCATTGTTGGGACATTTGATGAAAATATTCCAGTAGCCATTCCTCGCTTCGAGGCAAGTGGCTACAGAATAATTAAAGAACTTAATACTCTCCCAAAGAGATCAGTGAATCCTATAAATATTTGTGAAGAAGATATTTCCTTATTAAAAAATAAAGTATATCCATATTATAATAATTTTAAAATTGATACTTTTGCTCGAGAGTTGGCACCTGATATTGTTTTCGAGACTTCTTTTAGTGGTTGTGCTTATGTAGCCACAGAAATAGGAGGTATTGCTCATGTAGTGGTAGATTATAAACGTCTTATTTCAAAAGGCCTAAGAAGTTATATAGAAGAATCAAAAAAAATGATTGATCAATCTAATAATTTGATAATAAGTGACATTTCAGCAGATGAAAAAATCGCTTTTTACAAAGCTATAATAATTGTTTGTGAAGCTTTAATTAATTTTACCACTAAATATGCGGAAAAAGCAGAAATTCTCGCTTCCGATGAAGAAAGTCCATCTAGAAAGGAAGAACTGATTAAGATAGCCCAAACATGTAGAAATATTTCTACTAAACCACCAAGTAACCTTCAAGAAGCTGTTCAACTTATTTGGTTCATACATTTAGCTTTACATTTGGAAAATTTTGAACATGGTATCTCTTTTGGAAGGATAGATCAATACCTTCTACCTTATTATAGTGGTGATATTGAACATACTGTTAAAATTTTCAAAAATCTCCTTCTTAAAACAAATGAAATTATTGCATTATATGATACTGTTGCGACTCAATATTTTGGAGGTATGGCAACTACACAGAATATGCTAATTGGAGGAGTTGATCAAAATGGCTACGATGCCACTAACGCTCTAACATATCTCATATTAAGAGCTGCTGCTGAGGTTTCTGTTCCAAGTCCAAATATTGTAATAAGAATTCATGATTCCTCTCCATCCAATCTTTTAAAGAAAATAGCTCAAATTTTATCAAAAGGTAAAAATTTAATTGGATTATATAATGATGAGGTCGTAATTAAAAGTTTAATGAATTACGGAATACCTTTAGAAGAAGCTCGCGATTATGGAATTGTGGGATGTGTAGGGTTATCAACTTCAGGGACTTCTTATGACAATACTGGTGCAGTTTTTCTTAATACCGCAAAAGCTTTAGAACTAGCATTAGGTTTAGACAATACAATAGTGAGTTCTTATATTGATAATAATCTTGAATCAGAAGGATTTTTGTCAATGAATGAAATTCTTAATAAATTTCAAGAAAAGCTGACTTCAATGATGAAAATGGCTGCAATTACAGCAAATGCTTATCAACAAGCACATAAAAATCTTAAACCTACACCATTGATGTCATTATGCATACGTGGGTGTTTTGAAAGTGGAGTTGATATAAATAAGGGTTCTGCAAAATACAATTTCTCAGGAATACACGTTACTGGTTTCACGGATGTAGTAGATTCATTAGCAGCCCTAGATTGGGCTGTTTTTAAGCAAAAAGAAACAACAATGAACGAAATAATAACAGCTTTAAAAAATAATTTCAGGGGTTATCGTCATCTGCAAAATTATTTGCTCTATAAATGCCCAAAATATGGATCTGATGATGAGAATGCTGATATTTATGCTAAAAAAGTTGCAGAAATCCTTGCTCAATCTATTATTGGGCTTAAAAGTGCGAGAGGAGGAGATTATAGAGTAGGAATTCATGCTATGACCACTCATGTAGGTTTTGGTATTTTTACTGGTGCTTTACCTTCAGGTAGAAAAAAGGGAAAACCATTAAATCGAGATATCGCCCCAGGTTCTAGTGCTGAGAAAGGATTAACAGCAGCAATAAACAGTGTAACTAAAATTGATCATTCCCTCTTTGGCAATGGACTTGCATGTACATTTAATATAAATCCAGAAATAACATTGTTAAATAATGGTGATATCTTTGAATCATTACTAAGAAGTTACATTAAACTTAATGGTTCTCACCTACAATTTAATGCTTTTTCAATAAACACATTAGAAGATGCTCAAAAAAATCCCAATCTTTATAAAGACTTAATGGTTAGAGTATCAGGCTATAGTGCTAGGTTTATAGATTTACCAAAAGCAGTCCAAGACGATATAATGGTTCGATATCGTTATAATAAATTCTAAAATCTATCTTAACTTTATTTTGAAATAAATTATATTATATTGCTCTCAGTAAGGATTAAGTGAATTTCATTTTAGTTATAAGTACTTAGTCATAGATATCTTGAAAAAGCTATAGCATATATTCAAATTTAAACCTTAATTAAAAAGATCATAATCTAATATAAATTTCAGTTTGAATTTTTATGGAAAAATTCGATTATAAAAAAATAGGTCTTAAATGTGGTCTTGAAATCCATCAGCAATTAGACACAGAAAAGAAATTATTCTGTAGGTGTCCCGCCGAATTACAAGGAACTAGAAACCCTGACTTCACTGTAAAGCGATTAATGAGGCCTGTCCTAGGTGAAATGGGGAAATTTGATAAAGCTATGTTGACAGAGTATGAAAAAGGAATAACTACAATTTATGAAGGGTATAATGATGTTATCTGTACCTATGAATTAGATGATACTCCTCCATTTTCATGTAATGACGAAGCAAGATATATAGCTCTTCAAATAGCAGCTCTCCTTAATGCTAATATAATTGAAGAGATGCATGTATGTAGAAAAAATTATCTTGATGGGAGTGTTCCATGTGGTTTTCAAAGAACTATGATTTTAGGAACCGATGGATATCTAATCTTAGAAAACGGAAAAAAAATTGGAATTAATATTTTAAGTTTAGAAGAAGACGCCGCACGTAAAATTAATACGGAAAATAAAACAAACTACTATCGTTTGGATCGCCTCGGGATACCTCTGGTCGAAATAACCACAGATCCTGATATAACTGATCCATATGAATGTAGGGATTGTGCAGAACGTTTAGGTTTATTATTATGGTCTACTAAAGTAAAAAAAGTTTTGGGTTCTATCAGACAAGATATTAATATTAGTATAAAAAAAGGTAAGAGAATTGAAATTAAAGGAGTGCAAAAGCTTGATTGGATTCCAAAATTAATTAATAACGAAATATCACGTCAATTAAAACTAATTGAAATTAAAGAAGAATTAAATAAAAGAGGATTAAGTGAAGAAGCTCTTAAAACTGAACCCAAGGAGCTTTCTAAATTTCTTAAAAATACTAACTCAAGTTTTATTGCTAAAGGATTAAGAGCTGGTAAAAAACTTTATGGAATAAACTTTAAAGGGTTTAAAGATATTCTGGGAAAAGAATTAACGGAAAATTATCGATTTGGGACTGAAATAAGCAGTAAGGTAAAGTCTATTAGTGGTTTAAAAGGAATTATTCACTCTGATGAAGGATTAAGAAAATATAACTTTAATGATAATGAAATCAGTAAAATTAGAAATGAATTAAATTCTAAGAGTCAAGATTGCTTTGTGCTAGTTCTGGGAACTCAAAAAGAAGTAGATAAGGCTATTAAGGTTATTATTAATCGTGTAAAATTAGCATTTAATGGAGTTCCCCCCGAAACTAGAAAAGCTTTAGAAACAGGAAATACAGAATTTTTACGTGAATTACATGGAGGAGCTAGATTATATCCTGATACGGATTCTCCATCTATTATTAATACAAGAGAGGAAATAGATCAAGTAAGACAAACTATCCCCAAATATCCATGGGATATTATTAAGGAATATTCAGAACAATATGAAACAGAAGAGCGTATGATAAAGGAATTAATTTTTAGTGAAAAATTAGACTTATTTGAAAAATTAATAAAAATATACCCTAAAAATCCTTCAATTGTATTAAATATATTATTAGAAACAACTTTAGCACTTAGACGTGATGGAAAAGAGATTGATAATATATTAGATAATGATTATATTGAGATTTTTAAAAGCTTAAGAGATAATAAAGTAAGTAAAGAAGCAATTGAAGAAATCATGGTTTTAAAGTCTGAATCTCCACAACTATCCATTAATGAGATTATAGAAAGTCTCGGTATCAAAGTGGTGTCAATTCAAGATTTGAAAACTATAATCAAAGAAATTGTGAATCAAAATCAAAAAATAATTAAAGAACGTCAAATGAAAGCAATGGGCCCATTAATGGGGGATGTAATGAAAAAAGTTAGAGGAAAAGTTGATGGGGCAATTGTTTCCGACGAGCTTAAAAAAGCTATAAAAAGAATAATGAATGAAGGTGCTAAAATTGGAAAGTAAGTTAAAAGGTTACAAAGGAAAAGCTAAAAAATTATTACAAGATCATAAATTGGGTGTTTGGGATATCATTCGAATCAAGACTGAGAAGACTATTTTAGAAGGAATTATTCTACCAAGAGCTGAATTTTCTCTACCAGATTTCATCGAAATTAAATTAGAAAATAATTATAATTTAGGGATACACATTGATGAAGTACTCGAAATTGAAAAAATAGGGGTGAGAGAAGCAATATACAAAATACCTGAAAAAACCTTCCCCTTTAATAAAGAATTACCTTCAGTGAAACTTTTAGGAACTGGAGGAACTGTCGCTTCTCGCTTAGATTATACTACTGGTGCGGTGATCCCTTCCTTTACGCCAGGAGAGTTGTTCAGTGCTGTACCCGAATTAGCTGATATTTGTAACCTGGAATGCGAGGTTGTTTTTGAGATTCTTTCAGAGAATATGACCCATACTAATTGGCAAAGTTTAGCTGAAAAAATTAAGAACGCCATAGACTCTGGAATAGAAGGTATAATAATTGGTCATGGAACAGATACTATGAGTTATACAAGTGCTGCACTTTCGTTTATGTTAAAGAATCTACCAATCCCCGTAGTTTTGACAGGAAGTCAAAGAAGCTCAGACAGACCTTCATCCGACGCTGCCCTAAATTTAATTAATTCTGCAACTGTGGCTATTTCAGATATCGCCGAAGTAACTGTAGTGATGTTAGGTTCGACTTCCCATGATTATGGATTAATTCATCGTGGTACGTTAGTAAGAAAGATGCATTCCTCTGTTAGAAATACATTTCGAACTATTAACAGCATTCCACTTGGAATGGTTAAAGATAAACAAATTAGAGTTTTTGAAAATGAATACCAAAAACGAAGTAAACAAAAACTTGAGCTTTTAACCAATTTTGAAAAAAAAACAGCATTAATTTACTACTATCCTGGAGCGAGTGCGGAATTAATTGATTTTTGTACCGACCATAGTTATCGAGGAATTGTTATCGCTGGTACTGGTTTAGGTCATGTTGGCACCTATCTTTACAAATCCATCGAAAGGGCGATCCAAGAAGGAATAATTGTTCTTATGACCACTCAAACATTACACGGTTTTGTGGGAATGAATGTTTATTCCACAGGAAGGGAACTTCAAAACTTAGGAGTAATTCCTGGAAGAAATATGATCCCAGAAGTGGGATATGTTAAACTTGGTTGGGTTTTAGGGCAAACTAATGATCCAAAGGAGGTAAAAAGTTTGTTATTGACTAATATTGCGGGAGAGTTTATCGAACGAGAACTCCCTATCGCTTTTAATTATAATGTCGATGAATTATTACGAACTAATAAGCTTTGATAAACCCTTTCTTTGAAAACTTTAAAATCAAAGACTTTTACGCAAAATAATAAAAAATTTATAGCTTCTTTAATTAAAAATATTTATTCTATACTAATAAGTGAATCACATGGGTAAAAGAATTCTAGTACAACGGAAAGGACATGGCAATATGTGGGCACGATCCCCCGGTCACCGACACGTAGGAAGAGTTAAATATCGACCATTTAAAGAAGGCGAGAATCAAATCAAATTTAAAGTAGTTGATTTTTTACATTCCCCTGGACGAGGAGCTCCCTTAGCAAAAATCCAATATGAAGATAAATCAAAAGATCTATGGCTCCCCCCTGAAGGAGTGTATGAAGGACAAGAATTTATCCAAGCTAAAACAGGACCTATTGACGTAGGAAATGTTCTTCCTCTTGGTGAAATGCCCCTTGGAACTTTAGTGTTTAATGTTGAAGGAACCCCTCAAGATGGAGGAAAGTTTGCCCGAGCCTCAGGTGTCGCTGCTATAGTGAGGAATAAAACAAAAACGGATGTAGAATTACTATTTCGCTCGAAAAAAACTAAGTGGTTCAATCAAAATTGCTTAGCTACAATCGGAGTGGTAGCAGGAGGAGGTAGAACCGATAAACCCTTCCTCAAAGCAGGAAATAGATTCTATAGCGTACAATCAAAAGCGAAAAAGTGGCCTGTGGTTCGCGCTAGTGCTATGAACGCGTGTGATCATCCTTTTGGTGGAGGTAGGCATAAACATCCTCATATTTCAACAACAACCAGCAGAAATGCTCCTCCTGGAAGGAAAGTAGGCTTAATTGCAGCTCGAAGAACAGGTTATCAGAAATAGTTGAATGAGTACCCTTACAAATTCTTAATTCTTTTTCAAT
>RDOE01000030.1 GCA_011364975.1 Promethearchaeota archaeon | reverse complement strand
ATCATACTTTTTATTTATTTCGGCTAATTCTTCAATTCTTTCCTTTTCAATTTCTTCTATTTTCGGTTGTAGCTCTCGTTTTTTTTCCTCTAGTTCATTAAGTTTAGATTTTAGCTGATCAATCATTATATCAAATTAATAACTGAAACATTTTAAAAATTTATTTAAATCCAAAAACAAACCACTAAAACAAAAATTAAATTGCATCAAGTATTTCATAATAAAAGTTTTAAGAGAAATTGAGATAAACAAATGACTAAAAAAATAATAATTGCCGAACCCGAAGAAGGTCTTAAATTCATAGATACACACTGTCATTTACCCTTTCCACGACCCCAGAAAAATGATAAACTTCCTCCTGATGAACTACAATACAAACAATATCTGGAAAATGGAGGTGTATATCTAATTACAAGTTCTATCGATAACGCTACATTAAAATTAATTCAAAATTTTATAAAGGGAAAAAATAAGATCGGCTATACTTGTGGATGGGCACCACAGACCGTAACTTACACTCCTGAAAAAAAATATAATGAGGAATGGAAGAAATGGATCGATTTTGTTATAAACAACAGTAAAAATTTTCTTGGAATCGGAGAAATAGGTATTGATTTCCATCATGCAAAAACTCTTGAAAAACGTACCAAACAAGTTTCAGAATTAGAAAAAATTTTTGAATTAACACTAGATTTAGATAAGCCATATATTTTACATGTAAGAAATGCTGCTAAAAATGAATTAGATATTGAAAATCCGAATCATAAATTTAACCATTATGATGGAGCCACTAAAGAAATATTACGAATATTAGAGGAATTTAATATTAAATCATCAAAAGTTATGTGGCATTGCTTTTCTGGACCAGATGAATACGGATTATCTCTTTCTGAACAAGGATATAAACTTTCTGTTCCGAGCTCGGCTTATGGTAATAAAAAGTGGCGGAGGGTGACAGCAAAATCTTCATTAGATTCGCTAGTTACTGAAACAGATAGTTATTACCAACATCCTTATCTACATGGACCCTTAAATGTACCATTAAATGTTCGATACTCAATTGCAGCTATTTCCTATACTCATAATATTTCTCAGGCTGAAGTTAGTACTAAAACAGTGCATAACGCGCTTGAATTTTTCAATTTAGATATCGAAACTTAATTAGCGGGTCAATTTAATTTCAAGATTAATGAAAAACGAATTATTTTGATTTTTTCCTCAAATATTATTATTAAAAATGAATTATATAATTTAAGAAGAAATAACTTTGGTGAATTTAATGAAAATATTAATAACCTATTTTTCAAACACTGGCAATACTGAAAAAGTGGCATATAGTATTAAAGAAGGTTTAAAAGAAAATGAAGTAGACCTTATTCCAGTAAAAGATGTAGATGCATCAAAAATTGCTGCTTATGATCTTGTATTATTAGGGTCTGGAATTTACGCAAGTCGTATTGATAAATCCCTCGTAAATCTTGTAAAAGAAGCCGCACCAAATTTGCCTTCTAAATTTGCTTATTTTTGTACGCATGCAAGTTTAGAATTTTATCAAAAACCATTTTATAATATAACTAAGATATTAGCAGAACATGGATCTAAAATTGTTGATGAATTTGATTGTGTTGGAGATAATATTGGTATACCTCTAAAAACAAGAATGACTATGTTTGATAAACTACCGGAAGATAAAAAAAAGAAAGCACTAGAAGATATGGAAAAGATTAAAGGTCGTCCTAATAAAGTAGATCTTGATAAAGCTAAAAGATTTGGAGAAACCTTATTAAAAAAGGTTTGAAATCATTACTTTTATTTTATTAAAATTAATCTTTTTAAAAAAGAAGTATTTCACAAAAATCAGTCTAAATTTTATTTAAATATTCTCAAATAAATTCTAGCTTAAAAATAAAAATAAAAGTGAAAAGAAGAAATGAGAAATTATAATATTGCAATTATCGTGGTTGTAGTGCTCCTTGGAGGCGCAGGATTAGGATTTGTAATTACGGGTTTTGCAACTGCAGGGGTAATAGAGTATGATTATAACATTTCCTATGATCCAAGTTCACCAAATCCTATTGAAGATTTAAAAATAAATGCAGATATTGGTAAAATTTTTGTTCAATATAATTCTTCAGCTACTTCCCATTATGCTAGCATCGACGTAAGTATAAAAGTTTCAGGACTGTTTATGGCAGGAAAATCTTATACTGATTTCTTTAAAGCTAGTTCAGATTGGTGGGATGAATCAACAAAAACTTTTACACTTGAAGTCTTACCTGAAGTTTGGTTCGATCCTTCGCACTGGTTTAGCTCATATAATATTAATATAACTGTGACTCTTAGAACTGATGTTGTTTACGATTTACTTGCCTCATCTAGTACAGGTTCCATAGAAATGTATGTTCCAGAGAATGTAGTATTAAATCGAACATTATTATACAGTAGCACCGGATCAGTATCAATGGAAGCAACTAATGTTACATTTGACGGTCAAGTTAGTTTGGATACAAGTACCGGGTCGGTAAGTATGGATGCAACCAATGGTATATTCAATGGTTTAGTCAGTATGACCACAAGCACGGGATCTTCCAGTATTTTTGCTACGGGAACTGATTTCATGGAAGGATATTATGCAAAAACATCTACAGGGTCATTAACCTTAAATTTTACTAGTTGTTTAATGGGAGATAACATTGATGGTCTTGTTTCTACTGGTTCAATTGCCTATAGAAGTTATAACATGGTTTATACTAAAAATCTAAATCTTAATCTTGAGACTTCTACCGGAGGAATAAATGCCTATGTATATCAATACAACAATATGAATGCGAATGTTACAAGCCACTTAGAGACCTCAACTGGAAGTATCGGTGTGCTTTACCGAGATACTCTAGCGAATACAGGAGTTCGATTCTTAAGCTCAACGAGTACCGGTTCGATAGATTATACCTCCGACTCTACTATGGAAATCTTGGGAGACCTTTATCAATCCCTAAATTATGGCACAGCAACTCAAAAATACAATTTTAGTTTAACTACATCGACTGGAAATGTAGCTGTTGACGGAGAAAGTGCTCAAGTATAAATTATTAAAAATAGTGGATTAAATTTTTTTAATTCTTTTTTTTTTCAAATTATATTTTTTGAGAACTAATTTTTAGACATAGTATTCAAAAAAGGCCTTAAATATTCTTTTAAAAGGGAGATCAATCTCAGGGCCTCTATCGGCTAAATATTCGATATATTTCTCTCCATTTAATGTATACGCGGAAAGAATTGCATCATTAGTTCCATCAAATTCTACAATAGGCAAGCTAAATTTAATACAAAGCTCTTTATTAAAGGCGGGTGTTAATTTAACCCATTTACCATCCATAAATAATTCAGTAAAACCATGATAAATAAACACATCAGTATGCATGATATTTTTCTGTTTTTCACTTATTTTATAATTCCTAATATCTGCAAAATGTAATCTTGAAGGGATACCGAGAGCTCTTCCAAGAGCTGTTAAAACCACTGCTTTTTGAACACACCATCCCTTTCCTCTTTTTGCAGTGTTTGAAGCCTTATACCAAGATTTTCTTGAAGCAAAACTTTCATAAGGATCATAATATATTGTGTCTCGCGTCCAATAAAATATTTTAATTGCTTTTTTCTTTTTGTTCTTTGCATTCTGAGTTATCTTTTGTGCTAAATTTTTAATATATTCTGAATCTGAATCAATGAAATAAGTAGGCTCTAAATATACAGATAAATCTTCCAATAATATCCCCGATAATTTGAAATTAACAAATTAAAGCTATTTTTAGCATTAATTAATAAAATCAATTTAAGATAAAAAAAATAATTTTTGAAAAAAATATCATTACCAACAGTACATATCATAAGTTGGTTCGTTACTTAATTTACCATCTTTTATCCAAATATTTTGCCCAAGAGGATGTTCGGAGATTACCTGTGCAATTCTAGGATCGTGAGTCACTATTATTACTGTCGTTCCTTGTTCAGCCAATTTAATAAGCAGGTCAATTATTGCTTTTCCTGTTACTGAATCTAAGTTTCCAGTTGGTTCATCCGCTAATATCACTTTTGGGTTATTAATTAACGCTCTTGCAATAGCTACTCTCTGAGATTCGCCACCAGAAAGTTTTCTTACTTTGCTCTTAGATCGTTCTCCTAATCCAACTAAATTTAAAAGTTCTTGTGCTCTTTCTCTATCGGGATCCTTAATACCATAAGGGATTAAAGGGATTAATACATTGTTAATGACATCCAGATTTGGTAAAAGGTAAAAACTTTGAAATACAAATCCAATAATATTTTTTCTATATGAAGATAATTTACTTTCAGCGACTTTTCCAATATCTTTATCGTTAACTAATACCTCTCCATTAGTAGGTTTATCCATTGCACCAAGAATATTCAATAAAGTTGACTTTCCACTTCCAGATGGACCCATTATAGTTATAATTTTTCCTTGCTCGATTTCTAAGCTCACATCGTCTAAAGCCTTAATGGTAGTTCTTTCTTCACCATAAATTTTGCTTATATTTACCAATTTGATCAATGACAACTATATTCACCTCATTATTCTCCTTTTAATACAACTACTGGTCTAACTCTCGCAGCCTTTATCCCTGGGTACAATCCCCCGATGATACCTAAACCTAAGGCGTATGCAATAACCTCAATAATTCCTCCCGTAGTTATCGTTGCTGATGCTCCACCGAAAGGACTTCCACCACTAGAAAATAGCAAAATAAGGAGGGTTCCCAAACCCAGTCCAATAAGGGCACCTAATAAGCCGAGAGTGAGTGATTCATAAATAACATTTAGAAATATATGCCGATTTTTCCAACCTGTTGATTTGAGAATCGCAAATTCTTTCATTCTTGCAGTAACAGACATTAATTGTGTCACAATAATTGCCATCCCTCCCGCGAGAACGGTTATAAACCCAATTATTGCTGCAAAACCATCAAAAAGGGCGAAGGTTGACTCAAAATTTTCAAAAAATGCCGCTAAAGCAAATGCAACTACAAATATAGGGGAATATCCCCCATCATTCGAATAAGTATTTATTCTATCAACAAAAAGATTTGTCTCTTTAGTAGTCTCGACATTAAAAAGTAGTTCTATAGCGGTATAACTATTTGTTTCCAAACCAGAAATATTGAAGAAATTCCATAGCGTGGATATATCTGTATAAATATAATATTCTTTTGGAACAAATGGAGGTGCTCCAATATCATCTTGCTGATATACACCTACTATTGTGAGACTAGATTTATTAACGTCTCCAAGATCGAGTTTAACTCCTAAAGCATCACCTAGACCTACTGGGAATTGGGCATCAGTTAATAATCGAGAATCTATTATAATTTCTTTACTATCAGGTTCAAATACTCTTCCTTGAATTATATTATTGGTAGGTCCGCCCCATAACTGATCTAAAGTATGATTTATTGCCTTTAAAGTCAAAAGATCTCCATTTATCCTTAATTGATCTTCTCCAGAATAATTTGAAGTATAGAAGAAGGGAGCTTGCACTTCAACATTATACTGTGAGATGAAATCTCCTACATTTGGGGTAGTAAAAAGTTCATCTGGTAAACTTAAAGGCAGATGACTATTAGTTCGAGTATCAACATCTTTTTCTAAGACTTCTACAATGCCAATTGTTTGGGCTAAATTACTTTGAAACTGAGCCGTAACCCCTGCAGTAAATGCGCCAATTACAAAAACAAGCATTAAACCGACTCCTACTCCGATACTTGCTAATATTGCTGTTGATTTCTTTCGAAATGCATTTTTAATACTAAATCTTAACATTATCTCTTTCTCCTTTTTAAGAAAAAATGAATAGAATATTATTCAGAGATTTTCAGATCAATGAAATGTAAAGGTTAATTTAAATCTAAAGTTAATAATTTGTTAATTAAAATGAACTTTTAAAGTTTAAAATCTATAAAAACTACAATCTAAAGAAAAAATTAGTTATAAATTATAGATTTCTGGACGCCGATCCTTTAAGGTTGGAGCAGCACTTCTATTTCTTTTTTTATGTAACAGTTTTATATCTAATTCACTAGAAATAATCATTTCTTTATTCGCTTCAGCTTCAACAATTATTCCATTAGGATTCCAAGGAAGTTCACATGGACTAAGAATTGAAGATTTACCATAACCTTCTAAACCTCCTAATGGTGCAGAACCCACCATACAAGAATGTATCACGTAAATTTGATTTTCAATAGCTCTAGCCTGACAACAATGTCTTACTCTCCAAAAACCATGTTCCCCGACTGTATATGATGGACAAAAAATGATCTCAGCTCCCTTTAAAGTCAATATTCTTACAGCTTCCGGAAATTCCATTTCATAACAAATAGAGATACCAATCTTCCCAAACTCAGTTTCAAAAATCTCAAGAGTGTCGCCCGGAACTACTCCCATTTGTAATTCTAACGGAAATAAATGGGTTTTGCGATGTTTAAATATGTTACCATCAGGACAAAATAAATGACTGATATTATATTCTTTGTCATTTTCTTTAACCAAATGAGTTCCTGCTATTATATATTGATAATATTTTTGGGATAAATTCGTAAATAAGCTAATATATTTTTCAGTAAAATCTGAAATTTTGCTTAAATCGTGATTAGGAATAATATATTGTAACTCGAGAGTAAAGGTTTCGGGAAAGACAACAAAATGTGACCCTTTAGCTTGCTCAATTAATTTCTCAACATTTTTTTCAAAATCTTTATAATTACTGATCGGTTTATAAGAAAATTGTACGCAAGATACTTTTATCTTTTCCATCATTTAAATCTTCACTTATACCTTAATAGAATTAAGATATGAATTTACATCTTAACTGGTAATTTTGTACCAGAAGGAATAGAATTGATATATTTCTTTCTAAATTCTTTATTTAGCATCGGACATTCTTTTTTTACCCAGTCCTCACAAAACATCTCATGATTCCACATCCGATCTAATATAGTTTTTAGAGGTTCATCTCTTACATTTCCCGCAGTAAGTGGTATGAAACAGCAAGGTTGAACATCACCGTAAGGAGAAATATAAAAATAGACTTGATCAGACATTCCTCTGCATTGACTTGAAGTTTGATTTTGAAAGTAGAAATCCCTGCATACATATGGAAATTTTGCGATTTTCCTAACTTTTTTCTGCTCTTCAGGTGATAATCTTACTTCAGGATTATAGAGCCATCTACCAGTTGGAGTTGGTAATAAATATCTAACTCCACTCGCTTTAATCTCTTTTGCTAGATTGATTACATTTTCAAATTCACCGTTAGCTAGGTTTTCATGAGTAATATAAGTAGATAAAGCGCTATTTAATCCAATTGAGAGAGCATTTTTAACACCTTGAATTGCTTTCTCAAATAATCCTTTCATACCACGCAATTCATCATGCTTTTCTGGAATTGGACTATCTATACTTACATAAAGAACTTCTAATCCGTTTTGTTTCAGTTGTTTTGCATATTCTTTAGTGATTTTTATTCCATTTGTATCACAAAAAACATATACTGCCCTCTCTGAAGCATATTTAATCAATTCCATTAAATCAGGTCTCATTGTAGGTTCACCTCCGAAAAAATTAACAACAAAAGCTTTGTCAGATTGATCCAATACATCTTTTATTTCTTTGGTTGTTAAATCTCTATTTGGTTCATTCTCATAATTCCCTACACAACAATGAGGACATTTTAGCTGACAATTATAAGTGATACCAAACATAAGATAAAAAACATCCGCTCCTCCCTTTACCCCCCCTCTCTCCTCATTAAACCATTTGGTCATTTTATCTTGATCAAAAGCCAGTGGGATATTATGCTCGACCCATATCTTATTATCATCAATAAATCTTTCATCTTGCAGTTCCATTTTTATTCCTCAATATTACTCCTTTCAAAATAAGAGTATGTAAAATCCTATTGGAATTATTCATAGTTTGCTAAATTGATTTATAAATTTTTTTACCAATTTTTAATCTTATAACTCATTTTACTTACATTATCTTAGATTTCTAATGCTTTTATGATAGAATTATTAACTAGAATTGAATTAATAAGACTCAAAAGTTTTAATCCTTTTTTTAATAGTAAGGAAAAAAATTCAAATTATTAGGATATTAGTGTTATTGAAATGAAGAATACAGCAGATATTATTATAATTGGTGCCGGACCAGTTGGTATTTATTTAGGGTGGCAATTAGCTAAAAGAAATAATTCAGTTATAATCTTAGAACGTAATTCAAGGAAAGATGCAGGTTCGAAAATGGATCAATTTCATTTAGAAACCATGGTTTTTGAAAAGTATGGAATTCCTCCCCCCATGGAGGGAACTGATGAGCTTATCACTAATTTTGAATATACTTCCTATTATGGTCCTTATGGAAAGTATCAACAAGTGATGAAATACCCCGTAACAGCAATGCGTTTTCAGTTTTTTATTCAAAGACTAATAGGATTAGCAGAAGAGAATAATGTTCATTTTCAATTCTCTACTGAATATAAAGAAGTATTAATTAAAGACAATCATATCATTGGAATAAAAGTTGAGAAAGAAGGAAATATTCAAGAATTCTTAGGGAAACTCATAGTTGATGCTACGGGATCCTCAGCGGTTGTTCGCTCTTCGCTCCCAAAGAATTTTGGAGTCGAAACATTTAAGATTGAGGAGGATGAGAAGATGTATGTAATACAAAGAGTTATCCAATGGAAAAATCCTGATGAGCCACACCCTGGTACAGGAGAATATGAAGAATCTATTTCATGGCTTTATTATAAAACTTGGTTAGCACCCCATTTTTTACCAAATGCAAATATTTTTGGCGGTGGACAACCCGGGGGATATGGAAACCAAGAAAAAGCTACAGAAATCTTTCTAAAAGAAGTTCCTTTTCCACTATATGATATTCTTGAAATACATAAAGCCACTACTGCATATCGTAGACCCCCTTATTCACTTGTAGGGAATGGCTTCCTTTGTGTTGGAGATAGTGCTTGTATGTCGAAATCTTTCAGTGGGGAGGCAATAGAATCTTCTTGGAATGCTAGCTTAATTGCTGTTGAAGTGATTGATAGAGTTTTAAAAAAAGACCAAAAGTTAACTATGGAGAATTTATGGCAAATTAATATACAATATTTTAGAGGTCGAGGAGCAAAACTTGCAGCTTTATTAGCCCAAATTCCTGGTGCAGCAAATACTACTAAAAAAGATGTCACTTATCTCTTTAAACATAATTTCATTTTTAGTGGACGAGATTTTACATCTATGTGGGAGAATTTGGAATTGGAAATTAGTTTTGGACGGATACTAAAAATAGTTAGTCTCTTTCTCTGGGGATTATTGACGCGTCAATTTTCAAGAAAAGCCCTATCAACTATGCTTAGATATATGAAAATTTCTGGAAGAATTCGAAAGCATTATGAAGAATATCCAGAAAATATTAATGATTTCGAACAATGGGTTGAAATTGCAGAAAAATTATGGAATCAAGTGGAAAAAATGAAATTTACTCTTGTTTCGGATCAGATTTCTTAATTATTATAAAAAAACACACTTCTTAAGACATTTCACAATAAAAATTCATTCTTTCTTTTAAAATATTCAATAGTTTAAATTTTATCTTTCAATAATTAGAATTAAATTTACTATATATTTAGAGGATATTCATGTCTAATGAAAGAAAGTTTCCAAAAAGAACTCTTTGGTCTATAGTTTTACTTAGTTTTTCTGGAGAGCTTGCTTGGGCAGTTGAAAACCAATACTTTAATACTTTTATTTATAATAAAATTGCTCCAGTCCCTCTTTATGTATCATTACTTGTTTCAATTACTGCAGTAATCTCTACTTTAACAACAATATTTATGGGTGCTTTAAGTGATACAAAAGGAAAGAGAACAATTTTTTTAAAAATTGGTATGATTTTCTTCACATTAACTACTGCGTTATTTCCTTTTTCTATGTTTTTTGGTTCTGTTGCTCTAGCAGTTTTTATAGCAATTCTATTCGATAGCATTATGACTTTTTTTGGAGCCACGGCAAATGATGCAGCGTTAAATGCTTATGTTACTGACATTACGACAATAGAAAACCGAGGAAAAATCGGTTCAATTAAAGAGATTATGTTTTTTGTAGCGCTTTTAGTTGTATATGGATTATCCGGATACATTATTGAGGCTTTTGATTATTTAATATACTTTTTAATAATCGCTGCAATAGCCGCAATATTTGGCATCCCAGGAGCTTTTATAGCTCCTGAACCAGAAAATTTAAAGCCTAATCAAAGAGGATATTGGAATACAATAAAAGACACGTTCAATCCAAGAACTTTAAAGGAAAATAAAGATTTGACTCTTGTACTAGGAAGCGTTGGTTTATGGGGGATCGGCTTTTTTTCCTTTTTTCCTTTTATCTTAATTTATGTGCAATACAATTTGGAAATAGATATTGGGACTGCCTCAATTATAGTTTTTATTGCATTCCTCATCTCTATCATCCTTGCTTACCCAACCGGTAGACTTGTTGATAAAATTGGAAGAAAGAAAGTTGCTATGATCTCTGTAATCATTGAAACGATATTTCTGTTCCTTTTTGCTTTTGCTAGAGAATTTATATATCTTGTAATCACTGTGTCAGTTTGGATTTATGCTTTTCTTGCTTTTAATGTCTCTACAAGAACTTGGTTAAAAGATCTTTATCCTGAAACTAGGCGTGGACAATTCCATGGATATTATCTTGTATTTAACATTTTAATAGGAATGGTTGTAGGCTCCTTATTAGGCGGATTTATTGCTGAAACATTTGGAACATACTTTACTACAACAACAGAATTAGGGTTATTACCAGGTTATATTCCTCCTTCATTACTTTTCATAATCTCAGCTATCATAATTATTACAGCTATCATTCCTTTAATTTGGGCAAAAGAAGCAGAGAAAAAATAATCTTAAATTCTCTTTTTTTTATATTTCATCTAAATTCTCCCAAGTATCATACCAATAATCAATAACATCCCTAAGAATCCAAATGAGAATATCTTAGTCGTATTACCTGTTTTAGGTGTCGGATCACGCACAAAAATCAGTGTAATAAGCAATCCTAAATTTATTGTTAAAATCACACATATCAACTATCCAATATTAAAATTTCCAACAAAAATGATAATAATACGAATATATACTTTTCTATTTGTAAATTAAAAAAAATCAAAAATAGTAAATTAGAATTTAGTTCCACAGTATGAACAAAATGCAGCTGCTTCTTTTGTCTTAGCAGTTCCACAATTTGGACAATATTTTACTGTGGTATCCATACTTGGTTCTTCTATGCTCTTAGCGACTTCCACATTAGTCATCTCACCTGTAGTAGATGAAAATTTACCTCGGAGAAGTCCCGATGCCTTTAAGTCTAATACAACAGCTTGAACATCTTTTAGAGTAATAGCTGTATTCTGACTAATTTCTTCAATTGTAGCGTTAGGATGTTCCTCATATTCATATAGAACAGCATTTCTTAATTTGGATCTATTTGTCCATCTTGCTATTTGCCCCACTATTATAGCTACTCCAATTGCTATCCAAAACCACCCCCACCATCCGATAGCTGCACCCTCCATCAAAGGTTTTATTAGAAGATCATTTAATCCCCAGTAAAGGAACATTCCAGCTATAATAAATGAGCAAATACTCACTCCTTCTGAATATTGATTTTTTTCATATTTCACTAATAACACCCATTAAATGATGTATTCAATGGTTTATGAAATTTATTAAATGACATATTCAACCCAAATTGGACCAGCATATGAGGTTCTACCATTATCTCCTACTATCCGTATTATATAAAAATCAAATCCATTAGTGTTCAAAGAGGTAGGATCAATCGAATTATCGCTAAAACTATTTATGTAATAATTTCCATCCCTCTCGATACAATAAGGTTCAAATGTGGCACCCATAATAGCATCGGTATCTAAAACACTGATATTACTTACCGCTTCTGAAACACGGATTGTGTGCCATAATTTTCCATTTTTTAGGATTTCAATCGACGCATTCCAATTTGGGACCCAGTTAGGAGTAATTGAAGCCGCTTCTGACATTAATCCTACAGGTGCACCATCTTGTGCCAAAAAAATATTAAGCAATCTTGGAGAAGTTTGATTATTTACAATAAGAGTTGATCCATTTCCAACCTTAGTTCCATTTATATTAAATATAAGGATTGGGCGACCATGATCTGAATTCGCAAAAAGTTGTTGTTGTTCTAATGCTGAAAATACACCTTCTCTAGTAAGATTATCTGTAAACACTGCGGTTAAGCCCCCTGGATAAGGATGTTCGTTTCTTGTATGCCAAATACTCAAAGGTCGCTGATGACCGATGTATGCTCGAGTATGACTTAGACTATGTCCGGGGTGACCATCATGAACATCACTCGCGGCATATAATGTCATTCTATATCCCATCTTGAATGCATCCATGATAGAAGAACCATATGTATATTGAAATGGTGAATCAATAGCTCCACGATAATTTAGTCCATCTCGTTGTTCGAACAAAAATTCACCATGAACAGATGTAACTTCCGCTAGCTTTACATACTTAGGATTAATGTATGTCCAATCTTGAATATATGCTTTTTTTGTTGTATGATGGGGTAGTGCAAGCGCACGATCTCCTGTTTTGGAAGTAAACTGGTCCAAGGTATTCCATAAACCATTTGTTGTAGGGATAGTCAAATATGATAAAAGAGGTTCTTTTAACATATTCTCTCCACTATAAATACATGTATAATGTCCAGTTTCAACCTGTGTCCATTCAATTCCGTGAAAAGTTACAAATTTACCTGGTTCATATTGACTATTAGTTAAAGTCTCAATGAAATCAAGAGAATCTGGGTTAAAAAGTAATATTTCTCCGTGATCTGTAAGTGCAAAAAAGTCCAAACGTGCAATATTTCTAGCAAAGTTGAAATTATGTTCAGCGGTCCCACTACCATCCGATAAATGGGAATGAGTATGGATATCCCCCCATGCTATCAATTGCTCCGAGCTTTCATAATTTTTTACTATAATAGGATTACTATAATATGTATTTCCTGTTAAACTATCAGATACTAATATATAATGAATACCGGGAGTTCCAATAGTCATTTCAAAAGTATTCATACCATTATCTTTTCCATCATTAATTTCATAGGCAATGTCACTTCCAAATAATTGACCAGAAAATGTGTACGGCTCCGGGAAGTCCACTAGTGGCATAGAAATTGGTAAATAACTACTTAAATTATATGATTCGATTGAAAACTCAATTTTCCCATTGTAAGTAGCACTTAATCTTTCAAAAGAATCCCATGCTTCAATAGTAATAGTGAAATTATCTCCAGTGTTGACTTTTGAAGGTACATTAATCCAGAGAAATCGGGAACTATTATCGAACATTACACCCAAATCAATATTTACTGATGACCATAATCCAATTGGAGTAGTGAACAGAATTAAAAAAAATAGCCTTTTTTGAATTATGGATAAATTTTTTAATCTATGAGAGATGCCTTTCCTAAGATGATTGAATTTTAAAGATTTTTTCTTTAAAAGCTCTACTACCAATAAAATAAACAAATAACCACTTATAAATGCTACTCCCGACCAAATGGCTAACTTTAATGGAGCAAATTCCTTATAAAAATAGATAAATACATCAACAGAGGAAATAACTACGCTCAATATGATGCCATTTCTTTTCCAAGCTAGATCTTTAAATAATATAAAATAGAGCAGCCCAACCATAATCCCAATAATGCTCCAAAAATACCAAAAAATTGTAAAAATACCAAATGCATATAACAAAAATCTTGGTATTTTCCACGAGCGACTCCATTCTTTTTGTTTGATTCGATGTCCTTTATTCAATAACCAGTCTATTACTTTCATAATATACTAATTTCAATTTTTCTAATAACTTAAATATGCTTTTATCTAGATTTCAGTAATCGCATTAATATAACAAACATTTTACTATAAATTTGGCGAACCAAAGATATTTTAAATAATATCCTAATGATCCTGAGAATTAAATATCTTTTAGGCCAAAATGTGTTTAAGTTTTGTTCATATGTAATTTTTTTAATAAAAAAATTCTTCTGTATAGTGGAAACCATTAATTGATATGTTATTATAGCAATTATATCCCAAGCGCGTGTTTGATGAGCTTCAGGATAAGGTATGGTTTCTCCCATAGCCATTCTAACTATCTCTATTATATGATATAAATCTATTTTATAACCTAGTAATTCTTTTGTTGCCCATAAGAGATAAAGACAGCCACTACAGTAAGTTACCAACGCATTTGCTCCCGTTACTTCGGCTTCGTTAAACTTTTTTGTACCCTCTGATATTATATCAAAAGGAATGGATATATTTTTAAACCAAGAAGCTCCTGCACCAAACCCACAACACAGTGAATCTCCTTTATTATGTCTCATCTCTTTAAGGTTGCAACCACATTTTAGCAAAATTTCCCTCGGTGTATCCCAATATGCACCTCCGAGAGCTTTTGAATAACAGTTATCATGAACTGTAATATCTAAATTTAATTTTTTTGGTAATGTTATATTTCCATTTTTTATCTCTTCTAGCATCAATTCATTAAAATTAATAAATTCTTGAGAATGATTAACTAACATCTCTTCGGGGTGAATTTCTGAAAATATATAATAAACTGCATCAAGGAGAGTTGCCACTTTTTTCACACCCCATTTTTTAAAATCAGAATCACAACGAGATGCAATTTGTTGTACTATGTCTAAATAACCTCCTTGATATAAATACGCACCGCCCTCCCATTGATCGATTCTAGAAACAGGAGTATAATGTTTTAAGAGCTTACTGTCGCCTATAATGAAAGGAAATAAATGTGTATAATTCCCTATCAATAGTATTTGTTCATTAGCTTTAGGAGTATGGGTAACCCATTTATTAATCCACTTTTTTTCTTGATTGGGGAGAAATAGATTTAGGAGTTGCCAGATATTGGGTTCCTCAGTAGGACAAACAAACCGATAAAGTGGTGGTGCGCCTCGCTTTTTATAAATTCGATTCCAATTTTCTAGAATTAATTGATAAGGATTTGCTTGTTGAGGGCAATAGATATTACATGAAAAACAGGTATTGCATTTGTACAAAACATGTTTTGACCCACTCCCTTCAATTAATCGTTGGATTTCTGTCTTTGACTCATTGATTGGTAAACTCAGAACAGGACATTGATGAAAACATAATCCACATCTATCACATCTCTCTTGTCTAAAGGTAGAAATTCTTTTGTTGATTGTCACTTGAACCCTCTCTATCTTTCTTTAAAGAGTGATTTTAAACACTGGAAAAAAAAATTAATGAAGAAAATTAGACCTCTATTTCAATTTCGACTTTATCTAATATTTCCATTAAATCTAATACTTCAAAATCAAAATTATAAGCTTCGTTAGCATCCGTTAAATTAGTCTTGCAAAAAGGGCAAGTTGAAGTTATTACAGTTGCACCTGTTTCTTTTGCTTCCTCTAATCGTTCTTTTGAAATCTCAATTGCCCAATCTGGATACCCTATTTTTACACCACCTCCTGCACCGCAACACCAAGAAAAGTTCCTATTTCTCTTCATTTCAACCAACTTCAAATCCGGTATCTGTTTGTATATTTCTCTTGGTAACTCGTAAATTCCCATATGCCTCCCAAGGTGGCAAGGATCATGATAAGTCACAGTTTTATTATAACCCGATTTAAATTTCAATTTCTTTTTATCGAGTAATTGCTTAACTAATTCGAGTGAGTGATAAATCTCTAAACCCATCTCCTCTCCGAACCTTTCAAAATCGTTTATTAAGGTTTTATAACAACCAGCACATGAAGTTATTACCTTCTTCGCACCTGTATTTTTGATCTGGGCTATATTATAATTCATATAATCTTTAACAATACTAAGTTGTCCAGTTCTTATCATTGGGCTAGTACAACAATGTTCATCAACCAATGTAAAATCAATTTTAGCTTTCTTTAGGAATCTTAAGGTAGCATCTCTTAAACTCTGTTGGCGATAATTTGAAGTACATCCTATGAAATAAACCCATTCCGCCTTATCAGGTAGATTATACTTTTTCTTCAAATCTTCATTATCAGAATTTGGTTCACCATAAGGATTACAACTCTCTTCGCATCGTGAAACTAAGAATTGCTGATTTTTGGCCGGACCAATATGTTGTACAGCCAACTCTCTGAGAGTTTCGATCATTTCAACAATATAATCTGCGTGCGGAGCTTGGCAAGAATCCATGCAAGCTCCACATGTAGTACAAGCAAAAATGGGATCTATTAACTCATCAGTCCAATCTAACTCACCATTTAAAACTCCTCTTATTATCCTTATTCTACCGGAAGCCCAGTAGGATTCAAATAGGAATTTTTCCCCCGAAGGACAAGACTTTTCAAAATTTTTATAACTGTATTTGCATGTGCTACATTTAATGCATCTATCAAATGCCATCTCCAAAACTTCTTTATTCATAACTTTTTCATCAATTTCAACCATACTTTAACTCACTTTTTTCATTGTTTATTAAATTCGTTTGATTAATTTTTATTTGAAGAAGGGCTTGTATTCCATCTTCCTGGGTTAAAAATATTATTGGGATCAAGACACCTTTTTACTTTCTCAAATAACCTTATCCATCCGGGATTGATTTTTTCTCTTAATTTAGCTGTCAACCAAGATGGAGTTTTATAAGGAATGCATCCTAAAGCAATACAAGTATCAGCAATTTCTTCTGCCAGCTTAAAAACTCTTTCTCTTTCAGTAAAACGTTTAAAACGAAATATCGGTCTAAAAATACCATAATGTCCACCTTTCATTATCTTGAGATAATTAAAAGGGGGAAAACCATGTTTTTTGTAGATTTTATCAGTTTTTTCAATTAATTCTTCGAATTTATCAGTAGGAGCATACGCTCCAAACCAAGTAAGACCACTATACTCATGCAATGAAAGAATTTGTGATGGGAGATCGTAAATATTCCGTGCTTTTAAGTCATAAAGCTTTGAAAACTCGTTATAATCTATCAGATGAATATTAGTTCCTTGATGATTAAGCTTTTCTACAATCTCATTTAAAAGATTCAGCTTTACATTTAAGTGTTCTTCATTCTTGGCTGATATAGGAATAACCGCTGTATAATAAGGTTCTTCAGGATATTTCACTGGTTCAGGTATTCCAACTTCCATTTTTGCTACCTCAACCGAAAAAGCCGCAATATCATTAATGATATCTATTTTACCCACTTCTCTTAGAAAGGGTGCGAGATCAGTTAAACCGAAAAAAATTGCTAATTGAGGCTTTTCTACCGGTTCTTTTGGCCATAATTGGACAGCACATTTTGTTACCAAACCTGTCATACCCTGCCAATTAACAAATAATCCTAATAAGTCTGGCATAGGATAACGACTCCACCAACTATTTAGATCTGCTTCTTCCTTTCCATAAAAACAAGATCCAATTCTCACAATATCGCCATCAGCCATTATTACTTCTAATCCATTTACGCTATCTGCCATGGAGCCGATCTTAGCACCTAAATTAGTCATTCCGCTTAATAAAGCATTTCCCATTACACCTGCATATGGTGGAGCATTTGGATAACTATATCTTAGATGGGGATAATTCTCTTCCAAATATTTCTGCAGTTGACCAAAGGTAACACCTGGTTCAATTAAAGCATACATCATATTGCCATTTACGTGTATGATTTTGTTCATTTTTTTTCCGAAATCTACAATTATTCCCCCATAGTCTGGAATCGTTAAACCCCCGACATTATTTCCGGAGGTATAAGGAACTATTGGAATCGCATACTGATTACAAAATATAACTAATTCCACTAATTGTTCTTTATTTTCGGGTATAACTACAAAATCAGGCATATGAGGTTCATTTTCCGTCATGTCATAAGAATATGGATACAAATCTACTTGTTTATTTGATACATTAGTAGATCCAAATATATCAATTAAACGAGAAAGAACTTCTGCCTTACCGATCTTTTCAAATGCATTTGATTTTTTTGATATTGTCATAATTTCACACCCTTTACCTACCCTGCTTCTTTATTTCATAATAATTAAGATTAGGTTCCTGAGCAATCTGTTCCATCGAAACTACAAAAATGTTGTAGAATTTAGTTAATTTATCACTATCTTCACCCAAACCTTCAATCTCTAATTTTCCTTCTTCCATGGCATAAAATGGATTAACTCTACCATAAGCAATATCCAACATATTATTAATATGAATCGTTACTTTCATATCAGCGTTTTCTATTTCGCCTCTTTTGAAACTTATCCGATTACCTTCAAAAAAAACTGAAACAGGATAAAACGGAATAATATGGAGCACTATCTTTTTATTCCAATCTTTCGCATACTTAATAAACTTTCGATCGTCTTTCCTTTGAGAAAATACATTATATAAGGAAATAGAAATTAGATCGTCTGGTTGTTGTATTTCCATCATATTTTTCACATAGTAACGCTTAAACTCTATTCAGATTAATTAAAGAAATAAATTAATTTATATTAAGTATTCCATCTTCCGGGATTAAAAATATTGTTAGGATCCATCCATTTTTTAACCTTTTCTAGCAAGTTTAACCACCCTGGATTGACTTTTTTTCTCAATTTTTCAGTCATCCAAATCGGTGCCTTATAAGGGATACATCCCCCGTCAATACAAACTTCTGTTATCTCAGTTAATAGCTTATGTATTTTTTCCTCTTCAGAAGATTTTTTATATCTAATAATAGGTCTAAAGATTCCATAATGTGAATGTTTCATTATCTTCATATAAATAAAAGGTGGCACATTGTAATTTAAGAAAAGACGATTTACTTTCGGAATTAACTCTTCGAGTTTATGAGTGGGAGCATATGACCCAAACCAAGTTAATCCCGAATATTCTACTAGTGATAATAAAGCGGCAGGTAAATCTAAATAACATCTTACTCTTAAATTGAAAAGTTTAGAGAATTCATCTACATCTACCAATAATACTTTGATACCTTTATCCCTTAACTCTTCAATTGTTTTTTCTAAAATCTCTTTTTTAGCATTAAATAAGTTCTCTGTTTTTGCAGAAATTGGAAATAACGCAGCAAAATCAGGCTCTCCAGGCAACTTAATGGGTTCGGGTAAATTTACAGTCATTTTAATTACCTCAATACTCACTGCTGAGATATCATCCACCACTTCGGTTCTTCCAATCTCCCTCATTACGGGAGCTATATCTGTTAACCCAAATACAACTGCCAAAAAAGTTTTCGTTATAGGGGGATTAGGCCACAATTGAACAGCACATTTTGTTACTAAGCCAGTCATCCCCTGCCAGTTGATAAATAACCCCATAAGGTCAGGCATGGGATATCTACTCCACCAAGAATCGAGATCTGCTTCTTTCTCGCCATAAAAACAAGAACCGATTCTAGCTATTTCTCCATCTGCTGTTATAACTTCTAACCCATTGATGGAATCTCCCATTGAACCCAATTTACAGGATAAATTATTCATTCCACTCAAAATTGCATTACCAACCACCCCAGCATAAGGTGGGGCAAAAGGATAACTATATCTAAGATGAGGATAATTATTTTCTAAATATTTTTGTAATTGTCCAAAAGTAACTCCTGGTTCTAACAGAGCATACATCATATTTTCATTGATGTGGAGTATCTTATTCATCTTTTTCCCAAAATCTACAATAATTCCTCCGTACTCCGGAATAGTTAAACCACCAACATTATTTCCCGAGATATACGGAACAATAGGCACTTTATTTGTATTTGCAAAGTTTACTAACTTTACTAATTGATATACATTTTCGGGAATAACTACAAAATCCGGCATATGTGGATCAGATTCAGTCATATCATAAGAATACGGGTATAGATCAACTGGTTTCTGTGAAACGTTATTTTCTCCAAAGATCTCAACTAATTTATTGTAAATTTCCTCCTTACTAGCTTTTTCAAACACATTTCTCTCTTTTGTTATTGTCATAGAAAATATCTCACCTTGTGGCCTTATTTTTTTCATAATAATTAATTGCTGAATCTTTAGCTACCATTTTCATGCTTGTCAAAAATATTTTTATAAACTTCATAAGCGTTAAAATCTTCAAAATTCCCTTAATTTTTAAATTTCGTGTTAAAACCGCGTTCACAGGGTTAAGCCTTCCGTAGGCTAAATTTAATAACGTATTAAGGTTCATGAATACTTTTAAATCCACTTTTTGATCTAAATCCTTGGTTTTAAATTTTATTTCAGTTCCTTGAAAAATGACCTCTACGGGATAGAAATCCTCAAGTTCTATCACAATTTTTTTATTCCAATTCCTTACTAGCTCAATAAATTCATCATCATTTTTCCTATAACTAAGGATATTGTTAAGCGAAATTGAGAGTAAATCCTCACCTTTTTGTATAGATATCATTTCGAATCAATCATTTTTTTAGCTGATAAAGTTATTTTTACTACAAACTATAAATAATTAATTCTTAATCTAAAATAACAATAATTAAATTAAATTAGTAAAAAAGTGCTCTAAACAATGAACGATAAAATTGAAATTCATGGACATTGTGCTGATCCTTTTCTTCCAGTTAAGAAGGCATTTAAACAAAATTTTGAACTTGGGCTAGAAGTAGGAGCTTCATTTGCTGTGACTCTTAATGGACAACTAGTTGTAGATTTATGGGGTGGTTATAAAGATAAAGCTAAACAGCAGTTATGGGAAGAAAACACGATTGTTAATGTATTTTCAACAACTAAAATTATGACTGCACTTTGCATCCATATGCTTGTAGATCGTGGTTTAATTAATGTGGATGATCCAGTAGCTAAATATTGGCCAGAATTTGCTCAAAATGGTAAAGAATTAATCCCAATTAAATTTGTCTTATCACATAGTGCTGGATTACCAGGATTTGATGTGCCAATACCAGAAAACGTAATTTATGATTGGGACAGGATTATTGGTATAATAGCTTCTCAGAAACCATGGTGGAAACCTGGCAGTAAAATTGGATATCATTCAATAACTTTTGGATATATTTTAGGAGAAATTGTACGAAGGGTAACCAGAAAAACTCTGGGAACATTCTTCCGTGAAGAAGTAGCGGAACCCTTAGGGATTGACTTTCACATAGGTTTATCCGATAAATTTGATGAAAGAATAGCCGATATAGTTGTTCCTGAGCGTATCTCAAGAATAAAATTGTTTCTTCTTGGTTTACTCTTTAGAAACGCTAAAAAAGTGTTCTTTAACCCTGATCTTCAGCAAGTTGATTTTAATAGTAGAGAATGGCGTGCTGCAGAAATTCCTGCCTCAAATGGACATGGAAACGCCCGTTCAACTGCTCAGGTGGGTGCAATTCTAGCTTGTGGAGGTAAATACATGGATAAGCGATTATTATCATTGAACACAATTGAAAAAGCTCTTGAAGAACAAAATAGGGGAAAAGATATAGTTACCTTTCGTCAGCCTGCTAGTTTTGGTCTAGGTTTTGGTTTATTGAGTGAAGATTTTTTAATAGGACCTCGCAGCTTTTTTTGGAGCGGTGCTGGGGGCTCTAAATGTGTTATGGATCTTGATAAAAAAATTAGTTATGCATATGCTATGAATAAAATGGTGTTACTTGGAGAAGATTCGAGACCGATTCGTCTTGCACAAGCTGTAAAAGAAGCTATTAAAAAAGCATTGTAACGTTAGGATAAATTCTCAGAAAATAAGGCTTTAAGGTAATCATCTATAACTTCAATTGTTTGATCTATTCTATTAGATTTAGGGAAAAACCTATTTAACAAGTGTGTGTCAATTTCCATAATATCAAGCCCTTTAATTTCTACATTTTTCGATTTTTTATACTTATTTATTATGTGAATTGCGTTTATCAGTGTAGATTTATCGACACCGATAACATTTCGGAATCTGGTTGCAATTACTTCTTTTAATGCACAAACGTCGACATCAAATGATATGTATAAGTTGTTGGTGTTTAGTCCTTTTAATGTTTGGTTTAAACTTCTAAGCATTTCAAGTGGTTCGTTTATCGGTATGAAATTCACACCCGAACATTCTAATTCATCAAAAAACGCGACAAATTCAATTATACCTGAATTATCAATAGATCTGTACTCTTCATTTGGATAATCTTGACAACCAAATATAATTAAATTTTCAGGAAGTATTGTTTCTTGTTTAAGTAAATAATGCAAAAATGATGCACAGTTATAATTATCTTTTAAATTTAGCTTCTCAAATTGTAACGGATTATTTACTAATATTAAAGGATTAGCTACTTGAGGATGATCATTTACATACTCTGCAATCTTAAGAGTCATACTTGCGGGTAATCCATCAAAATGGGCATCAAATATTATTACTAATAAATCATCATTCCCTACGTCCTGAGATATTGCAGTCAAAACTCCTCCAGTTAAAGAGTGATCTACACCAAGCATGAGTGGAATGTCCGGGAATATCTCTTTCTGAACGAATTCCTTAAGTCTTTCCGAATAATTTTTTAAATTTCCTTCATTTGTGAAATTTTGGTAATTTAGTTGATTAATCAAATGTATATCCATCAGTCTTGGTTTTGGAGTTAACCAGCTTTCAATTGGAAACTTGCCTATCTTTTTAAAAAAGTCTCTCTTTAATAATTGAGATAACTTGAGGAGTCCATCATATGGATCCAGAAAATCTGATTCCTCAATTAGACCATTTACTAAACGATTTAAGTATGCTAACTTCATTTGGATTGCTAAGCCTAAATCACTGGCATCCAATGCTGCACCAAAGACTTTTATATTCCTCTTCATTCGTTCTAACGTTTAATCCGAAGTTTGTATAATAATAATATAAGCCTAAATCACATTAAATTATTTAACTTTATAATTTCCCACTAATCTATAAATAAAGGGTTTGAATAAATATTATTTAAGTGGTGATTGAAAATGATTAATAATGAAATAATTACAGAACTAGAGCGTATTGTGGGAGAAGATTATATCTCTAATGAACCCGAAATCACTTTTCTTTATCATTATGACTTTATTACCGCCGAACCAGAAGGAATCTGTGATGCCGTAATAATGCCGAACAGTGCAGAAGAAGTTCAAGAGATAGTTAAATTAGCTAATAAATTTAGAATCCCCATCGTTCCTTGGGTTTCAGGTATTAATTTTGGAGCTACTGCAAATCCCGTAAAAGGGGGAATTGTTGTTGACTTAAGAAGATTAAATCGTATAATTGAAGTTAATAGTGACGATATGTATGCTGTGATCGAAGGTGGTACAACTTGGGCGGACCTACAAGGATATCTTCAAAAGAATCATCCTGATTTAAGAGCAGGCATAACTTGGTCACCACCTGGGACAGGCGTAGTTGCGTCATGTTTATGTTATGGAATGTTTGATTTAGGAATGCTTGGTGGTACAGGAGCGGAATTTATTAATGGTTTAGAAGTAGTACTTGGATCTGGAGAATTAGTTAAGGTGGGATCTTGCTGTCTTTCTGATTGTTGGTATGGAAGACAACCTTTACCCGATTTAGCAGGTCTATTTATTGGTTGGGAAGGTTCCACGGGAATAGTTACTAAAGCAGCTGTGAAATTGTGGCCCAAATTACCATTTCGAAAGGATTATATATTTTTAGGACCAACTATGGATGTTGGCATTCCAGTCATCTTAAAATTATCAAAACTTGGTTTAGGTATATGTGATATAGTTATCCAGAATTATGGTTGGCTTCAATCATCTTTAGGTGGAAATGAAAAAAAAGTTCCAATTGACCCAAGAGAGAAAAAATTACCTGATTTTGCGGCAATTATCACTACTCAAGCTTATACAGAAAAACAGCATGAAGCTCAATGTGAAGCAATTGAGATGGTATGCAAAGAAGGAAAATTAGTAGAAGCTCCAGGAGTCAATCCCGAGGAGCTTCTTGGTACGATGCCCATCCAGCTTTGGGGTTGTTGGAACTTTTCAAGAGGAGGAGGGGGAGAATGGATTGGAAGTTACTGCTCTACTCGTGATATTACAACCTATTATAATTTAGCAAGAAAAGTTGCTTTAAACCATGGACATACACCTCAATTTTATTCTCGATTATTATTTGGAGGTCATTATTGTGTTGCTCGAACCAATATCAATTTTAACAAAAACGATCCAAAGGACATTGAATCTGCCCGTAATATTTTGAAGGAAATTCACGAACAAGTGCAATCATTAGACGGAGTAGTCATGTATAAAGCTCCAGAGTGGGCTCATCAAGTATATAGAGATAAAACTTTACCTTCAACGAGTGAATTAATTCTAAAAATAAAAAGGATGCTCGATCCAAATAATATAATGAATCCTGGTCATGGATGGGTTAAAGGAGATTGAAGGGGAGAATATTATGATGAAAAAAGTTAGATATATCAAAGGATTGGGTATTGAAAAAATTGCTTCTACTCAAGAAGATCACGTTATAGATCGCCATCAAGGAATTGAACATTACAAGGATATTATATATCAATGTGGGAAGTGTGGAACTTGTAGAACAGTGTTTCAAGACGTAAATTGGGCAAGAGTGTGTCCCTCTGGAGAATTAGGAAAATTTGAAGCATATTATCTTGGAGGCAAAAATTTACTAATATGGGGATTAACTTCCGGTAAATTAAAATGGACGGATAATTTAGCCAAAATTTTCTATAAATGTTCCCTCTGTTTAGCATGTACTCAACAATGTCAAATTCCTGAACTCCATACTTATGCTGGTGAGTGGTTAATGGCAATGAGAGAAGATGCGGTGCAAAATGGTTTTGGTCCAATGCTTGAACAAAAACAATATGCCCAATATATTGATGATCTTCATAATCCTTATGGAGAACAACATGAAAATCGTAGAGCTTGGTTTCCAAGTGAAATAACTCAAAATACCAGTTCCAAATTAGCATACTTCGTTGGATGTACGGCTAGTTATCGAGAAAATGATATTGCAGTATCCACTGTTAAGATTTTAAACTCTTTAAATATTGATTTTAGGATTTTAGAAAATGAAAGTTGTTGTGGTTCTCCAGTTTTTATGACAGGTCAAACCGATAAAGCTAAAGAATTAGCAGTAAGTAATGTAGAAATGTTTAAGGACGAAAAAATTGAAAAAATAATCACTTCTTGTGCAGGTTGTTATAGAGCGTTAAAGGAAATTTATCCTAAAAAATTTGAGTTGAAACATGGAATTGAAATTATCCATTTACCTGAATTCATCTCGATAAAGCTTAAAAATGGCTCTTTGAAATTTAATAATAACATTAATATGAAAGTCACCTATCATGACCCATGTCATATAGGACGTCATATGGGATTATATAAAGAACCGAGAACCGTTTTGGAGAATATTTCTGGTTTAGAACTAGTTGAAATGGATCGAAACATGCATAATGCATGGTGTTGTGGGTCGGGTGGTGGTGTGAGGTCCGCTTTCAAGGATTTATCTGAATTCTCTGCTCGAGAACGAATTGATGAAGCGTTGGAGACTAACGCAACTGCTATAGTTTCTTCTTGTCCTTTTTGTTTAAATCAATTTAAAACTAATATCAAAAATGAAGAAATTAGTGTCTATGATATTTCTCAACTAATAGAAAAAGCTATATAATAATTTTTTTTCCTTTTTCAATTAAGTCAATTTGTGAATATAGATAAAGAAGGTTAGATTTATACAGAACTTATAGTTTTTCTTTTGCTACTAATGCAGCTCCTAATGCACCAATGATTTGAGGATCAATCGGAAGCTTTTTAGAATTTACGCCTAACCTTTTTTCTAAATAAGCCACAACTCCCACATTTTTTGCTACACCGCCTGTTATAGTTAGATCTTCTTCAAGTCCTACTCTATATACCAATGACATGATTCTAGATGCGACAGCGTCATGTATTCCTGCTACTATATCAGAAACTTCGATTCCATCTGCCATTAAGCTTACAACTTCTGTTTCAGCAAATACACTGCATTGAGCTGTAATTTTAGCTTGGTTTTTTGATTCTAAAGATATTGGTCCTAGATCTTCAAGTTTCAACTCCAGAGTTCTTGCCATTACTTCTAAAAATCTACCTGTTCCAGCAGCACATTTATCATTCATTGCAAAATCAAGTATTTTTCCATTCTTATCTACTTTAATTACTTTGCAATCTTGGCCTCCAACATCAATTATTGTTCGAATCGATGGAATAAATGAGTGAGCTCCCAATCCATGACATGTTAATTCAGAGATTTGAGAATTGGCAAAGGGGATTTTTACCCTTCCATATCCAGTTCCCACGATATATTCAATATCATCTAAAGATAGATTAGTTTTTTTGAGCACTTCCTTCATAGCATTTTGAGCAGTTATTTCTGGTTTAGGCGTAGTTGGAACAATACTATACGATAACATTTCTCCCTCATTTAAAATAACAGCTTTCCCAGTTAAAGAACCAACATCACATCCTGCTACTATCAATTTTAATAAACCTCCTTTATAAAACTATTTGAGTGAGAAAATCTGAAATTCTGCCTCTTATTGCATCTGAAGTTACCTCGCGTGAATCGTAAGGATCACAACCAAAGATTAAAACCGGAATACCTGTCTCCTCTCGCAAAGCTTCTGAACTAACCCTAGCCATACTATAAGCATGTTTACATGCAAACTGCATAGGCATAATTACACAATCTATTTTATAATCTTTTACATAATTTAATAAGAATTCAATATAATATTCGATAGGGCCTCGACATGTTCCAACCATAGAAAAATCTAACGTTCCTAAGGCTAGACTCTCATAACATTTCTCAATTGTATTGGTATCATGGGGAAGAATTTGGTAATATCCTAAAATATCCATAATCGTCACTGCGTTGAATGTTTTTTCTAACCAGGTTAAAAGATCTGCATCAAAAAAGACATGAGTATAAGGCCAAGCAATTCTAACCTTCTCATCAGGTACACCCGCTATGCCATTTTTAACATTTTCTAAAGCAGTATCACGCAGAAATTTGGTAGCTTTGACAGCATCATCAGTACCACCTCGAGTTACCATAGCGAGAAAATTTCCAAAACCTGCTTGGCTTGGCATGGGACAAGGAATTGTTTTTAAAAGTTCATTAAACTCTAAAATATATTCTCTTGATTGATTGACATTTTTCATGGTTTGTTGCAGATTTTCAAAATCTAACTTTTGCTTTTTTTCTTGTTCTAACCATGAAATTAAATCCTTTATTTGGTTAACCATATATTCAAGAGTTTTTTCATCATAAAATTCATTATTCTGCTTCTCATATGCCCAATAAGGAACATCCATATTAAACGCAGGGATTTTTGCTAAATGTTCAAAAACTTGATAAGTCATAGCAAGAGAATTGCAAGGCGTGGAAAGAAAAAACAAGAGATCAGGAATTGGTGCAACCCCCTGCATAAAAGAGCCGATTAAAGGTCTTTGAGCATTACATAACGTTGGATTGTCTCCATATCCTATTTTATTACTAAAATCTATATAAGGCTCATTAAGATGTAATGGGGCTAACCCAACGCTAAATATTTCTTGCATAAGAGGAGCTAAGTTCATTGCATAAAATAATTCAGGACCATAATTGAATGGATGCATTACAACAGACTTACCTTCCTTTCTTGCCTTAGGAAGGTCCAGAAAGATGTTAAATAATAGCTCTAAAATAGGTGTAAATTCTTCCTCTTTTCTTTGGTTCAAAAATCCCATATACATCATTTTCCACATAGAAAGATCGTTTCCCCAATTTCCTCTACCTAGTTTTTTATATTTGTTAAATAATTCTACATCCATGCTCTTCATCTCGCTTCTAAAATTTCCATGAAGGTTTGCACTCGAGTCTTAATAGCTCCGGTACCGCTTAATATATATTCTCTTTCTAAATCAAGGAAAGGAATATTTTCTTCTTTTAATTTATTTCTAAGCAGGAATATCTCAGCACTCCATAAAGCACAAAACTTCAATCTTTGAAATATAACACCATTTACATTAAACTCTTTGATCATATTCATCATAAATTCTGCTCTTTGCAAATATCCGTCTGTCATACGGGGACATGAGACTTTCGATAAATAACGGAGAGCAAGAGCATCTAGAGGGTTTGAAGATGCTTCAACCTTATCCCAGAAGTATCTACTTCCAATACATAAGGAATCTGTTACTACTAATCCTCCTAGATCTTCTATAATTGTTAAATATTCGGGATCATCAAGCAAACTTCCCACCATCATAATCCTAGATTTATAATTGTTAACCCCTTTCTTCCTTTTAATTTCTGGAAGTTGCTTCTCTAGTAAAGCATTGAATTCAGATTTTGGAATGGATATTGCAGCAGTTAATATCTCCAAAATATCGCTTCCTGATATTGGAGGATACTTATCTTTTCTAAGCTCATACAACTTACTTAAAAGCTCTCGTGATTTATTATATATTGAAATTGCTTTACTAATTTTTTCATTTGTGATACTAACATTAAAATTTTTTTCTAAATAAGCTTTAAATTTGTTTATTTCATGCTTAAACCAATCCAAGGTTGTAGTACTGACATTACCTGGTATTCCCATAATATAGTGATGCTTAAAAGGCGCTTTATATCTAATATTATCATAAAGTCGCCTAATTTGATCGCAACAATTGCAGGAAACTATTCCATCGAGAAAATCTAACTGTTTTCTATTTGCTAACTCAAGACAGCATCTTGTGTAACTACAGGTAGTAGAACTCATGTAAGCATCTCCTAATGGAGTATCAGTACATGTTCTTGCTCTAATTCTAATTGGTAAAATATCAGCAGCATAAATTATTTCTTCAGGAATATACGAACAAAAATACCCTAAAACCTTTTTATCCTCACTTTTCCAATTTTTAATCCAAGGATTTAAAAGGGGCTTTGCTTGTATAAATTGTTCTAAAAAAGACATTTTTTTAACTCTTTTTGCTGTTTCATTAAATTTAGCTTATATGTATTTTAATATTTATCAATGGATTTGGATTAATTCACAAATTAGATTAAATAATGCTGTTTATGTTTAAAAATATAATGTTTTTTATGAAAAAGAGGTTCATATAAGCAATTAAATAAGTTAAAAGAGTTATTAATAATTAATGCAGTATGAACCAGTGATAAAAAGAATTAGACATTTTTTTAACAACGAATCTCAACGCGGGAAAAATCTGATTATATATCAAGGGAATCCTAATTTTTCCAACTTTCTTGCAAATTATGATATTGGAGTAGCGCTAGATCATTATAAAGAAATAATTATACAGGAAGAAACTGGATTAGAATTAGGAGGCATAAATAAAAAATCTTTTTCACTAATTTTTCCATTACAAGAATTAAATTTGATACAAGATAATAACATTACATTATTGGGCCATGAAATTAATTCAATCAAGGATTCTCCATTAGATTTTGGTCTTTTTTTATTAATTGGAATTGGAACAAGTATTGAAAAAGAAATTGAGAAATTAAGACAGTTGAATTTCATCTCTAATAGCATAGAAGGATTCTTGATAAGAACTATCCCTAGAAAATTTTGGTGTAGAATTAGTTCCGATATTATTAAAAAAGGTTTCTCATTTGAATTTTTAGGAAATGCAATCCAGCACTTATATCGACAAAAATTTGGAAAACTAATAAGAGCAATAGAAGTATTTTTCATTAATTCTTATCCTGACACCTTAGATCATTTTATAGAGGTATCTTTAGAATTAATCACACAAATTAAAAATAGATGGAAAAAAAAAGTTGAAGAATGGAAAAAAAGAATTGATTGTGAGTATGATTGGGGCTGTGAAATTTGTCCTTATCAAGAAGACTGTTATAATATCAAAAAAGTACTAATAGAGAGAGAAGAATTAGAAAATTAAAATTCAAAAAAGATAAAAATGCTTCAAATTAAAAAAAAACCTTTGATAATTGCTGTTGTGGGAAAAGGTGGAGCCGGAAAGACAATCATAACAACACTACTCATCAAAGCTTTATCTACTAATTATAATTATAAGCTTTTATTGATTGATGGGGATCCAACCTATCCACATTTAAGTAAGATGCTGAAACTAAATCCAACAAGAAGTTTAGAAGCAATTAAATCTGAATTAATTGCAAATATTCAATCGGGAGAGAAAAACGGAGAAGATTTAGCAGAAATTATTGATTTTCAGGTTTATAACGCTTTAGTTGAAACAAAGCAGTATAGTTTATTCTCGATTGGTCAATCAGAAGAACCAGGTTGTTTTTGTCCTTCGAACGCGATAATGAAAAAAGTGATTGAATCTATTTCCAAAGACTTTGAGATTGTTTTGATTGATTGTGAGGCGGGTTTAGAGCAGATCAACCGAATGGTAATACAATCTGTTGACATTGTAATCATTGTTTCAGATGAGTCTCAGAGGAGTATTAATACCGCAATTTCTATTAGAGAAAGTGCAAAAAAATTTACTAACTATAAAAAAATTGGTATAATTATAAATCGCTTCAAATTAGATCCCAATAAGATCATAGTTAAGCTTCACGAATTGAATTTTGAGCTTTTCGCTTTAATACCTGAAGACGAAATAATTAGAAATTATGATGCTCAAGGTAAACCTATAATTGATATTTCCGAGAGCGCTGTTAGTTATCAAGAAATTAGATATAATCTATCTAAAATATTAAATCTATGAATTCAGAAGGATGTTAATTTTATTGCAAAATGTATAAATTTCAAGCTTTAATAGATTAAAATCCAATCCCATATTCATTGAATCAAGATAATAGATTTATATGCAAAAATTTTCATACTAAATAGTCATGAAAGAGCAAACCTGTGTAAAATTGCTTCATTTACTATTTGTATAAATTTAAATATATAAATTAAGATTGGTTAATCAAGAAATATTGTTTCAAATTTTGTCAAATGTGTTAATTTGACGGGAATATTTTAAAAATAAATTAAATTTATACTTTTACGCAATAATGTTAAGACAAGTATACATTCTTAAAGATGGTAATATTATTTACGAAAAGAATTTTGGAAGAAACTTAACATTTGAAAATTTTCAGAGTATTTATGAAGAAATTAAAATTCAAGCATCTTATGGATTTTTTGATGATTTTGGTACTTCTTATTACTTTAAATATCAAATCTTATATACTATTGATAAAGATTTAGGGGTTACTTTTATATTCATAATCGGTTTAAATGATGACTTAGAACAAGTAAAATTCGAATTGAAAAAATTAAAAAAAGAATTTGTTGAATCTTTTGGTGATAGCCTTGATAATTTAGATTTAACTTTACTAGAGATACTTAATCCCATAGTAGAATCAATACATAAAAATATAAAGACAAAAATCTCATTGGTTGGATTTTCTGGAGTGGGAAAAACCACAATTACTAACCTTATAAGAGCTGAAGAAATTCCAAGTGTTCATATACCGACAATAACCGGCAAAGTCTCTACAATTAAAATTGGAAAATTATACTTTCATTTATGGGATTTTGCTGGACAGGAGCAATTTAGTTATTTATGGAATGACTTTATTTATGGAAGTGATGCAGTTCTTATAATTACAGACTCCCGTTTAGAAAATGTAGAAAAAAGTAGATATTTTGTGGAATTAATTAAAGATCAATGTCCAAATGCACATTCTGCTGTAATTGGTAATAAACAAGATTTACATGATGCTTTAAGCCTTGAAAAAATTGAAGCGATAATGGGTTTAAGAACCTATCCTATGATTGCTATTGATCCTAATAATCGCGAAAAAATGATTACAATCATTGCTGAAATTTTAGATATGAATATGGAAGCCTCTCCATTATTAAAACCAATCTTTGAAAGAGATAGATTAATCCAGCTGGCAAGAAAAAGCTTAGAGGAAGGGGAAATAGAAGAAAGTGTAAACTTATTTGAACAAATATCACATATATGCTTGGATATAGGTGATCATGCACTTTATAGAGAATTTAATGAAAAAGCCGAAAGATTAAGAAGATATATTAAAGATTAAAAAATATAAAAAAAATTATTTAAGCCTTAGTTTTTCTTTTTGGTTTATGTGGATAATATACATCTTCCAGCACTCTAAGATATTCAATTAAAACCCCCTCCGATTTAGATTTGACATCATACTGATGTAAGATTGTATTTAAGATATATTTGGGATAAACTAACGAGATTTGAAAATCCGAAATTAATGCATAAAATTCAACACCATTATTATTCATAAAAACATGAACAAGGTTATTATTCCATAATTTCTTTAATCCGCTATCGAGATCTTCTACTCCTTTTTTCTTAAGTTTTTCTAAAGAATTTCTTGTTACTATTGCGAGCCTCAGTAGTTTTAAAATTTCGTAGGTTTGTGGATCAGTAAAAAGATCTAAAAGTTTAAGGTAATCCTCTTCATTTGGGCGATATGATTGGAAAAACCGTTTAATCATAGAATGATATTCTTCTGCAAAATCTTCAGGAAGTCCCCGCTCTACTGGGTTTATATATAGATTAGTAGGAGGTTTTCGAATCATAAAAATATCATTTATAAAGAAAATTAATTCAGAAGGCATTCCTTTAACAGTGCTTTCTTTAATAATCTCTCTCTTAATTAATTCCATCAATGTAGAGTCGAGATCAATAAATACCTTTCTGTACTTATCTTTTAACCAAATCTTCAAATCAGATTTTAAGACTACTCCTTCTTCTCTAAGTCTATTTATAATTAATCTATTTATTTCGTCTTGATATGTGATAGCTAAAGTTTGTTCTTTATTTAAATGGGGATAAGCTGATAATCTCTGAAATAAGAAAGGAACCATTTCAACATATGCTCTTTCCTCATAATTTTGAAGAATTAATCTTGCAATATCCGTTAATCCCCCTTCATAAAGATCAGGATCTTCATCTAAACCCAATAATAAGATAATATATAAGGGTTTTTCACTACCAGTATAATAGGAGGCAATATTCAAATGTCCTACTAATAAACTAATCATGCCCGGTTCAGACGTATATTCATGAGCGGCGTAAATTTGCATTAAAGTCTCATCTGTAACAATTATTTCTTCAGGGTATTTTTTAACAATTTCGGTGCTTATTTTAGGATCCCATTTCATGATAATTAATCCAATTGGCATAGCTTCATTTTACCTCCTCTGGTGGTTTTTTATCTTTTTTAATTAGTTCCTTGGGCCTCTTTTCCTCAATGCCTAAAATACTTTCTAAGGATATTTCAAGTGATTTCCAATCTTCATTATAAAGGTTTATCATCATTTGCTCCTTTGTTTTGGTTAATAAAGAATCACGTATGGGTTTGTTGGACTTAATAACAGCTTTCACTTTTCTTACTTTTTTGATGAATTTTGGTATTCTTGCTTGCTGAACTACTCTATATATGGTTAAACTCCCAGCAATGCCTATGATTGCTGAAATTAGCAAAATAAAATAAAATGTTGGCATTCCAGGGAAAATTTCTTCCATTTGTATGCTTATATTAATTCTAGTCTCCTGAGAAGTAAAGTTTGATTTTTGAATCAAAATCGTCCCTGCTAATAAACGAGGTGCGAAAAAAGTTTCAATGTTCTCAGTTTCAAAAATATACATATAAACACCTGGGGAAGTTTCATTAAAGTTATATTGATAATCTCCAAGTTTTAAGACCACTATTGCGTTTTGTAAAGGTATATTTCCTCTCGACGAATCATTAATAACAATCTCGAATTCTAAGTCAGTACCATGAATTAAGTTTATTTGAGTCCTATGTAAGTCATCAAGAATTACTTCTGCGGTAAAATCTCTCAATATAATTTCTAAATTTATCAATGCGAATTTCGACTCATAATTTTCTTTTTGTAAAGTAATATACAAGAAATAAAAACCAATATTTTTAAATTCTGTATTAAAATCTAAGGAGTACGATTTATTCGCATTTTGAGTTAAACTTCCTATTCCATCACGTCCTGGAATAATCGTTCCATTTTCATATAATTCTTGCCAGGTGTATGATGCAACCGTTAAATCACCAATAATTTCTTGTGAGTTGACATCTCTATACGTAAAAATGAAATTTTTAGCATCTTGCACTAGTACTTTAGGATTTAGGTAGAGTAAATTTTCTTCTCCATTTAATTCTGTTCTTCTTTCAAGAATATCAAGATATATTAAGAAATTAATTTGCGAGGAATAGTTTTCAAGTAAGGTGGATATGCTTATGATTTTAACCCCAGTGCTTAAAGCTCTTGAACTATTAATTGTAAAAGTATAATAATCGTTGTTCAAATAATCCTCTAATATTTCTATTGGTTCTAGTCCAATCCATGTGTAGGTAACTAATGCTCCATATAGGGATGAACCACTTTCAAATACACTTAGCTTAATAGAGATATTAATAAGTTCATTAAAATATGTCGTAAATGATTTATCAATTCTTTCTATCTTAGTATTATAATCATGTACAGATATTGCTGTTGGAATTGAATTTATTCTTAAAATAAAGCTAATTGAATTTGGTTCAGGATAGCCAGGAAAAAGACCAGTTATTTTCACTATATAATATTTTGAAGAGACACCCGCAGAAAGAAAACTAGAATTCATTGTAGAAGTAAAATTACCATCTCCTAATCCTCTACTCATGATTACCTCAATTAGATTTACTTCAGATCCTACTTGTTTAATAGACAAACTACAATATGCCATTGGATTAGTTACTGCATACCAAGAATTTCCATTATCTTGTGTATATTCAAATATAATCGAATAAGTGATTTGCTCACTCCAGAAGACTTCCAACGATCCAGAAGCATTAACTAAAGCAGTATCATAATTTGTAATATTTATCGTTTGCTCAAGTATTATGTTAAATGTTATCGCAGCTTTACCGTAGAATGAATAATTATAATATTGTAGTCCTGTATTGTCTACTGGTTTCCACTGATTTTCAGGCGTCATTAATGTAATATTAAAATAAGAATCAGTGATGTTTACAATGTCTATTGAAAAGTTATATACCCTATCTTTAAAAAACCAAAATGGAATATCATTAATTTGTCCGAAAGCATAACCATTACGATTTTCATCAGAGAGCAAGCTCACGATTAAATCTCCTGTCATATTGTCATGAACTTTTACAATAGAATCGACTGGGCTTCCAGTAGGAGATAATTCATTTTTGTTTATTACTCGAATACTTAATCTGGAAAGATTAGTTTGATTATATACATTACAGGTTTCTAAGAAATCAAAACTAACTATCCCATCACATTGACTGCTGTTTTCTCCATTTATTACTACGTATAATCCATAAACTTGAAATTTCTCACTTTTTAACTTAATATTATCTGATAATGGGAGATCTATTTTAATGAAATCATTATCTTCATTAAACCCATAGTAATTTTTGAAAAATATTAGATTCTCATTTCCTACGCCCGTTGAATTATATTTATCGATATAATATACAGAAATATTCTTAAGTCTACTATTCATGTTTACTAAAGTAATATTTGCTTTGATAAGCATCTTGTTTCCAATTTCGGTTCTTGAACCATTGGTATAGATTCTTTCTTGAACTAGGTAACGTTCTTCAACAGCATTAGCCTTATTTATATTTGAAACAACAAATGATTGATTTTTAAAACGCTCATTATTATATTCTTGCCGTGTTATGTATGATTCACTTAATAAAAATGTACCATTTCTATAATCTCGATTTTTGTAATATACTTTGAAATAGTACTCTGATTGATTAAGCCAACGAAAGGTTGCTTTTCCTTCATTATTTAACGTCATATTCTTTAACATAGGTCCTCCAAAGCTTTCATTTATCTCAATGTAACCATAATTCATTGGAATTTTGTCCCAGTCTACAATTTCAAAATCTATTGTCCATATATTTATTGATAATTCAACTATATAATTCGTACCATTCAATTGTTTTAGTTTATTTCCTACAAATCTTTCCCGGGGTCCTAAAGTATAATTTGCGGTAATATTATATTCACCATTTAAAACATTATTAAAGGTTATTGAGCCATCTAATTCTGAAGTATATCCTGTATTAACAATATAGTTTGGAGTTCCTTTTGCAGTTTCATTCAATAAAAATATTTTTGTATTTGGTACTATTCGGCCATCCACATCTCTCGTAATGATAGTAATATTTGATTTCCTTGCTTGGATTTCATTTAGGCTTGCTGTTAAAGTGTAGTTAAATTTAAGATCGTCTAATTGGAAAAAAGCTGATTTTTCTTTTCTATCTACATTTGATTCATCTCCCCAGACTCCAATTTCAAAAAAAATATCCTTTCCCATATAGTTTGACAAATCAAATTCAACATACCCTGTTAGATTTCCGTCATTTCCAGTATCTGATAAGGTATCTTTAGTTGTTAAATGGTTTGGATAATCAATTAGTACTGTAGGATCACTCCATTTCTTCGCAGGTACATTATAATATCCATATCCATCGTAAGATTCAACATAATTTTCAAAACTAATACTAATAGCATTATCATCATGATTATCTGGATTTATATCATAATGCGAAATCGACCCATTGAGTATACGAATGAAATATCCATCTTGGTTAATATCTCCCATATTTTTAGGCCTTTCAAAACGGTATGTTCTGATATTACGATAAAAAGTTAATGAAATACCTCCTTCAACAGTAGGTACTTTAAATGGATATGAGAAAAAAGTACCTGCATAGTCATTAACTGCACCATCTGGAAGTGTAGGACTTAAAGCTCCAAATTTATAAGTGTAAGTCCCTTGAGCTACTCTCTCTGCTCCTTGAGGATTATTGATCAGTTTATTAACAAAGAATTGAATACTTGTATCAGAGCTGTTATAAGGATTAGGATTAGGATTTGCATGATCCATAATTTGGTCTACGGGATTATGGGAAAAAGACCAACCATAAGGTACAAATTTATCACTTAAACTAATATCCAGTTCAAAATTACCATTTTTAATCCATCCAAAGCTATCCTCGGGATCAATGGATTCTAAATTACTTGCTGTTGGATTACCAAAATACATATATGTATCTGTTTCTACCGTGTTCTGTGAAATATTTGTCTCAAAAAACACAGTAGCTTGATTTGATAAAGGATAATCTTTAACTACGTAATATTTACGCAAACAACCGTTTTCTATTATTCTAATATCGTCTAAATCCCCTTGTAATTTCCCATTCTCAACTAGTTCATAGTAATTAAAAGAAAAACTAACTCCAAAATCCTTAAAAGATGACATGTAAGGATTAGTGATATTTATAACCTTTCTATACTCAAATGAATCACTCCACCAAGGAGCATCTCCAAAATAATTCGATTTTGGATGAGCTATAATATCAGTGGTTTGAAAATCACTATCATTATATCCGTTATCAACTATATCGATCCCATTTTCTGGAAAAAATAAAAATGAGTTCAATAAAATACTTGATGATGTAAGTATAGATAGTATTAAGAAGGTAATTTTAAAATTTTCGATATTTTTTATCCGAATCAAGATAGTCCACTATTTTTTAAAATTAATTTTTTTAAAAA